>NZ_JBKJWH010000089.1:0-10021 GCF_046716805.1 Mycetocola sp. | reverse complement strand
CACCGCGAATTCGATAAGGGATGCCGCGTAGCCGTTCCCGCGACGCGGGGGTGACGTGTAGGTGTGGGTGAAGTAGATCTGGCCAGGGCGCGCCGAGTAAACCGCCACGCAGACGAGCTCGTCGCCGAGACGGAGCGTGTACCGGTGTGCGTCCGGTTCATGGGCGAATTCAGGAGCCATCTCTCCAGCGTAGTTCGCTCAGGCACCCGTTGACCGTGACCGGCGCCAGTGCTGTCATGGGAGCCATGAGCTCCTTCATCGCAGGCGTCGCCGCCCTCTCGGTCGACTGTGCGGACCCTCCGGCCCTCGCACGGTTCTGGCAAAAGCTCCTGGGCGGGCAGGTCGTGGTGGACACGAGCGGTCATGCGGAGCTCCGGCTCAACGCCAGTACCGAACGCATGGACTTTCTCAAAGTCTCTGAGCGGAAACCCGGCAAGAACCGGCTCCACCTCGACCTCCGCAGCCGCGTCTACGACGCCGCGATCGCTGAAGCGCTCAGCTTCGGCGCGACACTCGCGGACGACATTTACGACGGCGGCGACTGGCAGGTCCTCCGCGATCCAGAGGGCAACGAGTTCTGCATCCTCCGCCCGCGGTCGAACGTGTGATCCGAGCCTTCCCCGGTGTCGGATGCCGGTGGTAGCGTGCGCGCATGACCGACACGTCCCCGACACCCCGACTGACGACATCCGCCTTCCTGGCGATGAGCCTCGACGGGTTCATCGCCAGGCCGGACGGCGGACTGGACTGGCTTCTCGAGGCCGGCGCCGACCTCGGCGACACCGGCTACGACGACTTCTTCGCCGCCGTCGACTCGATGCTGATCGGCCGCAACACCTACGACATCGTCGCGGCATTCGACGAATACCCTTACGCCGGCAAGCGGGTGCTCGTGCTGAGCAGTTCCCTCGAAGCGGTCGACTGGCCGGATGCCACGGTGCATCGCACCCTCGACAACGCTCTCGCGAACCTCGGCCAGGAGGGCAGACGGCATGTGTACGTCGACGGCGGAACCGTGGTGCAGCAGTTCCTCCGGGCGGGCATGCTCGACAATCTCACGGTGAGCATCGCCCCCGTGCTCATCGGGTTCGGCATCCCGCTGTTCGGTCCGCTCGATTCTGACGTCCACCTCGAACTGACCGGCGCGCGCGAGCTTCGCGCCGGCTTCACCCAGGCGACGTACCGGGCCCGCCCGGCCGAATGAGAAACGGATGCCGTACCGCACTGAAGCGGGCCGGCATCCGTTCTCGCGAGGAACTCAGTGTCCGGCGGGCACCCCGGCTGGCGCGTCCGCGGGCTTGCTGACGAAGATCGCTCCGACGATCGCGAGCAGGGAGATGAACGCTCCGACGAGGAACGCGGACCGGATTCCGCCGGCAGCCGCCGCACCGCCGGCGATGCCGTCGCTTGCCAGCGCCGCGCTTGTCGTCGACATGATTGTCACGAACAGGGCGGTGCCTGCGGCACCGGCAACCTGCTGCACGGTGCCGACCGTGGCCGACGCGTGCGCGTACAGGTGCGGCTGAACCGAGCCCAGCGCCGAGGTGAACAGCGGGGTGAACAGGAACGCGAGGCCGAGGCTCAGCAGGAGGTGCGCGCCGAGGAGGTACAACGGCGACGTCGACTCGCCGACCGTGGCCAGCGCCCACAGTGCCGCACTGACGACGATCGACCCGGGGATGAGGAGCGGTTTCGGCCCGAAGCGGTCGTAGAGACGGCCGACGAACGGGGCGAGCAGCCCCATCAGCAGCCCGCCGGGCAGGAGCAGCAGGCCGGTCTGCACCGGCTCGAGGCCGAGCACCTGCTGCATGTAGATCGGCAGCAGGATGATCGTCCCGAACAGCGCTGCCATGCTCACGACCATGACGCCGATCGAGACGCTGAAGTTCGCCGAGCGGAACGTACGGAGGTCGAGCAGCGCCCGGTCGCTGCGTTGCAGCCGGAGCTGCCGTGCGATGAACCAGCCCAGGCCGATCACGCCAACGCCGAGGGCGACCCACATCGGCAGGGCTGCCGTTGCCTGCTCAGCGGCCGTCGCGTTCTCGGGTCCGCTCTCACCGATCCGGCTGAGGCCGTAGATCAGCCCGCCGAACCCGAAAGCGGAAAGGATCACAGACACGACGTCGAGCGGCACGCGCTTCGGCTCGGTCACGTTCTCGACGCGGCGGATGCCGATGACGAGCATGACGAGGGCGATCGGCAGGACGATCCAGAACATCCAGCGCCAGCTCAGCGCGTTGAGGATGATCCCCGACACGGTCGGGCCGATGGCCGGGGCCACCGAGATGACGATCGACACGTTGCCCATGGTGCGGCCGCGCTGGGCAACGGGGACGAGGGTCATGATCGTGGTCATCAGAAGCGGGATCATGATCGCTGTGCCTGACGCCTGCACGACGCGGGCGCCGAGCAGCACCTCGAAGTTCGGTGCGAGTGCGGCGAGCAGTGTGCCCGCCGAGAACAGGCTCATCGCGGTGATGAAGATCGGCCGCGTGTGGAACCGTTGCAGCAGGAATCCGGTGACCGGGATGACGATCGCCATCGTCAGCAGGAACGCGGTGGTCAGCCACTGGGCGGATCGCGCACTGATGTCCAGATCGAGCATGAGCTCGCGGAGGGCGACACCCATGATCGTCTCGTTGAGGATGACGACGAACGTGGCTGCGAGCATCAGCCAAATCACACGGAAATTGCGGGCGGTGTGGTCCGGCTCGGCCGACCGGAGCGTCGAGGTGTGCTCAGTCAGGGTGAGATCGGTGGTGGAGTCGTTCACGGGGAATCCAATGGTCGGGACCGAGCGGGATGTTCACGGGCGGTTCGCGCGGGTGACGCTGCCCCGCGCGGGTGCACAAGCAGCAGCGCAACGCCGAAAGACCAGCGCGAAGGAACGGAACGACGACGCCGGTCGCGCTATTCCGCACCAGCGCCGAAAAGTTCAAGAGAAATGAGCATACGTCACCGGATGCCGCCGGCGGCACCGACATCCGCCGCTACTACGCGCCGATCTCGACCAGGACCCGGGGCAGCTCGTCGAGCAGCTCGCTGGCGAGGAAGCCGAGAGGCCCGACCGGCACGGCCAGCCGGTCGCCGGCGGCCGCGTGCGCGTGGGTCGCCCAGACCGCAGCCTGCTCCGGTGTGGCGCCGCGGGCGCACAGCCCGGTGATCGCTCCGGCGAGCACGTCACCGCTTCCGGAGGTGGCGAGGCCACCTCCGCCGGTGCCGGTGCGCCAGATCCGCCCATCGGGGGAGGCGATGACGTCATAACAGGTGACGACCGCGCGATAGCGGCGGGAGATCCCGGCGATGTCCTCGACGAGATTCTCCACCTCGTGTTCCAGCAGCCGGGCTGCCTCCTCCTTGTTCGGGGTCAGCACCAGCCGGCCCCCGAACGCCTCGACGAACGCCGGAACCTTCGGCAACACCCCGAGCGCGAAGGCGTCGAGAATCATGACGGCGTCGGAACCGACGAGCGGGATCAGGGCTGACAGCATCCGTTCCGCTTCGTCCGGGTCATCGAGGCCAGGCCCGACCAGGACAGCGTCCGCACCGGACAGGTCACGCTCGGCGGCGTCGACGCCTGCTCCGCCCACGTGTCCGTCGGCGGTTTCGTCGAGCGGGACGACACCGCACTCGGGAACAGCGACAGCCACGGCGGTCGCGACCGAGGCGGCGACCGCGAGGGTCAACCGCCCGGCGCCCACGCGCAGCGCCGCCAGCCCGGAGAGCATCACCGCGCCAGGGGAGCGTTGTGCGCCGCCGACGACGATCACCTGGCCGCGGCCGTACTTCGAGTCGCCTGCCTCAGGCAGGGGCCACCCCCTCAGGGAGTTCGGCGTGATCATCTCGTGCTCAGCGTGGCTGGACATCGGTATCTCCTGCGTGTTCGGTGACGGGCGCACCGACCGCTTCGAGGTGGTTGTCGTGGGAGAACGTCTCGAGCGTCCAGAAACGTTCGCCCGGCTGGCGGGTGAGTCGCGTGATCGACGCGTTCAAGACCGTGTTATTGCTGGCGAAGGCGAGGAGTTCCTGCTCCGACCAGCCGAGGCAGAGATAGAGGAAGACGAGGACGACGGCGTCGTGCGCCGCGACGAGAATGGGGCCGGATGCTTCCCCTTCGTCGACATCGCGGAGGAACGACCGGACGCGAAGCGCGACATCCGTCCACGCCTCCCCACCGGGCGGCCGGTAGTAGAACTTGCCGAGCCAGCGCCGCCGAGCCGCCTCCTCCGGATAACGCTGGTCGACACCATGCGAGGTCAACGTGTCGAGGATGCCGAGTTCACGGTCGCGGAGTCGCTCGTCGACGAGGAACGAGCGCTCAAGCCCGCTGACGCCGAGCGCGACAGCGAGCGTCTGCTGGGCGCGAAGGTACGGTGAACTCCAGATCGCCGTCGGCACCGGACCGCCGGCGTTCGCTGCCAGCCACGATCCGAGCGCCTCCGCCTGTCGGACACCGGTGTCCGACAGCGGGACATCCGCATCGCGGTGCTCGACGGGGATGACCTCGAGCAGCGCCCGCTGCGACTCGGTCGCCTGGATGTTCGCCGTCGACTCTCCGTGCCTCACCAGCCATAGTTCTGTTGCGGTCATGCGCCAAGGCTAAACGAGTTCCCGGGCGTCCCCCGTCATTCGCCCGGGGGCTTGATTTCGGGCGTCGGTTTCCCGAGGTGCGGACTTTCCGGCGTCGCGCACGGGCAATGTCGGCGGCCCCGGTTACCGTGAAGACATGAGAATCCTGCACACCTCCGACTGGCACATCGGTCGCACGTTCCACGGTCATTCGACCCTGGCGAACCTGCGCTCGGTGCTCGCCGCGCTGGCGGTCGAGGTGCGGGAGCGTTCGGTCGATGTGGTGGTCGTTGCCGGTGATATTTTTGACTCCGCCACCCCGGCCGCTGAGGCCTACACCGTGCTCGAGTCCGCGGTTTCGGCGCTGCGTGTGGCGGGGGCATCCGTCGTGCTGACGAGCGGCAACCACGACTCGGCCACCCGGCTCGGTTTCATGTCTCGGTTTTCCGGACTGGCCGGCGTCCACGTCGTGACCAGGCAGGAGCAGCACGATGAGCCGGTCACGCTGTCCGACGAGCACGGCCCGGTGCACTTCTACGGCATTCCCTACCTCGAGCCGTCCCTTCTGCGACACCACTACCCGGATGCCACGCTGCGCACCCACGAGCAGGTCCTCGGTTTCGTGATGGACCGCATCCGCACCGACCTGTCCCAGCGGGGAGGCCGCTCCGTCGTCCTGTCACACTGCTTCGCGGTCAACGTACCGGCGACCGGAGCGATCGACGCCGAGCAGGTGGGCGCCAGCGATGTCGAACGCGACATCACCGCCGGCGGCATCGACTACGTTCCGCTGTCCGTCTTCGACGGCCCCGACTACGTCGCGCTCGGCCACATCCATGGCCGGTCGACGCTCAGCGACCGGGTGCGCTATTCGGGTGCCCCGCTGCACTACTCATTCTCCGAAGCCGCGAAACCACGCGGCGCCTGGCTCGTCGACCTCGACGCCACCGGGCTCGCGTCGGTGGACTGGGTCGAGCTTCCCGTGCCGCGGTCGTTGAAGGTGCTCACCGGTTCGCTCGACGAGATCCTGACGGATGCCGCGCTCGCCGAATTCGAGAGCCACTGGCTGTCGGTCGTGCTCACCGACACCGTGCGACCCCTCGACGGGATGCGCCGGCTGCAGGGTCGTTTTCCGCACTGCGTCACCCTCGAACACCGCCCGGCGGTCACCGCGGAGCCGTCGACGGACAGCTACGCCAAGCGAGTGAAGGGGCAAAGCGACATCGACATCGTCTCCGGGTTCCTCGAACACGTGCGCAACGGGGTGGGTCCGAACGATGCCGAAAAAGCGATCGTCGCCGACGTGCTCGCCCAGGTTGAGCGTGCAGATCATGACGAGCCGGCCTTCGACGGGCTGGCGGTCGAACCGATTCTGTCGGAGGTCGACGCGTGAAGATTCAACGGCTGAACGTCGCCGGCTTCGGCCCGTACAAGGACGAACAGCGCATCGACTTCGAACGCTTCGATGACGACGGCATCTTCCTCATCACCGGCAAGACCGGAGCGGGCAAGTCCAGTCTGCTCGACGCCATCTGTTTCGCGCTCTACGGCAGCGCACCCCGCTACGACGGAACCCAGCCGAAGCTCCGCAGTGACTATTGCGAACTCGGCGATCCGACCTGGGTCGAACTCGACTTCCGCATCCATGGCGTCTCGTACCGGGTGCGGCGAGCCCCCGAATACGACCGGCCCAAAAAGTCAGGCACCGGAACGACGACAGAGAAGACGACGGCCGAGCTTTTCGTGTACAAGGAGGGCGGTTGGGAGGGCGTCGCCGCCCGCCCCGTCGACGTCGCACGCAAGCTCGAGGTCATCCTCGGCCTGACGAAAGACCAGTTCCTGCAGGTCATCCTTCTCGCTCAAAACCGTTTCCAGGAGTTTCTCCTCGCCAGCAACGACAAACGGCAGGGCGTGCTCCGCACCCTGTTCGGCACCAAACGGTTCGAGCAGGTCGAACTCGCCCTGAACGAGCGGCGCAAGGAACTCGCGGCCGCGCTCGAGTCCACCGCGGGGGGTTTGCGGATGTCGGCCGAGCTCGCCGCGGGTCTTGTGCAGCACGAGATACCAGCAGAGCCGGGGCTGGACTGGTTCGACGGCATCCTCGCTGAGCTCCGCGAGGCGCAGTCTGCCGCCGCGCAGGCCGCCACCGTTGCCGATGCAGAATTCACCGCGGCCGATGCCGAACATCGCGCGCTCGAGAACACCCGCCGGCTGCAGTTGCGACGCGACAGTGCTCGCGAGACCCTTGCGACCTTCGAAGCCCTGACCGAGTCGATCGACGCCGACCGGGTCCGACTGGAACAGGCACAGCGGGCGGCGTCCGTGTGGGCCCATGTCGCTGCCGTTCGCGGGGCGGCGAACGCGCTCGACAAAGCGGTCACCGTCGAAGCCGAACGACGCGTCGCCTACACCGCCGCCGCAGACGGGGTCCTCGAGGGTGAGACCGACGACACCGAGCTCGACACCGTCGCCGTCAGCCGCGTTCTCGACGACCTCGGTCGCCGTCTCGGCGCCCTCGATTCGGTGCTCGACGACGAGAAGTCCCTCCCTGAACTCGCGGCCGCCGTCCGGCGGAGCGAGAAACACCACGAATCCTGCCGCGCCGCCATCGACGAGGCGAATGCGCTGGTCGCGTCGCTTCCTGCCGAGCTCGACGGCATCGCCACGTCGCTTGACGCCGCTCGGCTCGCCGCGGCTGGTGCCGTGCCGGCTCGGGAGCGCGTCGCCCGGCTGGACGCTGCCCGCGTCGCCGCGAAGCGCGCTATCACCCTCGACCGGCGCCTCATCGAGGCCCGGTTCGCCGAGAAGGACGCCAGCACGCGACTGACCGCGGCGACCGGCGCCCAGGACGACCTCTTCACCAGGCGCCTCAGCGGGTACGCCGCCGAGCTCGCCGGCGAACTGGTCGACGGTTCCCCGTGCGCCGTCTGCGGGTCGGTTGAACACCCGCACCGTGCGACGACCGACGACGACCCGGTGACCGAGGCAGACGTCGAACAGGCGAGAGAAGCCGTCACCGCCCGTCGTGCCGAGCTCGATGCCGCCACGGCAGCGGCATCCGCCCTCGTCGCCCAACTGGCCGAGGCACACACCGCGGCCGGAAACAGATCGATCGACGAACTCGAGACCGAGCTCCTCGAGGCGACCGCCGCACTGATGGAGGCAGAAGCCGCCGTCTCGGTCGTCGCCGACGGCGAGAAGACCCAGGCCGAGCTCCGCGCCTCACTCGAGGCAGCCACGGCGCGGCTCGAGCAGTTGCGCGCCGACCTTGCCGCAGCCGCCGACTCATCGACCACCGCGCGGAATGCTCTCACAGCGGTCACCACCCGGGTCGAAGCGGCACGCGCCACGTTCGACTCGGTGAAGGATCGAGCGGCCTCGCTGCAGGCGGCCCTCGAGGCGGCGAAAAAGCTCGCCGGCGCTCTCGACGATCGGGAGGTTCGTGCCGGCGCTCTTGCCGCCGCCCGCGAGGTTCTGGCCACGCAGTTGATCGAGAACGACTTCTCCGATGAAGGCGGCGTCGAGAAGGCACGCCGAAGCTCAGCGGAGATCGCTTCGCTCGACACCCGGATCCGGGAGCACGACCTCTCCGTCGGCACTGCCCGGGCGACTCTGCTCGAGCCGGAACTCGCTGTGCTTCCCGTTGACCTCGTCGACCTCGCACCGTCCTCAGCTCTCGTCTCCCAGACTCGTTCCGCGCGCGATGACGCGCTTCAAGCATCCGGCCTGCTGGCTGACAGAGTCACCCAGCTCGAGACGATCGTCGCCCGGGTGCACGCCGAGCAGGAGGCGTCGGCCCGACTCCGCGAGGAATTCGACCAGGTCCGTGCCCTCGCCAGCGCGGTGCAGGGTGGCGAATCGAACACCAAACGGATGCGGCTCGAAACGTATGTGCTCGCTGGGCAACTCGAGGAAATCGTCATCGCAGCAAACGCGCGCCTGCGCACCATGACAAGCGGGCGCTACACGCTGCAGCACGACGACTCCGTGCAGTTCCGCAATGTCCGGTCGGGACTCGGCCTCGCCATCCTCGACGAGCACACCGGTCGCGCCCGCGCCACCCATTCGCTCTCCGGTGGTGAAACCTTCCTTGCCTCACTCGCCCTCGCGCTCGGCCTCGCCGAAGTGGTGACGAATCAGGCGGGCGGAATCAGCCTCGACACCCTGTTCATCGATGAGGGCTTCGGCTCGCTCGACCGCGAAACGCTCGACATCGCCATGTCCACGCTCGACAGCCTGCGCTCAGGGGGCCGTACCATCGGGCTGATCAGCCACGTCGAAGCGATGAAGGAGCAGATTCCAGCGAAACTGCGCATCACGGTGACCGATGCCGGCTCCAGTCGCGTCGACACCACCCTCGAACTCGCCTGAACCCCGGCCAAAATCAGGTGGCCCCCGATTGTGGACACCTGGCGGCGGTGTCACCCTGAAGTCATGAAACTTTACCGACCCAGGCGCGGCCGGGTTTTCGCCGGCGTCTGTCTGGCGGTGGCGAACCGTTTCGGCTGGTCGCCCACGCTCGTCCGAGTCCTCACCGTACTCAGCATCATCCTGCCGGGACCCCAGCTCGTCGTCTACATCGTGCTGTGGATCCTCATCCCGAGCGAGAAGGACTGAGCCCTGAGACACCACACATCCCGGGGAGCGTACTCCCCGGGATGGTGCCGGTGCCTCGCGGGCGCCCGATTGCGATCAGCGCCTGGCGGCCCGGATGATCAGTCCGATGATCGCGACGACGGCGACGGCCGCGACCGCGATGACCGTTCCCGGGCGTTCCTCGTACTTGTGCTGCAGATCCGAAACCGCAGAGCTCGCGGCTTCCCTCGCCGCCTCGACGGCGTCGCGGGAGGCAGCCGACGCTTTGCCGGCGATGTCGGAGGCCTGGTCGGAGCGGTCCCGGAAGGAACGGGACGCGTCCCTCGTGGCGTCCTCCAGCTTCGCGGTCGTGTCAGCTGCATGGGAGCCGACAGTGGTAGCGAAGCCCGACGCTGTGTCGCGCACGTCGGATGCCGTCTCCGCGAGGGGGGCGGAGGCCTCGGCTCCACGATCGACGGAGTCGTGCGCTGCGTCCTTCAATGCGTCGGGGACGTCGGGGGCATTGTCGACGGCCTGGTGGGCATCCGTTGCAGCGGCGGTGATGTTCTCGTCAGCACGTTCATTCGAATCGGTCATTGTTTTCCTTTCGGTTGTTCGTGAACTGCCGTCTTCAGGCGGCAAGCAAGCGCCGCGGCGCCCGCCACAGGGGCGGACAGGTACCGCGAAACCCGCGGACGGTCCGGAACAGGGTTCAGGGCGTTATCCGGCGCTCCCGGTGTTCGTCCAGCTTATTCACCCATCCTTTCGCAGATACCCACGCGAACACAGGGGGTTGCGAAGCGGGTCCAGGCGTCTCAACTGCGCAGTAGCATGGGCGCGTGCCGTACCTGTCAGCCTCTTCCCGCGCCGCCCTCGA
>NZ_JBKJWH010000088.1:0-4848 GCF_046716805.1 Mycetocola sp. | reverse complement strand
CCTTTGAGTTGCTGGATCAGGAGAAGCTGCGGATCGTGGGCGAGGGTCACGAGGTACGCCGAATCACTCCGAGAACGGATCTCGCCATCTGGCTACCTCTACAGGCGATGCACCTTCTAGGGGAGCTGCTTCGACTGCGCGACCGGCGTGCGGGTCTACCGATGCCGCCGATGCCCGATGGGACGCCGGACTCGACGATTCGGCATCCGCGGACTCGGTGAGCGGTCCCTCCATTCGCGAACGAGCAAGGGGGCATTCGAGGCCAACCGTCCGGGTGCAGTCCTTTGCCGAACGCCCTTTACGAAACGCTCCTAGTCAGGGTCGATTGCGCCGGGCGTTCGTTGTCCTACCGATGCACAATAATGACTCTGCGTGGACGGCTAGGTGAGAAGAGGCAACAGGTGAGCGACGAGGATGCAAGAGCGCGACGGGTTCGGTTCTATGGCGTGAATGACATGGCAACGGGGTGGTACGTACCGCGCGTCGCTGAACTCGTCGAGCAATTCAACCCCATGGACGTTTCGACGAACACGGAGGACATTCTTGAGCTTCACAACGTTCAGCAGTACCTCGAACATGGGTTTTTCCCGAACGCCTACAACGAGGAGGCGCGAAAACAGGCCGTTGCACGGATCCCACAAATCCGAACCGCGGTTGCCAGACACTTTTCAGCTATTGAAAACGCGGATTTCGCTGCCGCGGTGGCGGGTGTTGACCACGAATATCACGCCGACCTTCTGGACTTGCTCGGTCGGAATAAGGCGTTCGAACGCTGCGACAGCGCGACGGTGCTTCCGGCACTCATCAATGAAGGTGTGCACCTGGGCGAGTTGCTCGCGAGCAAGAAGCTCGTGCAGGCCTACGACACCGAGATGCGGGATGCGCTGCGGGCTGCACCCAGAGGGGCTGAGCACCTGATTCGAAGGTATCTCGAGGACGACGTTCGAGGAGAGGTGCACCTTCCAGCAAGTCTGACACCAGTCGACGCTCGCGAACTGTTGGAACGCTACATCGACAGTGATGAGGCGAATCCGAACTACGTGGGGCTCATTGCGGTAGCCAAGGAGAATCCCCGCGCCGGAATCGACGCCAAGCTCAAGCTGCGCGCGAAGCGCCGCAAGGCTGAGATGACCGCGACGTTCTTTGCCGGAACCAAAGGCTTCAAGACTGGGTGCGAGGTGCGCCTCTCAGACACCCAAGAAGATCCGGTCGTGTTCGAGATGGACACCTCTGAGGGCATGATCTCCCGGTATACCTACAGCAGCCGGTGGCTTGAAGCAACGTGTGACAATCCCAGCATTCTCAACAACTTCCTTCACCTGTTCGAGTTCGTTGATTATCAAGCACTGCTGGTTCTCCCGTCGTACCCGGCGCATCTGGGCGTGATGGAACGGTTCATTGGAACCACAGGAAAGAATCAGTACAAAGTCGGCGTAGCCTTTCATTCCATCGACATGAGGACTCTTCTCCAGACGCGGCGGTACCACGACTTTCTGGATTCGAAGGACATCGATCTCGAGCAAGTCATCATGTGGTTCTTCAAGGAGTACCTGGTTGAGGAGTTCGGGGCGTCGAATTTCTCATTCACTCCGTCCGGCAGGGGGACGCCATATCTCCAAAAGGTGAGGCACCTCTTCGCTGAGATGGAGAGCGTCGCCAACCAGTTTGTCTTGTTCGTAAAGGACCACGAGCTCGATCGTGACCTGCTCGCCATGGCTTCCGAGCAGGTCCGGTACAAGGAAATCCCGAGCCTCCTTGAGGGCAAGTACGTCTATCCCGCTGAAGACGGCGACGTTGTTGGCATCCTCCATCTGTTGTTTTCGGACCAGTCGGCTCTGCATTACATCAACGAGAATTTGAAGGCGGACAGCGCAGCCTTACTTCTTCTAGAGAACCACGTCGCGTACGACGACTTCGAGGGCTACCAGAAGCCCAGCATCGACTTCCTGGTCGAACAGGGTGTTCTTGAGAACACCGGTACCCGGATTCAGATCGGGAACTTCGAGCGGTTCCGCATCCTCAGTGCATTGTTCACAACTCAGGCGGCCAGCTTCTACCACCTCTCAGAGGCTGGACGCGCGGAGGCCGAAACCATGATTGCGAAGGGCTGGGTCACGCGCCGCTCTTCGTTGCTGACCGATGCAGAGGGAAACTACTTCAACTACTTCCTCAACGCGGTGGACTTCAGCAACGGACCCCAGCTGCGGAATAAGTACCTTCACGGGTCACAATCCAACGTGGACAGCGAGGATGCACACTTCGAAACCTACATAATCGCGCTCCGTCTGATCCTGGCGTTGGTCATCAAGATCAACGACGACTTTTGTCTCGCGGCATCGGAGGGGAAATTGGAAGGCGCCAGCCTATAGCGGCTCTTTCTCCCGCGACCCGGTTCTGCGTGTGTCTGGGCGCCACCGAATGCGTGCGCCTCGGTCCCATCTCGTTATGGTCGGGTCTTACCCTGCTCGGCCGCGCCTTCCAGGCGGCAATAGGCCGCGCTCCCGCGCCTTCGTGACCCACCCCTGGGAGGTCGACAGTGCCACGCCGTTGAGTTGCGCCATCGTCGCGCTTGGATTCGCATTTCCCTGCTGCGTGAGCCGGCCGTGCTGAAGTGCCACCAGCTCGTAGAAGTCGGGCACCTTCTTCGGATCGCCCAGCGGTTTGAGTAGATCCCGCTCGCTGACCTTTCGGCCCGAGGGCAGCACAATCTTGCCACCCGTGATCGTCTCGGTCCGCTTCATGGTGAACAGCCGCTTATTGATGGCCGCCTCGATGCGAGCGGTCGGCAACTCGCGGAGGAGCTGACTCGTGATCGGGTCGCCCGGGCGCCAGGGAAGGTAGATCACGCCGGTGATGCGGACCTCCTCTGGCACAGCGAAGAGCTGACGCTGCAGCCGGATCATCACCCGGGTGTGCGTGGCGTCGTGCTCGATGTAGCGCCAGCGCCCATCGGTCGTCTCGTTCTCGTCGGAGGCGCTCTGCGTCTCCCGTTGCGACTCGGTTGCGACCCAGTCGTTGTACCCGAGCACGAGATCGATCTGCTCGCTCGCGTCATCGTCACGCTCACCGGGGAATCGGCGGGGCATGTACCATCCGTCGGGCAGGTCGTCCGCGACCAGCAGGCCGTCGTACGACTGGTCGCCAGGGCGCGGCGTGGAAAAAGGCATGCACCGAGTCTAACCAAACATCTCAGGTTCTTGCCAAAAGCCGCGCAACGGTGATATTCTCAGGTAATTGCAAATAGCCGCGCGTGTGCCGGCGTGCACTAGATGCCAGCACCGTAGGCATGTCAGCCGAAGGAGTGCACTATGGTCGACGCTGCGCTGAGGGTGGAGTACCTGAGTCGTGTCGAGGCGGCCGCGCGGTGCCGCGTTCCAGTCTCGACTTTCGACAAGCTTCGTCACGACGGGCTGATTCCTGAGCCCGACGCGCACATGGGCAAGCACCTGCTGTGGAGCGCCGACACGATCGACGATCTGCTAGCGCGGGGTGGGACGGAAAGCTGATGGCCGGGCGGCCCAGCCGGGATTCCCCGACGAGGGTTGATCCGCGCACGGGACGCCCGCTCCCAGAGGGCATCCGCTGGCGCGCCGACCGGCAGCGGTACCAGATCCGCGTCGTCGGCCCGAGCGTCGCGGGCGGCGCCACAGAACGATCGCGCACGTTCCTGACGTTGGCCGAAGCCAAGCGCGAGCTCGCGAAGCTGGTAGCCGGCCGCAACCCGAACGGCTCGATGACGCTCGAGCAGTGGCACGAGAAGTACTGGCCGGCGATCGAGTCATCGGTGCGGCCCGCTACCGCGCGCAGCTACGGCGTCGCCTGGCGACTCCGTATAAAGCCGGCCCTCGGCCGCCGCCGGCTCGAGGACATCACCTCGCCGATGATCGAGTCGGCGATGGTCGCGTGGTCGGGCGGGGCCTCCGCCAAGAACGATGCACTTGCCGTGCTGTCACGCCTGCTGGACGGCGCCCGGCGATCCCGGTTCATCGACTACAACCCGGCGCGCGAGGTCAAACGGCCGAGCATGCGCGAGTCAATCTCGCCGGTCTCGCGGGCGCTCAGCCTCGACCAAATTCGCGAGCTGCTCGAACTCGTACCCGACGGCGTCTACCGTCGCTACCTCGCCGCTCTCGTCTACACCGGGATGAGGGCGGGGGAGGCCACCGCGCTGCGGGTCGGCGATGTCGATTTCGAGCGTGGCATCATCCGGGTCAGCCGGTCGCTTAGTCCAGGCATGCGCGGCGAACTGATCGAGCAGTCGCCGAAGAGCCATAAGTCACGCGAGGTTCCGCTGATCGACGCGCTGCGCCCATACGCCGAGGCGGCTGCGCGGGGCAAACGGCCGAACGACCTGCTCTTCGACGGCGCAGATGGCGGACGGCTCACGAATCACAATGCGCGCCGGGGCGCCGACTGGGACGAGTTACGGACGGCGATCGGCCGACCCAACCTGCGGATCCACGACCTCCGCCACACCTTCGCGACCATCCTGTTCGACGCCGGCGCCAGCGCTCCAGATGTGCAGGCGACCCTGGGTCACTCAAGCCTCCAGGTCACCGAGCGCTATTCGCGTGCCCGGGAGGGCGTCGCGCTTCGTGCAGGAGCTGCCCTCAACGACGCGCTGAAAAAAGACGAGGGCGCCCTACCGGAAACGGAACAGCGGCGGACCCCTGCCCGCCTTAATGGCACATTAATGGCACAGCCTCGGCGAGGGCCCGAGGGAATCGACCGCTGAAACCGAGAAAACCCTCGGTTGCCCGGCGGCAACTCCCGCTTAAATGAAGAAATCCCCGTAAGTAGAAGCCTTACGAGGATTTCAGTGGCTCCGACCGGCATCGATCCGGTGAC
>NZ_JBKJWH010000087.1:0-9230 GCF_046716805.1 Mycetocola sp. | reverse complement strand
TCCCTACAGAGCGAGATCGATATTGTTGCAAGGCCGTCTTGCTCGGTGAATTCGACAAGCGAGACCGAGTCGAAACTTGTGGACCCGGTAGTGTGCCATCCGTTCTCTTCAAGGGTTCCTACCACTTCGAGGTCTTCGAAATACGCCTGCGTAACGAGCGGACGCAGCGACTCCGCGGATGCATCGCCGTTGGACGACTCTTTGTCCTTCGCGGCCGTATATCGCTGATACACATCCGTCGCGGCAGCGAGCGCTTCGTCTTCCGACTCAAAGATCGCCGTCGAGGTGGGGGTGGGTGTCGGCCGCGGAGCCGGAGTGCAACTGGTGAGCGTTACCGCGCCGAGCAGGCAGGCGAGCGTTCCGACAGTGCTGCCCCGCAGCATCCGTGGGATCGTCCTCGACCGGTCAGTGACCATGCCGACAGGCTAGAGGAGTCCTCAGCCGCGCGGGAGGGTTATCCACAGCGACACTCTGCAGCCGTCGATCCGTACAGGGTCCACGGGTCTGGCGGAGTTGTGCGCAGCACGCCCGTGCAAGAGCTAGCGAGCGCGCGGGTGGGCCGTCGTGTACATGTCACGGAGGGTGTCCGCAGTCACCATCGTGTAGATCTGCGTAGTCGCAACCGAGGAGTGCCCGAGCAGTTCCTGAACTACGCGCACATCGGCGCCGCCCTGCAGCAGGTGCGTCGCAAACGAGTGCCTCAGCGTGTGTGGCGACACGTGCGCGACCAGGTCAGCTTTCTCGGCTGCGGCCCGGATGATCAGCCACGCGTTCTGCCGCGACACCCGCTGCCCACGGATGCCCACGAACAGCGCGGGCGTCGCGACTCCCCGCACCGAGAACACCGGTCGGGCACGGACGAGGTAGGCGTCGAGGGCGTCGCGGGCGAACCGGCCGAGCGGCACGATCCGTTCCTTGTTCCCCTTGCCGCGGAGACGGACGATGTCCTCGTCGAACACGTCGTCGACGTTGAGCGCCACCGCCTCGCTCACCCGCGCGCCGGTGGCGTAGAGCAGTTCGAGGAGCGCCCTGTCACGCAACGCCCGCACGTCGTCACCCGCCACGGCATCCAACAGTGCCGTCACCTGGTCGACACTCAGCGCCTTCGGCAGCCGGCTGGGCAGTTTCGGCGGCTTGACCTCGCGGGCGACGTCGGTTTCGAGCCGGCCTTCTTCGAGCAGGAACCGGTGCCAGCCGCGCACCGAAGAGAGCACCCGGGCAAGCGATGACGCCGTGAGCGGCGTCTCCCGGGTGCCGAGCTCACGCACATACTCCGACACCTGCTGCTGCGACACCTCAGCGACTTCGCCGATTCCGCGCGCCCCCAGCCACTCCACGTAGCCGCCGAGATCGCGCCGGTATGCGGCAACGGTGTTCGGTGCCAGGCCGCGCTCGATCGACACGTGCCGCAGATACAAGTCGAGGTCGCGTGCGAGCGGCATGTCAGTGCTTACGAGGACCTGAGTTTCGGATGCCGCGGCCACGGTGCGTCCGCCGCCGCAAGCGTTCGCCAGTCGCGCTGGCGACCAGCGAAAGCGGCGAGGGTGGCGACGACGAGGGACGGGTTCTGCAGCTTACGCGCCAGCACCGCATCGACGACGTCGTCGAGCGGAACCCAGCGCAACTCCATGTCGGCCTCTTCGTGCGTGCGGTCGAACACTTCGTGTGCTGCCGACAGTCCACGGGCGAGGTAGATCCGGATCGCTTCGTCGCTTCCGCCCGGACTCGTGTAGAACTCGGAAAGCACAGCCCAGTCGGTTGCCTGAATGTCGGCCTCCTCAGCGAGTTCGCGTTTCGCCGCAAGAAGAGGGTCCTCGTCGACGATGTCGAGAAGTCCGGCAGGGATCTCCCATTCGCGCATGCCGACGGGATGCCGGTACTGCTTGATCAGCAGCACCCGGTCCTCATCGTCGAGCGCGAACACGGCGACGGCCCCGGTGTGGTCCAGGTATTCGCGGGCGATGTCCTCACCGTTGTAATCGAAGACGTCACGGCGGACACCCCACACCATGCCGTCGAAGACCAGCTCGCTTGAGCGGATCTCGACGTCGGCGAGGGTGTCTTCCAGAACAGCCTCAGTCATTGCTCACGTCGAACAGCAGGCTGGCCTGCTTGCGCTCCAACGCGGCACCGATGAGACCGCGGAACAGCGGGTGCGCGTTGTTTGGACGCGACCGCAGTTCGGGGTGAGCCTGGGTGCCGACGTAGAACGGGTGCTCGGCGCGGTCGAGCTCGACGAACTCGACGAGCTGGCCGTCCGGGCTGGTGCCCGAGAAGACAAGCCCGGCTTCGGCGATCTGGTCGCGGTAACGGTTGTTCACTTCGTAACGGTGACGGTGGCGTTCCGAGATCTCGGTCGAGCCGTACAACTCAGCGGTGATCGAGCCGTCGGCGAGCTTCGCCGGGTACAGGCCGAGGCGCATCGTCCCGCCGAGGTCTCCCCCGGCGATGATCTCGACCTGCTCAGCCATCGTCGCGATGACCGGGAACTGCGTGTCCGGGTCGAATTCGCTCGAGCTGGCGCCAACCAGGCCGGCTTCATTCCTGGCGTATTCGATGACCATGCACTGCAGGCCAAGGCACAGACCAAGCGTGGGGATCTTGTTGTCGCGGGCGAACTTCAGCGCACCGAGCTTGCCTTCGATCCCCCGGATGCCGAAACCGCCCGGGACGCAGATTCCATCGAGTTCGCTGAGCGCCTTCGCTGCGCCCTCGGGCGTCTCGCACTCGTCCGACGCGATCCACTGCAGCTTGACCTTCGACTCGTGCGCGAATCCGCCGGCCCGCAGCGCCTCGGTGACGGACAGGTAAGCATCCGGAAGGTCGATGTACTTGCCGACCAGTCCGATCGTGAGCTCGTGCTTCGGCTCGTGCACAGCCTTGAGAACCGGCGACCAGGCTGCCCAGTCGACGTCGTCGGCTTCGAGGCCGAGCAGGTCGATGATGTACGCATCGAGTCCCTGGTCGTGGAGCACGCTCGGGATGTCGTAGATGCTGGGCACGTCGACACAGTTGACGACGGCGGCCTCGTCGACGTCGCACATGAGCGCGATCTTGCGCTTGTTCGATTCGGAGACCGGGCGGTCGCTGCGCAGCACGAGGGCGTCCGGCTGGATACCGATCGCACGGAGGGCAGCGACGGAGTGCTGCGTCGGCTTGGTCTTCTGCTCGCCGGACGCGTTCATGTATGGCACGAGGGAAACGTGCACGAAGAAGACGTTTTTGCGGCCGAGTTCGTGGCGCACCTGGCGGGCCGCCTCGAGGAAGGGCTGCGATTCGATGTCGCCGACGGTGCCGCCGACCTCGGTGATGATCACATCCGGTTTCGGATCGCTCGTGGCCTGCAACCGCATCCGGCGCTTGATCTCATCGGTGATGTGCGGGATGACCTGCACCGTGTCGCCGAGGTATTCGCCGCGGCGTTCCTTGGCGATGACCGTCGAGTAGATCTGGCCGGTGGTGACGTTCGCCGCCTGGCTCAGGTTGATGTCGAGGAAGCGCTCGTAGTGACCGATGTCGAGGTCGGTCTCGGTGCCATCGTCGGTGACGAAGACTTCGCCGTGCTGGAACGGGTTCATCGTTCCTGGGTCGACGTTCAGGTATGGATCGAGTTTCTGCATGACAACACGCAGTCCCCGAGCCGTGAGGAGGTTACCCAGGCTTGCCGCCGTGAGTCCCTTGCCCAAAGAAGAAACGACACCACCGGTCACAAAAATGTGTCTGGTCGTGTCGTCTGAAATGTCCGCGTTCGTAATGTTCACCACGGGCTTTTATCCTATCACCTGAGAAGAGCGGTTCGACCGTGCGAGCGACAGCAGCTCTTCGGCGTGGGCGAGCCCGGAGTCGCTGTCAGCGAGCCCGGAGAGAAGTCTGGCCATCTCGGCAACGCGCTCAGGACCGGTCAGTTGTCGCACACTGGATGCCGTCACGGTGCCGTCACTGGACTTCACGACGGCGAGATGGTTCGTCGCGAAGGCGGCGACCTGGGCCAGGTGGGTGACGACGATGACCTGCGCCGTCTCAGCGAGCCGGGCCAGCCGCCTGCCGATCTCGATCGCCGCAGACCCGCCGACGCCGGCGTCGACTTCATCGAAGACGAAGGTCGGCACTGGGTCACGACCGGCGATCACGACTTCGATGGCGAGCATCACCCGCGACAGTTCGCCGCCCGACGCTCCCTTGGAGATCGGCCGCGGTTCGGTACCCGGGTGCGGTTGCAGCAGGAACACGACGGAATCACGGCCGTGCTGGCTGAGCTCGGGCTGGTCGGTGACCTCGATGACGACGATGGCGTCTGGCATGGCCAGCGCGGTGAGCTCTGCTGAGACGGCTTCGCCGAGCCGGGCGGCCGCCGCGAGGCGGGTTTCGGAGATGCGGCCGGCAAGTTCGTCGACCCGGACGGCGTCCTCGTCGACTATCCGGGTCAGGTCCTCGATCCGGTCGGAGTCGCCGTCAAGTTCGAGCAAGCGGGCGTTGCCTGTTTCGTGCGTGGCAAGCACCTCGTCGATGCCTGGGCCGTACTTGCGCAAAAGCACGCCCAGTTCGGCACGCCGCTCCTGGATGATTTCCAATTCGCGCGCGCCGTCGGTGTCGAGCCCGGCGAGGTAGCTCGAGAGTTCGAGCGCGATCTCAGAGATGGCGTAGCTCGTGCTCGCAATCTGTTCCCCCAGCGTGCCGAGTTCAGCGTCGTGGGAGGCGACCCGTTCGAGCTGACGGCGGGCGGCATCCAGCAGGGTGACGACGTCGGGGGCGTCGGATTCCTCCGCCGACAGCGCCTCACGGGCGAAGCTCGCGGCGATGCGGAGATCCTCGACATTGGTCAGGCGTTCCGCTCGGACGGCCAGTTCGTCGTCTTCACCGGGCTGAGGGTCAACAGAGTCGATCTCGGCGATCGTGAGGCGAAGGTCGTCTGCTTCAGCGGCGCGGCGGTCGCGCTCGTCGATGAGGATGTCGCGTTCGGCGACGTTGGTGAGGTAGTGGGTGAACGCCGCTCGGTAATCGGCCAGCAGGGCGGCAAGGTCCTCCCCGGCGAATCGGTCGAGGGCGTCGCGTTGGGCCGTCTGGGAGCGGAGCCGAACCTGGTCGGACTGGCCGTGCACGACAACGAGTTGTTCCCCCAGCTCGGCGAGCACGCCGACCGGGGCGCTGCGGCCGCCGACCTGCGCGCGGCTTCGACCCGAGGCGAGGACCGAGCGGCCCAGGGTCAGTTCGGCGTCGTCACCGAACGGGTCGACGTCTCCCCCTGCCTCACGGACGCGCTCCGCGACGATGCCGTCCGCGGGCACGATCCAGCGACCGTCGACGCTCGTGGACTCATTCCCCTGTCGGATGACGCCCGAGTCGGCGCGGCCGCCGAGCAGCAGCCCGAGCGCGGTGACGACCATGGTCTTCCCAGCACCGGTTTCGCCGGTGATGGCGGTGAATCCCGCGCCGAGCGGAAGTGTGGCCTCGGCGATGACCCCCAGGTCACGGATGCCGATCTCCTCAATCACGGGGCGCAGGTCCCCTCCACCCGGAGACAGGCAAGTGGAACTTTTGCACGAGCCGGTCGGTGAACGGGCTCTCGTGAAGACGGGCGAGTCGCACCGGCACGGAGGAACGCCGGACGACGACACGGGCGCCCGGTTCAAGATTGTGGGTGCGCCGACCGTCGCACCAGAGCACGCCGGTCGCATCGGTGCGCTTGAGCACCTCGATGGCCAGCGAGGAGTCCGGTCCGACGACGATCGGGCGGGCGAACAGGGCGTGCGCGCTGAGCGGCACCATCGTGATGGCCTCGACGCTCGGCCAGATCACCGGTCCGCCGGCTGAGAAGGCGTAGGCGGTCGACCCCGTGGGTGTCGACACGACCACGCCGTCGCAGCCGAAGCTGGACAGCGGGCGACCATCGACCTCGATCACGACCTCTAGCATCCGTTCGCGGCTGGCTTTTTCCACAGTGGCTTCGTTGAGCGCCCAGGTTTCGAAGACGACTTCGCTGTCACGTTTGACCCGCACCGAAAGCGTCATGCGTTCTTCGACCAGATAGTCCCGGGCGATGACCCGGTGCACGGCGTCGGCGAGGTCATCGCGCTCGCTCTCGGCGAGGAACCCGACGTGGCCGAGGTTGACGCCGAGGATCGGCGCAGAGAAGCCGCGCACGATTTCAGCGGCGCGAAGAATGGTGCCGTCGCCGCCGAGCACGATCACGAGTTCCAGGTCGGCCGGGCTCACGTCCTCGTGCAGGACGGCCAGGCGTTCAGACGCGAGGCCGCTCGCGCTGGCGCAGATCTCATCGCGCTCGTCGCGCTGAACCACCGGAACCGCGCCGGCCTCGAGGATCTGCGCGACCACCTGCACGGCGGCCTCGAGCGAATCGGATCGGCCGGTGTGCGACACCACGAGGATGTTGCGAGCTTCTGAGCTCATTCCGGTCACGCTCCAGCCATCTCGGTGATTCGATCTAGCCATTCTGTCGGATTGGCGGCGACCCCGCCGGGCACATCACCCGCGTCGCGCAACCACACAACGTATTCAAGGTTTCCGTGGCCTCCGACAATCGGTGACGGGATCAATCCAGCGGTGCCGAGCCCGAGATCCCAGGCGTGCCAGAGCACGGTGGCGATGGCGTCGGCGCGCAGTGCGGCGTCGCGGACGATTCCTTCACGGATGCCGCCGCGGCCCACCTCGAATTGCGGCTTGATGAGCAGCACGAAATCGCTGCCTGGCTGCACCGAGCGCTGAAGCGCTTCGAGCACATGGGTGAGCGAGATGAACGAGAGGTCACCGACCACGAGATCAGGGGATTCCGAAACACCGGATGCTCCGGCGAGACTTTCCGGGGTCAGGTCGCGGACGTTGAACCCCTCGACGACGGAGACGCGGGCATCGCCGGAGATTTCGGGTGAGAGCTGGCCATGGCCGACGTCGAGCGCGATGACGGTCCGGGCGCCACGCTCGAGCAGGACCTGGCTGAATCCCCCGGTCGATGCGCCGGCGTCGAGGGCCACCCGGTCGGCAGGGTCGACCGGGAACGCGTCGAGGGCGGCGATCAGCTTGTGGGCGCCGCGGCTGACGTAGTGGTCGGCGCCAGCGACGACGAGAACCTGGTTCTCGCGAACCTTTGTTGCCGGTTTGACGATTGCCCGGCCATCGACGGTGACGAGTCCATCAGCGATCACCCGGGCGGCGAGGGTGCGCGAGCGAGCCAGTCCGCGGGAGACGAGTGCGGCGTCGAGGCGCTGATCAGCGTCTGGCACGTGCTGCACGCTCACGACCGCGACGATGCCGCGTCGCCGCCTTCGAGTTTGGCGCGGAGCTCTTCATGCAGCTGCACGTACGCCCGGGCGCGTTCGTCGAGCGGCTGGTCTTCGACCAGGCGCAGCTGCGAAACCAGGGCGTCGCCTGCTTCGTGCATCTCTTCGCTCACGTTCCTAGGTTACCGGGGCGATCAGGAATACAGCCGTTCGGGAACGTTGAAGCCGTAAATCGCCCGGCCTGAAGCCCAGATCGCCGCACATGCTGCGCGCAGCAGATCGATCGGGATGTCTCCGTCCCGGACGATGACGACGTCGTTTCCGTCGATCCGGACCACGGAGTTGCCGACGGTCGCCTCGCTGCCGTTGCGTGACATCCGTGTTGCCGGGTATGCCTCATGCAGCTGGCGGAGGTCGTCGAGAATGTACGTCGGACGCGAGAACTTGTCGGCGGCGAGCACATGTTTGGCCTTGTCGACGCCGGTGAGCACAAGAACGGAGTCCATGCCGGCCCGATTCGCGCCGACGATGTCGGTGTCGAGCCGGTCACCGATGAATAGCGGCTTCTTCGCGCTGAACCGGGCGGTGGCTTCCTCGAAGATGGGGGTCTCCGGCTTGCCTGCGACGGTAGCCAGGCGACCGACGGCGGTGTGCACGGCGGAGACGAGGGTGCCGTTTCCCGGTGCGATGCCACGGGCCTGCGGGATCGTCCAGTCCGTGTTCGTTGCAATCCACGGGATCTCCACGCCGTCCTCGCGCGGGTGCAGCGCATAGGCCGCTTCAGCGAGCTCGGTCCAGCTGACTTCAGGCGCGAAACCCTGCAGTACAGCAGCCGGATTGTCATCCGCCGACCGGGTGACGGTGTACCCGCCCTTGACGAGTTCATCCACCAGGCCGTCGCCGCCGACGACCAGCACCGTCGATCCGCTCGGCACGTGGTCGGCCAGCAGACGGACGGCAGCCTGCGGGCTCGTGACGACTTCGTTCGGCGCGACAGTGAGTCCCAGTTCGGTCAGGTGCGCGGCAACGGATGCGTCGGTGCGCGACGCATTGTTGGTGATGTACCCGACACGGATGCTTTCGGCCGCACGATTGAGACTCTCAATCGCGTGTGGGATCGCTCCAGCCCCCGCATAGACGACACCGTCCAGGTCGGTGAGCAAGACATCGACGCCTTCGAGCGGCGTCACTGCCTTAATTTTCCTGCCCAGCAGCGACGTCATCAGTCGTCTCCTCATCGGTGGTCGTGGCTTCGTCGTGATTCTCCGCTGCGTCGGCGTCGTCGACTGCGGTCGCGTCGTCGGCGAGCACGTCGTCGGCGTCGTCGGCGTCGTAGTCATCTGCGTCGGAGTCATCCACGTCTGCGGTGTCGTCCCCGAGGAGGTTCTCATCGTCGTCGCTGTCGTCGTTATCGAAATCCGTCGACTCGCCATCGATGTCGCCTTCGTCGTCGACCTCGAGGATCTCGAACACCTCGATCGTTTCGGCTTCGTTCTCGCCTGAGCGCTCGGCCAGGGCGGCAGAGGCGACCTCGGCACGCTTGCGCCACACGGACGCCTCGTCGGCGCGCTTGAGTTCCTCGAGCACCTCGGCCTGGGCGGCGAAGAGCTCGGGGCTCCACTCGAACGCGCGGTGCGGATCAAGTTCGGGCACCTGGAGCTCGGCGAGGGCGAGGTCGGGCTGCCCGAGGTCGAGCCGCGCGCCGGACATGGCGATCGACAAAGCGACCCGCACGGCCGGCGACAGCGTCGCCCGGTCGACGGTGCGCCCCAGTTCGAGCGCTCGCTCCGGGCGGCCGACGCCGCGTTCGCTGTCGACCATCAACGGAAGCTGATCGTTCGAGCCGGTGATGCGCCGGTGGGTGCGGAGTTCACGGAGTGCGAGCGCGTAGTCGCCGGTCTCGTAGGCGGTGATCGCCAGTGTTTCGCGGACGACACCGATGCGGCCGGCACGACGGGCAGCCGAAAGGGCGTGCTGATGCGCCAACTCCGGGTC
>NZ_JBKJWH010000086.1:0-3982 GCF_046716805.1 Mycetocola sp. | reverse complement strand
GGTGTAGACAATCGCGTTCGCTGTTGCAGCAAACGTCATCGTTGACGTCAGTACGACGTCCCCTGCTTTCACCCCCATTCCCAGTAGTCCGAGGTGGAGGGCTGCCGTACCGGAGCTCAAAGCGACGGCGAATTTGACGCCAGTGCGCGCTGCTAGCTCGCTTTCAAACGCATCTACGTCCGGTCCCAGAGGAGCGATCCATCCCCCGCGAATGGCAGAAACGACGTACCGTTCTTCCAGTTCTCCGACATCCGGGGCCGACATGTAAATACGCTCGCTCACTTGGCATCACCGGCCGGCAGCCGCTCGAGAATCCTGGTGTCAGAATTTCGGGGCGATGCAAACATCCGATCTTCCCATCCGCGTTTGTCGAGACGCTCCGGCGAGATGCCTCCGACACGTGCGTGCGAAATCTTTGGGTGGAGTCGGCGCTCGTCGATTTCATTCTGGCCGATCAACTCCTCGTGAAGCTTTTCACCGTGGCGGAGACCCGTGAACACGATCTCAATGTTTTTACCGGACATCGAGATCATGCGCTGTGCGACGTCCAGTATTTTGACCGGCTCACCCATATCGAGGATGAGGACTTCTCCAGCGCTGCCAATGCCTCCCGCCTGGACCACGAGTTGACAGGCTTCGGGGATCGTCATGAAAAATCGGGTGACATCAGGGTGGGTTACGGTCAGCGGGCCGCCCGACTCAATCAACGATGTGAAAGTCGGAAGCATCGAACCCCGGCTCCCTATGACATTGCCGAATCGCACCGACAAATAAGTCCGACCAGTTTCCTGGCCCATCCACGCGGTGAGCTTCTCAGCAACGCGCTTCGAGTGCCCGAGCACGCTGGTCGGGTTCGCGGCCTTATCTGTCGAAATATTCACGAAAGTGGACACTCCGGCGGACCGGGCCGCTTCCAATACATTCAGCGTGCCGAGGACGTTAGTCTTCCAGGCCTCGTCGGGGTACTGCTCCAGCATGGGAAGGTGTTTGAGCGCCGCCGCGTGAAAAACCACATCCGGGCTACGTTCGGTGAAAATCTCTGCCAACGCCTCTTGATCGCGAATGTCAGCGAGAACGACGTCCTTTGTGTCAAGGAGCCCGTGGCCAGAAATGCCGATTTGTGCTCCCTGGAGACCCGTTTCATCCCGATCAAGCATGATCAATTCACACGGCCCGTACTTGGCTATCTGTCGACACAGTTCAGCGCCGATAGACCCGCCTGCACCCGTGACCAGTACCTTCTTGCCCCTTAGATAGCCCGCGATCGTCTCTACCTCGGTGTCGACGGGATGCCGTCCAATAAGGTCCTCAATCGAGATATCGCGCATGTCGGCCAGGCTAGTTTTGCGATTCAAAAGATCTTCCAGCGGAGGCAAGACCTTGACCCGGAGTCCCGCTGCGGTGGCTGCGTCGGAGATATGACGAATGAGTACGGAATCCGCGCGCCCGATGCAGATCACCAGCTCCGTGGCGCGGGTCTTGTCGACAACCTTGTGGAGGTCGTGAAGTGTACCCAACACGCGCACACCGCGGTGTTGAACATTAGATTTGAGAGGGTCGTCGTCCATCAGCGCAACCGGAAGGAACTGCGACGAGGGATCGGTCAGCATACGTCGGACGAGAGTCGACCCTAAATAACCGGCTCCGTAGATGATGGTGCGGTGCGCTTCGGTCCCAGGCTTGTACTTGTGCTCGACATACAGGCGCTTTGCGTAGCGGACGGCGAACATGAGGATCACCGCGATGGGGAAGGCGATGACTGTGGCGCTGCGGGCGATGTCGATGATCGGTCCGAAAATCAATACCGGGATGCTGAGAATGGCGAAGACGCTCAGGGCAGCGAAGACTAAGGCACGCACCTCCTCGAAGCTCCCGTATGTGTAGCGGCCCTTGTAGAGGGCGTAGCCCCATCCCACGACGAATTGGAGGACAACGGCCAGGACTATGAGCACGAAGAGCGCCGTCCAACCAATCTCCTCAAGCATGAACTCATACCTAAAGACCACGGCAAGGAGGAGCGCGACCGTCCACGCGGCGGCGTCGAGCACGAACTGGGCACCGAATCGAACTAGCGGCACTTCGCCGTTCCGAACCTCGGTATCGTCCCTCGAATCTAGCTCTACGCCCATGTCGTTCCCCCATCATCAGATCGTGCAATTCGTTCATCCGCCCACAGCCACATTGTTCCGTCGTCCGCTACGGCCAGCGCTGTCTGGCCGGCCGTTACTTCTTCTCCGAAGCATCCACGAGGAACGCTCGCTGTCTCACCGGACAACGCGACGATAGATGCGGCGGCGCACTCCCCCTGTGCGACCACCGCGACTACGTAGCCGTCTTCCGAGCCGGCGACTGCGACAACGCCCGGAACGTTTATAGCTGACGACCATTCCGCTCCGCTCGTGGTGGTCTCAAAGAGCGTCTGGTTCGCGCACAGTACTAACGCTTCCGAGCTTGAACGAGTTGCGATCGCAACGGCCGAGTCGCACGGCGCCGCAACGGTGCCGCCTGGCGAGTGAACCTTCGCGCGGTCTGCTGGGTCGATGTACCAATACGAGCCAATGTTCGAGGAGTAATCCTCCCAGGCATCGCCAGCAACGAAAGTGCCGACAAGCTGCGGTGAACACTCAGCGTCGAGTGTGACGACATTCGCCTCGGATGAGGATTCGGGAACCACACGGACAAGCGCGGTAGCGCCCGTCGCCGGTGCCGGGTCGGCCACATTCCAGGTCGCGCCCCCATCAGCGGTGTACTCAAGCTCGGACGAACCGTCCGAGCACGCACCGACCACACCGCGCCAGGCCACGTCGCCGTTGACTGCGGCGAGGAGACGCTGCGGAACGGCGACGACGGGCGCGACGCTAGACGTTGAAGTGGCAGAAGGAGTTGGAGTGGCAGAAGGAGTTAGCGCCGTCGACGGCGAGGCGGGCTCTACAGAACTCCGATCAGCCGTCGCGGTTGGCCTGCTATTCGCGTTGAGCGCGAACGCGACAAGAGCGATGTCGAATACCAGGAACAGACCGAGGGCAACAATCCACCATCTACGGCGCCCCTCGCTTGCAGGACGACGGACGAACGATTTGCTCGATGCCATGTGGAACTTCCTATTCCGCAGACGCCGCGCGCTCGAAGAAGGCGAGCGTGCGCTCAACGGCAGGGACAAGCTGCTGACCGGAAAGTGTGTAGACCTCGTCTGAACGCCGGTATGGATCGACGACATCGTCGTCGTCGGCGTTCTGCAGCGGGGTAACGATGCCTCGCAGAGAAGCCGCTGCTTCGACGGCCGCGGCGAATCGACCAGAGATATCATCGCGCGGCAGCAAGGCCGCGTCGGTCAAATCAGCGTCTTCGATCTCGGCGGCAATTCTCGCGAACTCACGGATCGTGAACGTATAGCGGGACGCGCGCGGGTGAAGCTGCACGATAGCTCGTCGGTGCTCACGAGACATTGCGAAAACCACATTGGATTCACGGATCTGCTGCTCGCTGAGCTCTCGGGCGACGTGGTTGGTGGCATCCGTGACACCGTAACTGGCGGCGAGGCTTAGTGCGCGTGCGTCCATCGGCTCACCGACAAGGCCGACGGTGCCGGCGCTGGTGACAGTGACACCCGGGTAAGCATTCAAGCCGGCACGCAACAGCTGCTCAGCCATCGGTGATCGGCAAATGTTTCCGGAGCAGACGGTAAGAATATTGAAGTCGGTCACGACTACTCCATCCTCGCTTCGCGCAGCGTCCGTCGCCCTCTCGCTGCAGTCTTCTTGCTCAACTTCTTACCAGCGACGTGCTCGACGGCAGGCTCCGTCTCCTCGAACTTGCCGTAGCTGTACTGACCGTAGGCATAGGAATCGGGGCCCTTGGTCGGGAGCATCGTCACGACAACACCGGCCAGGTTGCTGCCGATGCTCTCAAGTGTGCGAACCGCTGCAGCGAGTTCGTTCTTCTTCGTCCGGCCGGACGCAGCGACCATGATGACGCCTCCGGT
>NZ_JBKJWH010000085.1:0-74903 GCF_046716805.1 Mycetocola sp. | reverse complement strand
CCTTGCGCTAACTGTTTTTTCACAAATAACACCCCCCGACCAATATTGGCGCGGCCTCTTCTTGGTTAACGCGAAGACAGATGACTTCGAGGCGCGAACAACCCGACCGCGTGACGTCCGGGCCTTTCTGTTTCTCCTGGCTTCTGAGTCCCGCGTCGATTTGGCTTCCAGTCAAGGGGTCACGGAACAATCACCGTGATGTTGGTCTCCGGGAATATGTGAGTGTTACTCTCGTTTTCCAGGCCTCGGCCGGCAAAGCGGCGGTGGCGCTCCCTTCAGAATCTAGGTAGAGAAATGAAGATTTCCAGACTTGCCCGCAGCGCCGGCGGCACTCTCGCCCTGGCTGCCTGTTTCGGGCTGGTTTTCGCCTCCCCCGCAGTCGCCGCCGATCCTCCAGGAAACAACGGCACCATCAAGCTCGACCGCCTTCTTTTTGACACCACTCCCGGCAACCAGCCGCACGTCGGCTGCGAGTTCCAGGTCGACTTCTACGGATTCGACCAGGGTAACCTGAACGCCACCGTCAACTTCGACGGCCAAGCTCCTACCGGGAGAACAATCCCCTTGCTCACCGACACGGTGTTCATCGGTGAGGACGCCGCCGGCGGCGGCACCGACCTCGACGCTGAAGTCACATACGACCTCGCGGGCGTGATCGGCCAGCTCGGCGCCCCGCACCCGATCCAGGGCTACCACGTCAAGCTCACCGTCAACGCTCCAGGCTCCATCGGAGCCGACACCAAGTACAAGGTCTTCTGGGTCACCGGCTGCGTGCCGAGCTACCCATACTGACCGAGACAGCCAATAAGGAGACCCCGCGGGACGAAGACCGCGGGGTCTCGTCTGGTCCGGACTCGGCTACGGACCGCACAGTGCCGGTCGAAGCGCTCGACCTTCCCTCCCGGACGCTAAGCCGTGTCACCGAGCTGGCTCGCGAGCCGATCGAGATCCGCTGCGACCAGCTCGACGTCGCGGGCGAACGCCGCGTCATCGAGTTCGATCTGGCGGACGGTGAACACCACCTCGGCGCCTTCGGGATGCGACAGTACCCGGACTGGGTTCGTGACGACCGTCCCGGACGGCAACGTCACGTCGTGATCGAGCACACCGAAGGAGTTCTGCTCAACGAAACGGACTCGCACCCGTCCCATCGGCGACTCGACGAGCAGCACGTCGCCGTCGCGCACGACCTTCGCCACTGCGAGGCCGGCGGCCCATTTCGGCAGATTATCGACGTTGGATGCGAACTCGTAGACGGCCTCGGGCGTCGCCGCGATGACCCGGCTGACGTGATGACTTTTCATCGCGTCAGTTTGCCGGTCGAGGACCGTCTTCTGCAACAGGGCGAAGAACGACGCCATCGCGCCGTTGTCACCGCACGCGTCGACCCGGCCTGCCGGGAACACAGCCGCCAGACCGGGTTCTCCCCCGCCTTCACGCCTGCCTGGTGGAGCTCGTCGGCGATGACCCGGTAGCCGAACGAGGGGTCGTCCTGGTCAACGAAACCGGGGCAGTCCCTGCAATCGCGCGCTGACAGGTCTCAGCTGACGCGTTCGCCCGGCTCGCTAGGCATCATTCTGGATCCGTCGACGGATGATGCGGCGAGCACCGAGAGGAAGGGGCGGACTCCGGTCGAAGGACCAGACTCCGCGGCCGTCGGGCTCAGCGGCGGCCGCTCATCTTCTTCCGCAGCCATTCGATCCGTGACTGCAACTGGGTGACACTGGCCTGCTGCACGGCGGGGCCTCCACACATCCTCCGCAACTCGGCGTGCACAAGACCGTGCGGCTGCCCGACGGTTTTCGCGTAGAGCCCGACGAGGCTGTTCAGCAGGCTCCGCTGCTCCTTGAGCGTGCGGTACAGCGGCGGCGGGACATCCGTCGACGGTTCTGCGGGCACCTGCTGGGCCTTCGTCGATGAGCGCTTCGCCTGGCGTGCCTGCCGCTGGGTGAGCAGCTCGTGCACCTGTTCTGGTTCCAGCAGCCCGGGCAGGCCGATGAAGTCGAGTTCCTCTTCTGTACCGGGCTCCGCCCACTGTCCGAACTCGTCTCCGTCGTAGACGACACGGTCGAAGGTGGCCGACGATGACATCGCCTCGTACTTGAAGTCGTCGCCGAGCGCATCGGAGCCCTTCGATTCGCGGTTCGCCTCCGCGACCATCGCGTCCTCGGGGTTCCACATGTCCCCCTCGCCCTCGCCGTCGTTCTTCCGGTCAAGGGCGTGGTCGCGTTCGAGCTCGAGCTGGCTGGCGAGGTTCATCAGGTTGGGGACGTCTGGGAGGAAAACGGATGCTGTCTCACCGCGGCGACGTGCGCGCACGAACCGACCGATGGCCTGAGCGAAGAACAACGGAGTCGACGCGCTCGTCGCGTACACGCCGACGGCGAGCCGCGGAACGTCGACGCCTTCCGAGACCATGCGGACGGCGACCATCCAGCGGCTGGTGCCACTGGAGAACTCATCGATCCTGTCGCTGGATTCCTTCTCGTCCGAGAGAACGACGGTCGGGCTCTCGCCCGAAATATCCTTGAGGATGGCTGCATAGGCGCGGGCGGAGGTCTGGTCGGTGGCGATGACGAGGCCGCCGGCATCCGGGATGCCGTGGCGCACCTCGCTGAGTCTGCGATCGGCTGCCTTGAGAACCTGGGGGATCCACTCCCCCGCCGGGTCGAGCGCCGTGCGCCAGGCCTGAGAGGTGATGTCCTTGGTGTTGCCCTCGCCGAGTCGAGCTTCCATCTCGTCGCCCGCGTTGGTGCGCCAGCGCATGTGGCCGGCATAGACCATGAACATCACCGGTCTAACCACGCCGTCGGCGAGGGCCCGGCCGTAACCGTAGTTGTAGTCGGTGAGCGACGTTCGGATACCGTGCTGATCGGGCAGGTAGCTCACGAACGGGATCGGCGCGGTATCCGACCGGAACGGGGTCCCGGTGAGCGACAGCCGACGGGTGGCCGGGTCGAAAGCCTCACGGATGGCATCGCCCCAGCTGAGGGCGTCGCCGCCATGGTGCACCTCGTCGAGGATGACGAGTGTCTTCGAGGACGCGGTGATGTCACGGTGCAGCGCGGCTCGCACGGCGACCTGGGCGTAGGTGACGACGACCCCGTGGTAATGCCTCCCGTAGCGTCCTGCCGCGTTCGTGAAGGTGGGGTCGAGACGGATGCCTGCCCGGTGCGCGGCATCCGCCCACTGCCGTTTGAGGTGCTCGGTCGGTGCGACGACGGTGATGCGGTCGACGGTCCGGCGGGCGAGCAGTTCGGCGGCGAGCCGGAGCGCGAATGTGGTCTTTCCTGCACCCGGTGTCGCCGCGGCGAGGAAGTCCTTGGGTTCAGTGGCGAAGTAGGTGGTGATCGCCTCTTCCTGCCACGCGCGCAGCTTGGAGACGGTGCCCCAGGCGGCCCGTTCGGGGAACGCGGGTGAGAGATGCTCAGCGGCAGAGGTGCCGATCCGGAGTCCTGCCGCGGCATCCATGCTCGCCGGCTCCCCCGAAGAAATCTCTGTACTCACTTGATTGTAATCTACCCGTTCGCGCCCGATCGGGCGAACCGGATGGGTGCCCTGGCGTGGCGTCCGCGGGTAGGCTTCCCCGGATGGGAGGAAGAACGTGACCGACACCGAACGACACGAAGATCAGAACATCCAGAACCTCATGGCGGGCAGTGATGACGTGGCGTCACGATCCCACCCCTGGTCGCGCTATGTGGCGATCGGCGATTCTTTCACCGAGGGGATCGGTGACCCTGAGCCGCGTCTCGCTGGTGGTCACCGCGGCTGGGCGGACCGGGTTGCCGAAGTCCTCGGTCAGGGAGTGGAGGATTTTGCGTATGCGAACCTTGCCGTCCGTGGCAAGCTCATCGCACAGGTCGTTGACCAACAGATCGGGCCTGCGCTGGAACTTCACCCGGACCTGATTTCGATCTCAGCGGGCGGCAACGACGTTCTCCGCCCTGGCTCCGATCCGGATGTCACCGCTGCCCGCATGGACGAGGCGATCGCCCGGCTCAGCAGGGACAACCCCACGATCGTCTTGTTCACCGCTGTCGATGTCGGGTTCTCGCCGGTCTTCCGGGGCATCCGGGGCAAGGTGGCCATTTACAACGAGAACCTCCGCGCGATCGCTGCGAAATACGACTGCATCGTCGCCGATATGTGGTCGCTGACCGACGTGCAGGACCCCCGGATGTGGTCGCCTGACCGTCTGCACCTGAATCCCCTCGGTCACCACACGGTCGCGAGGATGGTGCTCGCTGCGCTTCAGGTCGAGAACGACCTGAAGCCGCTCCGGCCGGAACCGATGCCGCTGTCGTCGTGGCGGCAGGCGCGGGCATCTGACCTGGTCTGGGCGCGGGAGTACCTGGTCCCGTGGGTGTTCCGTCGCATCCGCCATCAATCCTCCGGCGACTTCATCTCGGCGAAGCGGCCGGTCGCCGAACGGTACACCCGCGCCGCCGACTGAACTCGCGGCGTCAGCCGAATGCGTTGCTGAGCTTCCAGCCGAGGTCGGCCCCGTCGAGCTCGTCCTCGAGGACCAGCGGAACGACGATGCTCTCGCCGTCGTGCTCGAACGTGACGGATCCCACTTCGCGGCCGTCCTCCCCGGACTCGAGAGCGGATGCCGTCGGGGTCACCGTCACCGGGGCATCCTGCCAGACCAGCACGCTCGCCGACTCGGCGGCGACGATCTCGGAGGCCGCGCCCCACGGAGTCGTGTAGCTGCCGAAACTATCTCCAGCTTCGACGAGCTGAAGCTCGGAGAATCCCGCCGTCGCGCTGGCGATCAACTCGGTGACGTCCTGGTTGAGCTGGCGGTGGTTGGGGGCGCCGAGGATCACGCCGACGAACGTGATGATCTCGCCTCCGACTGTCGCTTCGGCTGCGAAGAGCAGGCACGCCCCTGCGACCCGGGTGGTGCCGGTCTTCAGGCCGATGACGCCGTTTTTTCCGAGCAGTTTGTTGGTGTTCTCGACCGTGCCGATGCCCGGCAGCACAGCGGACTGCTCCGCGACGACCTCAGAGAGGACCGGGTGTTCGAGCGCGAGCTTGCCGATCGTGACGAGGTCGGCGGGGGTGGAGCGGCTGTCGCTGTCGAGCCCGCTTGAGTCAGCGATGTGGGTGCCGGCGAGGTCGTGGGCCGCGAGCCAGTCGCTCGCGGCTTGCAGGAACGCGGGCATCGAGCCGAACGCCCAGGTCACCAGGGTGATGCTGTAGTTGTTGGCCGATGGAAGCATCATGGCCTGGAGCAGCTGGCGTTCGCTGAAGACCGACCCGGGCACAACGGGGGCCGCTGATCCTCCCTCGGCGATCGTCTGCGAGTAGATGCCGGCGTCCGCCTCGGTCAAAGTCAGTTCAGGGCCGTTTTCGCCCGCTGCCAGCGGCATCCTGTCGAGCACGACGAGGGCGGTCACGGTCTTGGTGATGCTGGCCATGGGTGTGGACTGCTGGATGCCCGAGTCCCCGAGGATGCCGTCGATACCGACCGCGCCGATCGCCCCTGTACCGTAATCGGGCCACTGGAGTGGAGTCGCCGGCTGGCTGATCGGTGCCGTCGTCTCGAGCTGGGCGGCATTTGCGGGGATCGGGCGCAGAACAGCAATCGAAATGTAGCCGAGGACGAGAAGCACGACGGCAAGAATCCCGAAGACCGTCACCCGCCTGCGTCTGTACACCCGTTCGGGAGAAGATGGGCTGGGATTCGGCACCGGCCAATTCTAGCGGCGGGAGGCCTGCGGTTTGCTGACGACCCCAGGAGGGTCAGTCGGCTGTAGAGGGCGACCTCCGGAGCGCCCACAGCGCCACCGCGCTGGCGGACGCGACGTTGAGCGAATCCACGCCGTGGAGCATCGGGATGACCACCGTCGAATCGGCCGCTTCGAGGGCCTGCCTGCTGAGACCATCACCCTCGGTGCCCAGGGTCAGCGCCACCCGGTTGGGCGGATTCGCGGCGAACCGGTCGAGCGTCACTGCCCGGTCGTCGAGCGCGAGCGCTGCGACGTGGAACCCGGCGGCGTCGAGGATCCGCCGAGCCTCCGGCCACTCAGGCATCCGGGTCCACGGGACCTGGAGCACCGTCCCCATGCTGACGCGCACGCTCCGGCGGTAGAGAGGGTCGGCGCAGCGGGGGGTGATGAGCACCGCATCTGCTCCGAGCCCGGCAACCGAGCGGAAGATCGCACCCACGTTGGTGTGGTCGACGATGTCCTCGAGGATGACCACGCGTGTGGCATCCGCCAGCAGGTCCTCCATACTGGGCAGCGCTGGGCGGTGCATGGCGGCCAGGGCGCCGCGGTGCATGTGGTACCCGGTGAGGCTCTCGAGCACATCCGACGAGCCGACGTAGACGGGAACGTCCGGGAATTGCTCGAGCAGCGGTTCCACATCCGGCAGCCACTGTTCCTGCAGCAGGATCGACCGGGGCTGGTGCCCCGCGGCGATCGCCCGCGCGATGACCTTGTGCGACTCAGCGATGTACAGGCCGCCTTCCGGTTCCTGCACGCGCCGCAGCGCGACATCCGTCAGCCGCGCGAAGTCGGAGAGTCCCTCGACGTCGAGATTCGAGATGGGGACGATGTGCACGGTGGTTCCTTCGGGTGGTGGCGTATTCTCAGAACAAGGCCCGCCCGCCGAAACAATTCCGACATCTGGATCATTTACCCTCGAGGCAGGGGCGGGTTCTCGAAAGGCCTAATGACCATGATCACCGGATTGACGCCGGAGTTGGACGAACGCGGACTCGATGCAGCCTACGCCGTCCTGTCCGGGGGCACGTTCGCTGTCCTCACCGGGGCCGGCGTCAGCACCGACTCGGGCATTCCCGATTACCGCGGTGCCGGGGCCCCGAAACGCACGCCGATGACCGTGTCGCAATTCCTCCTCGACGACGCATCGCGCAAACGCTACTGGGCGGGCAGCCACCTGGGCTGGGCGCTGTTCGACGCTGCGACGCCCAACGCAGGACACCGGATGCTCGCGACACTGGAAGAAGCCGGCCTGGTTCCCGGGGTGGTCACCCAGAACGTCGACGGGCTCCACGTCCGTGCCGGTTCCCGGCGGGTCGTCGACCTGCACGGTTCGATGGACCGGGTGCACTGTCTGGACTGCGGCCAGACCTTCGCACGCTCCAGCATCGCCGCACGCATCGACTCCGAGAACCCCTGGCTGTCCCAGCCGGATGCCGTCACCCTCAACCCGGACGGCGACGCCGAAATCAGCCACGTCGACGATTTCGTTGCGCCGGCCTGCTCGGTGTGCGGCGGCGCGTTGAAACCGGACGTCGTGTTTTTCGGCGAGTTCGTGCCGACGGACAAGTTTTCAGAGGCTCGGGACCTCGTCGGCCAGGCGGACGCCCTGGTGATCGCCGGTTCCTCGCTCGTCGTGAATTCCGGCATCCGTCTGCTCGAACACGCCAGGCGGAGCAAGCGCCCGATCGTCATCATCAACCGTGGCGAAACGAAGGGCGATTCCCGCGCCACCGTGAAACTGAACGCCGGTGCGTCGGAGACCCTCGCGGCGCTTGCCGATCGACTCCTGGACTGACCGGCAGACGCTCAGCAGGGCGGGTGGTCGCGAGAGTGTCAGTTCTTCCTGTCGAGCGTTCGACGGCCGCGGTTTCTCCTGTGGAGCGTGCGGTGAAGGGGGCTGCAGCGCGAGAGGCGCGGAGGTCATCGGCGGCAGAACCGGGAATCGCACGGTTCGCAGTCGTCTTCGCCAGTGCATTCGACCGCTCAGCGGTCCCCGGCGGCGTCCCGTCTGGCTTGCACAGCGGCGTACTCGTCGTCGATGACGGCGTCCAACTGTGCAGCAGACTCCCGCCACGCGTCGGGCGACACGCTAGCCGCATCCTCGGTGTGCAGGGTCACAACCTGTTGGTCGGCGGAACTGTCGCCGAGCAGAAGCCGCTGTTGCGCTCCCGACACCCCGAGAACCACGTCGGCGGACCGCATCATCCAGCTTCGCGTGAATCGGAATCGCCACGGCCACGTGAGCAGCCGATGCAGCGGGTGAGCGTCTTCGGAACAGTGCGGCGTGCCGCCGGCGACGAGCAGGCCGAACCGGCGCCCGAGGCCCATCAGACCGGGTGCCGGCGTGAAGACCACGTCGGCACCGATGCTGTTGAGTTTCCTCCCGGTGAACAACTCAGCCGGACTGTACGGCGATGGCAGCAGTTCCCAGGGCAGGGCTGGCAGGAGGTCGAGGGCTGTGGTCGGGCCGACGATCATCACGAACGAGCGGCGTTCAGCGAGGGCGTGGACGATTCCGCGGGTTCTCCGGCTGAGCTGGTCATCGGGGTTCTCCGTCACCCAGCGGCAGTCGACGAGAAGCTTCACGCCGGGTCCTCCGCCAGGAAGCGACGGATGAGCTCCGCCGCCTGGCCGGGGACCTCGTAGTGAATGAGATGGCCGACGCCGGGGAGGATCTCGAGTGTCGCGTCCGGGAACCGCCTGACCAGGGTGTGCTGTGCCGCGATCGGCGTGATGTCGTCCTGGTCAGCGGCGATCAGCAGCGTACGGTCGACGATGTCGGCGGCAAACTCGCTGACGTCGTCACCGACGGATGCCTTGAACGCTTCAAGCACGACGGCCCGGTTACCGAAGGCGCTGAAGTAGAGGTCGTGCTGGTTGTGGATCCAGCGGCGGAGGCCTTTGTCCTTCGTCTTCGCCATGGTCACGCTCATCATCCGCACGATCGCCCGGTTGCGCAGCAGAGCGAAGCCGAGTCGTTCGGGCAGCCGGGCACCCACCAGGTAGTAGAAAACTGCGAGCCTGGTGAGGATGCCGCGTGGCCCGGCGAGTGCCGGCGCAGCGATCGGGTTGACGAGGACCACCCGCGGGGCGCGCAAGGGGGTCCGTGCGAGGGCGGCGGAGACGACGATCGACCCGAAGGAGTGACCGAGGATCACCGGCGGCTCAGCAAGATCCACCGCCGACACGAACTCATTCAGCCAGGTCGCGTATCCGTCGATGTCGTGGATCCTCCCCAGCGGCTCCGACTCGCCGAAGCCGGGGAGGTCTGGGCTGAGAATGTGGAAGCCTTCGAGGTGAGCGACCACCGGTTCGAGACCGTGGTGGTCGCCCCGGAATCCGTGGACCATGACGATCGTCGGCGCATCTCCCGGTTGCCCGTACTCCCAGTAGCTGGTGAGGCTTCCGCCGGTGCGGACGGATCGCCGAGAGACGGGGATGCGATCGAGTCGCGCGGAGTATGGGGAGCGAACAGTCATGGGCAATCCCAGTTTAGGCTTTTCGTTCCCGGCCGCCGAACGGTGCTCCCCATAGACTCGATCCCGACGAACCCGAGGACTCACACCTCACGCCCCCCAGACACGGAATCGGTACCCAGTGACATTCACCGCGCCCATCCAACTTCCCGGCCTCGCCCGCGACCCCCTGTGGTATCGCCGGGCCATTTTCTACGAGGTGATGGTGCGGTCGTACGTCGACAGCAACGGGGACGGCGCCGGCGACCTGCAGGGTCTCACCAGCCGGCTGGACTACCTCCAGTGGCTCGGCGTCGACGCGCTCTGGTTGCCCCCGTTCTTCACCTCACCGCTGCGCGACGGCGGCTACGACGTCTCCGACTACCGGTCGATTCTTCCCGAGTTCGGTACCGTCGACGAGTTCAAGGACCTCGTGACGAAGGCTCACGAGCGGAACATGCGCATCATCATCGACATGCCGCTCAACCACACCTCCGACCAGCATGACTGGTTCCGCGAATCGCGCGAAGATCCGGACGGCCCATACGGCGACTTCTACGTCTGGAGTGACACCGACGAGAAGTACCCGGACATCCGCATCATCTTCACAGACACCGAGGATTCCAACTGGGCGTTCGACCCGGTGAGACGCCAGTTCTTCTTCCACCGGTTCTTCTCGCACCAGCCCGACCTCAACTACGAGAACCCGGCCGTCCATGACGCCATGTTCGACATCGTCCGGTTCTGGCTCGACATGGGCGTGGACGGGTTCCGGCTGGACGCCATCCCGTACCTCTACGAATCCGACGGCGGCAACGGCGAGGGTGAACCTGAGACGCACGCCTTCATCAAGAAGCTCCGTGCGATGGTCGACCTGGAGTACCCCGGCCGGGTCATGATCGCTGAGGCGAACCAGTGGCCGCGTGAAGTGGCGGCGTTCTTCGGCACGGACGAAGAGCCCGAATGCCACATGGCGTTCGACTTCCCGGTGATGCCGCGGATCTTCTACTCGCTGCGGTCACAGCAGGCTGAGGAGCTCGTGCGTGTGCTCTCTGAGACGACCGACGTGCCTGAGTGGGCCGGCTGGGCCGTGTTCCTGCGCAACCACGACGAACTCACGCTCGAGATGGTGAGTGAGGAATACCGCCAGGCCATGTATGGCTGGTACGCATACGATCCGCGGATGCGCGCGAACATCGGTATCCGTCGTCGCCTCGCTCCCCTGCTGGACAACTCGCGTGCCGAGCTCGAACTCGCCCATGCGCTGCTGTTCTCCCTGCCCGGGAGCCCGTTCATCTACTATGGCGACGAAATCGGCATGGGCGACAACATCTGGCTCGCTGACCGTGATTCGTCCCGCACGCCCATGCAATGGACGCCCGACCGCAACGCCGGTTTCTCGTCGGCTGACCCCGGCAAACTGTACCTCCCTGTGGTCCAGTCCCTCGTCTTCAACTACACCCTCGTGAACGTCGAATCACAGCTTGCCCAGTCGCGATCGCTGCTGCACTGGGTGCGCAATGTGATCCATGTGCGCAAGGGGCACCCGGCGTTCGGGCTCGGCAGCGTCGAGGTCGTCGCGAACGATCACGAATCCGTTCTCAGTTTCGTCCGCAGCTACTCGGGAACAGGTGGGCACTCCGGAGGTCACATCGGGGATGAGAAGGAAGACATCCTCTGTGTCTTCAGCTTCTCGCACCACCCGATCGCGACGAAGATCATCGCCCCCGAGCTCGCCGGCTGCCGGCTATTCGACCTGTTCGGTGGCGGGGAGTTCCCGCCGTTCGACGAGAACGGCGAAGTGACCCTCACCATCGCGACGCAGAGCTTCTATTGGCTCCACGTGGCACGTCCGACCGACTCCCCCTTCTCTCAGCGGCGTCACGCGTGAGCGACGACATGTCGGTGGTCCGCCCTAACGTTGCGCCCGTGCAGACAACAGCAGTAACACCGTGGTCGGAGTCCCTTGCCGTCTTCGATCTGGAGACAACCGGTATCGACGTGATCACGAGTCGCATCGTCAGCGCGAACGTTGGGCTGTTGAACGGACGGGGTGACGTGCTGCACCGGCGTGACTGGCTCGCTGACCCTGGTATCGAAATCCCTGAGCAGGCGACAGCCGTGCACGGGATCAGTACCGAACGGGCGAGGGCAGAGGGCAGGCCCGCCGCTGCCGTCGTCGCCGAGATCGTCGCCGAACTGCGCGGCTACTTCGACGCCGGCATTCCCGTTGTCATCTACAACGCCCCGTACGACCTGTCGCTGCTGTTCCACGAGTCGGTGAGGCACCACGTGGTGCCGCTCGTCGAGCCCACCCCGGTGATCGACCCGCTCGTCATCGACAAGGCCATGGACCGCTACCGCAAGGGCAAGCGGACCCTCGAGGCGGCGGCACTCCACTATGGCGTCGAGCTCACTGAGGCGCATGATGCGGGCGCCGACGCCATCGCCGCCGGGCGGGTGGCGCTGGCCATCGCCCGCACCCACGCGCGCGCCCTCGACGTCGACGCTCTCGAGCTGCACCGGTTGCAGGCGGGCTGGTGCCAGGACCAGGCAGACAGTTTCCAGGATTACATGCGCCGCACGCGAGACGCCACCTTCGTGGCATCCACCGGCTGGCCGGTGCGCTGAGAGCACCCCACCCACCGCCGATGCGCCCAGCCGGCGGGCCGAGGGCGGGCACGTCGCGCGATGTACTCACTCGCTCCGGACGTCGTCATCCGGTGGACCTGGTGAGTGGGTCCGGACCGGGTGAATACGTGCCCTTGCACCCAGATGGGGCGGCCCTGCGCCCACCGACGACAAAGACCCGCAGTCCGAAGAATGCGGGTCTTTGCGAAAAAGAGGTCGGTTAGTTGCCGAAGCCCTTGAAGCGCTTGTTGAACTTTTCGACGCGTCCTGCGGAGTCCATGATGCGCTGCTTGCCCGTGTAGAACGGGTGCGACTCGGAAGAGATCTCGACGTCGATGACGGGGTAGACGTTGCCGTCCTCCCACTCCATGGTCTTCGAGCTGCCCACGGTTGAGCGCGTGAGGAACGTCGCACCTGATGCGAGGTCGCGGAAAACAACCGGCTTGTAGTCGGGGTGGATGTCAGTCTTCATGAGGACTTCCTTGTGAGGTAAGAGGAGATTGTGTTTCAGTCTCGCTCGCACGGACTGCGCGGCAAGAAAGCGTATGGCCATCGGGCCAGCTACCTACTTTATCAGATGCCGAGCGTCACTGGGCACGCGCGCTGTAACGGCCGTCGGTCGTGCTCAGTTCGATCGGGAGGCCGAAGGTCTCCGTCAGAGTCTCGCTTGTGAGGGCCTCGGCGATCGGGCCGGATGCCACGACCTTGCCGTCGTTGAGCAGCAGGGCGTGGGTGAAACCGACCGGGACTTCCTCGACGTGGTGGGTGACCATCACGATGGCCGGAGATTCCTGCGACTGGGCGTAACCACCGAGCAGCTTGACGAGTTCTTCGCGCGCGCCGAGGTCGAGGCTGGCGGCGGGCTCGTCGAGCAGGAGCAGTTCCGGGTCGGTCATGACCGACCGTGCGATCTGCACGCGCTTCTGTTCGCCGTCGCTGAGGGTTCCGAACTGGCGCTCAGCGAGACCTTCGAGGTGCCACTCAGCGAGAACGCGCCGAGCACGCTTCACGTCGATGTCCTCGTAATCCTCGTTCCAGCGGCCGGTGACCGAATAAGCGGCGGTCATGACGACGTCGAGCACGGTCTCCTCGAACGGAACACGTCGGGCCATGGCCGTCGAAGCGATCCCGATCCGCGGGCGCAGTTCGAAGACGTCGACCTTGCCGAGCTCGGAGTCGAGGATCTCGACGGTTCCCGAGCTGGGGTGCATGAGGGTCGAGGAGAGCTGCAGGATGGTGGTCTTTCCCGCCCCGTTGGGCCCGAGCACCACCCAGCGCTGGTCCCCCTCGACGGTCCACGACACGGAATTCACGATCGCACGGCCATTGCGCACAACGGACACGTCACTCAACTGCAAAACGCTCGACATGTCCTCTAGCCTATCCGTCCGATCCGGTCGGCCGTGCCGTGGCTCGCCCGTCAGCGCGCCAGAATCGAGCGGTAGAGCGCAATGGTCTCGCGGCCGATCCGATCCCAGCTGAAGTCGCGCTCGGCTCGGAGGCGCCCCGCCTCGCCCATCGCCTTCGCGGCATCCGGATCCGAGACGACCTCGGTGAGGGCCGCGGCGAGATCAGCGACGAAACGATCGGGGTCGACGGGTGTCCCCGTGCCGTCCGTGACCTGCTCGATGGGGACAAGGCGGCCGGTGACACCGTCCTCGACGACCTCAGGGATGCCACCGGTGGCGGTCCCGACAACAGCTGCACCGCAGGCCATCGCCTCCAGGTTGACGATGCCGAGGGGTTCATAGACCGACGGGCAGACGAACGTGGTTGCGGCGGTGAGCACGGCGCACAGCTCGTTCCGCGGCAGCAGCCGGTCGATCCACACCACCCCGGATCGTTCCTTCGCCAGTTCCCGAACCCCGGCCTCGACCTCCGCGAGGATTTCTGGCGTGTCTGGTGCCCCGGCACACAGCACGAGCTGCACTTCCGCCGGCAGCATCGCGGCGGCGCGAAGGAGATACGGCAAGCCCTTCTGCCGGGTGATCCGGCCGACGAAGACGACGCTGGGACGCGTCGGGTCGATTCCGAGCGAACGCACCAGCTCGTCGTCGTGCACCCTCTGCCAGGCGGCGAGGTCGATGCCGTTGTAGATGGTGTGAACGCGGGACTCGTCCAGTGCGGGATAGCTGCGGAGGATGTCACGCCGCATGCCATTGCTCACGGCGATGACCGCATCCGCCGCTTCGAACGCGGTCTTCTCGATCCAGCTCGAGACGCGGTATCCGCCGCCGAGCTGTTCCGCCTTCCACGGGCGCAGCGGCTCGAGGCTGTGCGCCGACACGACGTGCGGGATGCCGTGCAGCAGTTTCGCAACGTGCCCGGCGCCGTTCGCGTACCAGGTGTGCGAGTGCACAAGGTCGGCTCCCGCGGCATCCTGCGCCATCAGCAGGTCGGTGCCGAGCGTGGTCAGCGCACCGTTCGCACCGGCCAGCTCAGTCGGGACTTGATACGCGAACGTGTTCGCTTCGCTGCGGTCAGCACCGAAGCAGCGCACAGTGACGTCAATCTCCCCTCGCATGGCCGAGACGAGCTCGGCGACGTGCACACCGGCCCCGCCGTAGATTTCTGGTGGGTATTCCCGGGTAAGAAGATCAACTCGCATGTCACGAAGCTAGTACAGGTATGGGGTTGCCTCTAGTCTGGGGGCATGGTCGCGATGAAGAAGATTTTTGGCATTGTCCTCGCTGGCGGCGAAGGGAAACGCCTGATGCCGCTGACCGCGGACCGGGCAAAACCCGCTGTACCGTTCGCCGGGCAGTACCGTCTCATCGACTTCGCGCTCTCCAACCTGATCAACTCCGGCTTCACCCAGATCGTCGTCCTGACGCAATACAAGTCACACAGCCTCGACCGCCACGTGTCGCAGACCTGGCGCTTGTCCGGCCTCCTCAACTCCTACGTCGCCTCGGTGCCCGCCCAGCAGCGGCTCGGAAAACGCTGGTTTTCCGGCTCAGCCGACGCGATCCTGCAGAGCCTCAACCTCATCCGTGACGAGAAGCCCGACATCGTCGTCGTCGTCGGTGCCGACCACGTGTACCGGATGGACTTCCGCGACATGGTCCAGGCCCACATCGATTCGGGGCGCGGTGCAACCGTCGCGGCGATCCGCCAGCCGATCGAGCTCAGCGACCAGTTCGGCGTGATCCAGCTCGACAAGAACGACCCGACGAGGATCGCTGAGTTCCTCGAAAAGCCGATCAACGCCGAAGGGCTCGCCGACGCACCACACGAGGTCCTCGCGTCGATGGGCAACTACGTCTTCAACACCGACGCGCTCATCGACGCCGTGACCCGCGACGGCGAGCGGACGGATTCCAACCACGACATGGGCGGCGACATCATCCCCGACTTCGTTGCTCGAGGCGACGCCGGCGTGTTCGACCTCAAGAACAACACCGTGCCAGGGTCAACGGACCGTGACCGGTACTACTGGCGTGACGTGGGAACGATCGACTCATTCTTCGAAGCCCACCAGGACCTCATCTCCACTCTGCCCATCTTCAATCTGTACAACAGCGAGTGGCCGATCTTCAGCCAGCAGCTGAATTCCCCTCCGGCGAAGTTCGTCCGCGACGCGAAGGGCAACCTCGGCCAGGTCATCGATTCGATTGTTTCGCTCGGCTCGCTCATCTCCGGTGCACATATTGAACGCAGCGTCCTCGGGGCCTGGTCGAACGTCGAGTCCGGTGCGAAGGTCGTCGACTCGGTGCTGTTCGACCGTGTGCTCGTCGGACCGGATGCCTTGGTGAAGCGGGCGATCCTCGACAAGGATGTCGTCGTCGAGGACGGCGCCGCCATCGGGGTCGACCACGACCGTGACCGCGCCCGTGGCTTCACCGTGACCGACTCAGGACTCACCGTGGTGGGCAAGGGAGTGCGCGTCTCCCGATGAGCTCCACCCTTCCGCCGTCGCCCCAGGCGCCGGCCCGGTTCCTTGTCGTGCTCGACGCCGACTCCACCCTGATCGAAAACGAAGTCATCGAACTCCTCGCCGAGGAGGCCGGCTCGCTCGCCCTCGTCGCTGACGTGACCGAACGCGCCATGCGCGGCGAACTGGACTTCGCGGAAAGCCTTCGCGGCCGCGTCGCGACCCTCGCCGGACTGCACGAGTCCGTCTTCCGGACCGTGTCGGCCCGAATCCGTCCCACTCGCGGCGTGCACCAGCTCATCGCGGGAATCCAGGCTGCCGGGGGCCGGGTCGGCGTCGTGTCTGGCGGCTTCCACGAACTGCTCGATCCCCTCGCCGCGACACTCGGGCTCGACGTCTGGCGAGCCAACCGGCTCGAGGTGTCCGGCAGTCTCCTGTCCGGGCGCGTCGACGGTCCGATCGTCGACGCAGACGCGAAGGCATCCGCCCTTCTCGAATGGGCAGCGGATGCCGGCGTGCCGGCCTCGAGGACGGTCGCGATCGGCGACGGCGCGAATGATCTGTTGATGATGGGCGTCGCCGGGCTCAGTGTCGCATTCAACGCCAAACCTGCCGTTCGCGAGCGGGCCGACGTGGTCATCGACCACGTCGACCTCGCCGACGTGCTGCCGCTGCTCGGTCTGCGCGGCTGACCCGGGGCTAGTGCCCCATCCCGAGGCCGCCGTCGACCGGGATGACCGCGCCTGAGATGTAACCGGCATCCTCGCCGGCGATCCACGCGACGACCTTCGCCACCTCGGCGGGAGTCGCGAACCGCCCGGCTGGGATGCCCTTCTTGTACTCCGCCTGGGTCGCCTCGGGCAGTTCAGCGGTCATGTCCGTTTCGATGAAACCGGGAGCGATCACGTTGGCGGTGATGCCCCGAGCGCCGAGTTCACGCGTGATCGAGCGGGCCATTCCCACGAGACCGGCCTTCGACGCGGCGTAATTCACCTGGCCGGGGCCGCCGTACAGGCCGACGACGCTCGAAATGAGCACGATCCGGCCGAACCGGGCCTTCAGCATGCCCTTGGACGCGCGCTTGACCACGCGGAACGATCCGCCGAGGTTCGTGTTCACAACGCTGTCGAAGTCGTCGTCGCTCATGCGCATCAAAAGCGTGTCGCGGGTGATCCCCGCGTTCGCGATCACGACCTCGACCGGTCCGAGCTTCTGCTCGATCTCGCTGAACGCGGCATCGATGGAGTCGGCGTCGGTGACGTCCGCGCGGACGGTGAGGCTTCCGGCCGGGCCGTCGCCCGACCGGGCGGTGACGGCTACACGGTGACCGCGCGCGACGAACTCCTCTGCGATGGCGTAGCCGATTCCGCGGTTCCCCCCTGTGACGAGTACCGTGCGCGGGGAAGAGTTCTCAGAGTGGGGCATGTCGGCCTTCCGGTGTGGAGTGGATCCCAGCGAATGCGAGTCCGGGGATTCCGCCGTGAACCCTGCTGGGGGTGCGCAAACAAGCGTAGTCTTGGAGTGAATGAAACAGCCATCCATCACTTCATTGCCGCCGTCGCCTGATGCCGACCGGCGAGCACGAATGCTCAAGTACACGATTGCTATGAGCATTCGTGTGGTGTGCCTGGTGATGATGCTGTTCGTCGATGGCTGGTGGCTTTTCGTGTGCGCCGCCGGGGCGATCTGCCTGCCGTACGTCGCGGTCGTCCTCGCCAACGTCGGTGCGCCCACTGCGGACACGACAGTGCTGCGCCCAGGCGGTGTCGTCGCCATTCCTGAGCGGAAAGCGCCTGAGGACGACGCCGAGGACCGACAGGCGTCATGATCGGATTGTTCCAGGAGCCCGGGCAGTTCACCTGTTCCCGGGCCGGTTGCCCCGCCACGGCCGGATGGCGGATCGAGTGGCGCAATCCGAAGATCCACGCCGAGGACCGGGTGAAGGTCTGGCTCGCGTGCGATGAGCACAGGAGCTACCTGCACGATTTCCTCACCGCACGGGATTTCCCCGTGACCACACTCCCCCTGACCCCGAAGGACGTTTCTTGAGCAACTGGCGATTCGTGATCAGCAAGCGGTGGTTCGGCTACCTGGCCGTCGCCGTCGTCTTCGCGGTCGTCTGTGTGCTGCTGTCCAACTGGCAGGTGTCGCGGCTGGACGAGAAGAAGCTCGAGAACTCGCGTGTTCTCGACAATTATGAGAACGATCCGATTCCGCTCGACAACGTCCTGCCCTCCACCGATGCCTGGGACGACGACCTGGAATGGACCCCCGTCACTGTCACCGGCAGCTACCTGGTCGAAGACCAGGTCCTCGTGCGCAACCGGCCCCGTAACGGGCAGCCGGGTTTCGAGGTGCTCACTCCGCTGCAGGTGTCGGACGGCAGCGTCTTCATCGTCGATCGGGGATGGCTTCCGACCGGCAATGCGCAGGATCTGCCCGACGTTGTGCCCGCCCCACCGACCGGTGAGGTGACGGTGACGGCACGCCTGAAGCCGGGTGAACCGGCCCTGCAGGGACGAAGCGCCGCTGAGGGCCAGATCGCGACCGTTGAGCTGTCCCAGTTCGACGACCGGCTCGATACCCCGGTCTACACCGGTGCATACGGGTTGATGGCATCCGAGACGCCGGCTCCCGTCGACGCGCGTCCGCTTCCGGCGCTCAAGCCGGAACTCGACGAGGGGTCACACCTGTCGTATGCCCTGCAGTGGATCGTCTTCGGCCTGCTCGGGTTCGCTTTCCTCGGCTACGCGATCCGTGAGGAATACCGTCACCTCAATGCCGACGACCCTGCAGAGCAGGCTCGCGCGGCGGAGCGGGAACGAAAGCGCGTCGCGAAACGCTCGGACGCCGACGTGGAGGACGACATCCTCGACGCATCCGTTCGCTGACCACATCGTCAGGCCAGCTCGATGAGTTCCAGGTAGTCTGTGCTTCCGGTGGTCGGCTACACCGTCGCGGAGGACTCAGGCCAGCTCGATGAGTTCCAGGTAGTCGGTGCTTCCGGTGGTCGGCTACACCGGCGGGGAGGACTCAGGCCAGCTCGATGAGTTCCAGGTAGTCCTTGTTCCAGTGGTCCTCCACACCGTCGGGCAGGATGAGGACCCGCTCCGGGTTGAGCGCCTGAACGGCACCCTCATCGTGGCTGACCAGGACGACAGCGCCCGTGAAATGTGCCAGTGCGTCGAGGATCTCGGCGCGGCTGGCTGGGTCGAGGTTGTTCGTGGGCTCATCCAGCAGAAGCACGTTCGCCCCGGAGACGACGATCATGGCGAGTGCCAGTCGCGTCTTCTCTCCGCCGGAGAGCACTCCGGCCGGCTTATGTGAGTCGTCACCGGTGAACAGGAACGATCCGAGGACCTTGCGTGCTTCGGTCTCGGTGATGTTCGGTGAACTCGACACCATGTTCTCGAGCACGCTGCGCTTGACGTCGAGCGTTTCGTGCTCCTGCGCGAAGTAGCCGATCCGAAGACCGTGGCCTGGTTCGACCTGCCCGGTGTCCGGTTTGTCGACGCCCGCGAGGATCCGCAGCAGCGTCGTCTTCCCGGCGCCGTTGAGGCCGAGAACGACGACCTTGGAGCCGCGGTCAACGGCAAGATCGACAGCGGTGAAGATCTCCAGCGAGCCGTAGCTGCGCGACAGGTTCGACGCCATCAGCGGTGTCCGGCCGCACGGAGCTGGGTCGGGGAAACGCAGTTTGGCGACCCGCTCGACGGTGCGCACCTCGTCGAGCCCCGAGAGCATCTTCTCGGCACGCGCGACCATCTGGTGCGCTGAGGCAGCCTTGGACGCCTTGGCGCCGAATCGCGCAGCCTGGAGCTGAAGCGACGTCGCCTTCTTCTCAACGTTGACGCGTTCCTTCTTGCGTCGTTCCTCGTCGGCTTCGCGCTGGCGCTGGTAGTTCTTCCAATTCATGTTGTAGACGTCGATGACCTGACGGTTGCCGTCGAGGTAGAACACCTTGTTGACGGTCTCGCCGACGAGTTCCACGTCGTGGGTGATCACGATGAACCCGCCGGTGTAGGTCTTGAGGAACTCACGAAGCCAGGTCACCGAGTCGGCATCGAGGTGGTTTGTCGGTTCGTCGAGGATCATCGTGCGGGCGTCGGAGAACAGGATCCGGGCGAGTTCGATCCGTCGGCGCTGGCCGCCAGACAGAGTCTTCAGCTGCTGGTCGAGGATCCGGTCCGGCAGGTTGAGGTTGCTCGCGATCGACGCGGCCTCCGCTTCGGCCGCATAGCCGCCGAGCATCTGGAACCGCTCTTCGAGGTTGCCGTACTTCTTCATCGCGGCGGCGCTGATCGCGGCATCCGTCGACGCCATGCCCATGGTGGCTTCCTGCATGCCGAGCACCAGGCTGCCGAGCCCGCGGGCGTTGAGAATGCGAGTCCGCGCGAGCTCCTCGGGGTCGCCGGAGCGTGGGTCCTGCGGAAGGTAGCCCAGTTCGCCTGAACGTTCGACTTTGCCGTTCGATGGCTGAAGTTCTCCGGCGAGGACCTTGGTCAGCGTGGTCTTGCCTGCGCCGTTGCGGCCGACCAGGCCGATCTTGTCGCCGTCGGAGACGCGGAAGTTGACGTCGTCCATGAGAACCCGTGCCCCGACGCGAATTTCGAGATCGTGCACACTCAGCAAAGCAGGTCCAATTCTTGACGGCGCGCCAAAAAACGGCGCAAAACAAAGGGGTCGACCCAACAGTCTACGTTGTCGGGGCTGGAAGCTCGCCCGGACCGGTTCGGGCACCGGGCTCTGCGGCGCTCGCTCCGGGTGGGATGGAGGCGATCCGTCGGATCGCCTGCTCGAGCAACTCAGGGGAGCAGGCGATGTTCATCCGCGCGAACCCGGCGCCGGGTTCACCGAAGCCCGGCCCCGGGCTGAGGGCGACTTTCGCCTCTCGGAGGATCCGTTCGGCGGGATCGCTCCCCCACCCGCGGCCCCGGAAGTCGAGCCAGGCCAGGTAACTCGCGTCGGGTCGGCGCCAGGTCACTTCCGGCAGGTGCTCCCGGAGCAGGCGGTCGAGCAGGTCGAGGTTGCGGGCGATCGCCTCAAGCACGCCGTCGAGCCACTCCTGACCGTCGGTGTACGCCGCCACGCTGGCCAGCATGCCGAACTGGCCCGTCCGCCAGGCAACCTCGAACGGCATCCGGTCGAGGACTTTGACCGGCCCCTCCCCCTCGGCCACCATAATGGCGCACTTGAGGCCCGCGATGTTCCATGCCTTACTGGCCGAGTGCACGGCAAACCCCGAAGCGCGCGCGGACGCCGAGACGCTGAGGTACGGCGTGAAGGTCGCGTCCGGCTGGGTCAGCGGTGCGTGGATCTCGTCGCTGATCACGGTCACACCGTAGGAGGCCGCGAGGTCGGCCACCCGCTCGAGCTCGTTCCTGCTGTGCGGGGAACCGAGCGGGTTGTGAGGGTTGCAGAGAAGGAATGCGCGTGCTCCGGCCGCGAACGCCGACTCCAGAGCGGCGAAGTCGAGCCTCAGACCGTCGCCGGCGTCGCGCAAGGGAACGGCAGCGACGGATGCGCCGGCTTCAGCCAGGAGGTCGAAGAACGGCGGATACACCGGCGGGGTGATCACCACAGGGCTGCCGGGCATCGTGACGCGCCGGAGGATCTCGACGATCCCCATGCTCACGTCGGCCGTTGTCAGAAGGGTGGCCGACGACAGGTCCCAGTGCCATCGTCGGCGGGTGTAGCCCCTGAAAGCGTCGGGCAGTGGGTTTGCTGACGCGACGTAGCCCGCATCTCCCCGATCGACCGCCGCGTGCAGGGCGCGGCGGATCGGCTCGGCGAGCGGATAATCCATCTCTGCGACGAACATCGGCAGAACGTCGGAGTGGTGTTCAGCCCACTTCTCGCTCGTCCGGGAACGCAGGACGTCGATCGGGTCGGAGGAGACAGCTGTCATGCTCCGACGATATCTTCTGGAACCGGGTCAGATCGAGAAGCCGAGCGCCCGCATCATGTCGCGGCCGTCATCGGTGATTTTCTCGGGACCCCACGGCGGCATCCAGACCCAGTTGATCCGGAACGCCTCGACGACGCCGTCAAGCGCCTGGGCGGTCTGTTCCTCGAGAACATCGGTGAGTGGGCATCCGGCGGAGGTCAACGTCATGTGGATGATGAGCGCGTCGTTCTCGTCGTCCCAGCCGAGGTCGTAGATCAACCCGAGGTCGACGATGTTGATCCCGAGCTCGGGATCCATCACTTCCTTGAGGGCTTCTTCGACTTCGTCGAAGCGCTGAGGGCTCAGTGTGGTCACCATGATCGAAGCTTACGCCGTCGCTTCGTTGCCGAGGAAGCGGTCGTAGCCCTCGTCCTCGAGACGGTCGGCCAGCTCAGGGCCACCCTGTTCGGCGATGCGGCCGTCAACGAAGACGTGCACGAAGTCCGGTTTGATGTAGCGGAGGATGCGCGTGTAGTGGGTGATCAGGAGGACGCCGAGGTTGGTATTTTCCTTGGCACGGTTCACGCCCTCGGAGACGATCTTGAGCGCATCAACGTCGAGGCCGGAGTCCGTCTCGTCGAGAACGGCGAAGGTCGGCTTGAGCAGCTCCATCTGGAGGATCTCGTGGCGCTTCTTCTCGCCACCCGAGAAGCCCTCGTTGACGTTGCGCTCGGCGAAGGTCGAGTCCATCCGAAGGTTCTTCATCGAGGATCTGACGTCCTTGATCCAGTGACGGATGGGCGGTGCTTCACCGTCGATGGCGGTCTTGGCGGTGCGAAGGAAGTTCGTGACAGTGACACCGGGGATCTCCACCGGGTACTGCATGGCGAGGAAAAGACCGGCGCGGGCGCGTTCGTCGACGGTCATCGCGAGAACGTCCTGGCCGTCGAGGGTGATCGACCCGGAGTCGACCGTGTACTTCGGGTGGCCGGCGATGGTGTACGCGAGCGTCGACTTGCCGGAGCCGTTGGGGCCCATGATGGCGTGGGTCTCGCCCTTCTTGATGGTGAGGTCGACGCCGCGCAGGATGGGCTTGGATCCCTGTTCGGTCTGGACACTGACGTGCAGGTCGCGGATTTCAAGTACAGCCATGAGCTCAGATCTCTTTCGTTACGGTCGGGTCGATGAAAATGTTGCCGTCGGTCAGCTCCACGAGGTAGACCGGGACGGGTTCGTAGGCGGGAAGCGACAGTGGCTTGCCCGTGAGCAGGGAGAATTGGGAGCCGTGCGCCCAGCACTCAAGGGTGTCGTTCTCGACGAACCCCTCCGAGAGCGAGATGTCACCGTGGGTGCAGGTGTCACCGATTGCGTGGACATCCCCGTTGCCGTCGAGCACAAGGGCGATCGACTTGCCGCCGACGACGACGCGTTTAGCCTCGTTGACCTTGAGGTCGCGGAGGGCGCAGACAAGTTCAGCCACGCTTAGCGTCCGTCCGTCGACAGGCTGGTTCCGTTCAGTTCTTCCTCGATGGCGATTTCAAGCCGTTCCTCGAGCGCGGCGTCACCGATCTGCTGCACGATCTCGGTGAGGAATCCGCGCACGACGAGGCGGCGTGCCTCTTCTTCAGGGATGCCGCGAGCCTGCAGGTAGAACAACTGTTCGTCATCGAAACGGCCGGTCGCGCTTGCGTGGCCGGCACCGGCGATGTCACCGGTCTCGATTTCGAGGTTGGGTACGGAGTCTGCACGGGTTCCGTCGGTGAGGACGAGGTTACGGTTCTGTTCGTAGCTGTCCGTGCCCGTCGCTGTCTGGCGGATGAGCACGTCGCCGATCCACACGGTGCGTGCGCCCGCACCCTGGAGGGCGCCCTTGTAGGTGACGCGGCTGCGGGTGTGCGGTGCGTCGTGGTCGACGTAAACCTGCTGTTCGAGGTGCTGACCGGCATCCGCGAAATAGAGACCGAGAGCTTCGACCTCTCCGCCCTGGGCGTTGAGGTGTGTCGAGGGGTTCACGCGGACGACGCTGCCGCCAAGAGTGACGACGACGTGCTTGATGCGAGCGTCGCGGCCGACGGTGGTGAAATGCGACGCGAGGTGCACGGCGTCATCGTCCCACTGCTGCACGGTGACGACCGTGAGGTTGGCGCCGTCGCCGACGAGAATCTCGACGTTCTCGGTCAGTTGTGCCTGACCGCTGTTGGCGAGGATGACGAGGCCGGTGCTGAACGGCTTGGCTTCGATGATCACGTGCGCAGCGCGTGCGCCGGTGCCGAGCGCGGAGCGGCGGACGCGGAGGGTGCTCGTCTCTTCGCCGGAGACGGTGATGGCCAGGGCTTTGTCGAACTGTGTCCAGGCGTTCGCCGATGCGCGCTCTTCAGGTGTGCCTGCTGTGCCGATCCGAGCGTCGGTGCGGTCAACCCAGCTCACGTCGAAGCCGGCGGCCAGGGTCGCGTCGACGTCGTACTCGCTGCCGTCGAGCGGCCCGTCGATCAGGCCGGCCACCCGGTCGATCGGGGTGAGCTTCCAGACCGCTTCACGACCGGTGACGGCGGGGAAATCGTCGACGTTCGTCGATGCGAACCGTTCGGAACGGGTTTGGATCGGGACGAGTCCCCATCCGCCGTCGGTGTGCTTCTTGTACCCCAGTTGCCCGGTGTTCTCGAGCTTCGTGGTTGTTGCTTCCGGCGCGGAGATCGTCATTTAGCCGACCGATCCTTCCATGCCCATTTCGATGAGCTTGTTGAGTTCGAGTGCGTATTCCATCGGGAGTTCACGAGCGATGGGCTCGATGAAACCACGGACGATCATCGCCATGGCTTCGTCCTCGGGCATGCCGCGGCTCATCAGGTAGAAGAGCTGCTCTTCACTCACCTTGGAGACGGTGGCCTCGTGGCCGAGTTGAACATCGTCGACGCGGATGTCGATGGCGGGGTAGGTGTCGCTGCGCGAGATGGTGTCGACCAGGAGGGCGTCACAGCGCACGGTGTTCGCTGAGTGGTGCGCGTTGGCATCCACCCGGACCTCGCCGCGGTATCCGGCGCGACCGCCACCGCGGGCGATCGACTTGGAGACGATCGACGACTGCGTGTACGGAGCCATGTGGATCATCTTGGCGCCGGCGTCCTGGTGCTGGCCGGGGCCGGCGAAGGCGACGGAGAGGGTCTCGCCCTTGGCGTGCTCGCCCATGAGGAAGATCGACGGGTACTTCATGGTGACCTTGGAGCCGATGTTTCCGTCGATCCACTCCATCGTCGCGCCTTCTGCTGCGGTGGCGCGCTTGGTGACCAGGTTGTAGACGTTGTTCGACCAGTTCTGAATCGTCGTGTACCGAACGCGGGCGTTCTTCTTCACGATGATCTCGACGACCGCGGAGTGCAGAGAGTCGGACTTGTAGATCGGTGCGGTGCAGCCCTCGATGTAGTGGACGTAGCTGCCCTCGTCGGCGATGATCAGGGTGCGCTCGAACTGGCCCATGTTCTCGGTGTTGATCCGGAAGTAGGCCTGCAGTGGGATTTCGACGTGCACGCCTGGCGGCACGTAGACGAACGATCCGCCCGACCAGACGGCGGTGTTCAGCGCGGCGAACTTGTTGTCGCCGGCCGGGATCACCGTGCCGAAGTACTCCTCGAAGAACTCCGGGTGCTCCTTGAGAGCCGTGTCGGTGTCCATGAAGATGACGCCCTGGCGTTCAAGGTCCTCGTTGATCTGGTGGTAGACGACTTCGGACTCGTACTGTGCGGCGACGCCGGAGACGAGGCGCTGGCGCTCAGCTTCGGGGATGCCGAGCTTCTCGTAGGTGTTCTTGATGTCGTCGGGGAGGTCTTCCCAGGTCTGTGCCTGCTTCTCCGTGGAGCGGACGAAGTACTTGATGTTGTCGAAGTCGATCTCGGAGAGGTCCGCTCCCCAGGTCGGCATCGGCTTGCGCTCGAACAGGGCAAGGCCCTTGAGCCGGCGCTGCAGCATCCAGTCGGCTTCATTCTTCAGGTTGGAGATGTCGGTGACGACCTCTGGCGAGACACCGCGGCGGGCAGAAGCACCCGCGGCGTCAGAGTCCGCCCAGCCGAATTCGTACTGCCCAAGGCTTGCGAGTTCGGGGCGGTCAATCAGAACGTCTGACATGTCAACCTCTTTCCTTCTCAGCTGCGTAACAGGATTTCTGCGCGTCGCATTCCCACGCACGCCGGAACAACAGGTGTTGCTCAGGAATGTGCGGGCGGCTGATTTGCGTATCTACAATTGTTCAAGGACGGGGGCCGCGCTGCTCCCGCGCCGTTCGCTGGCGAGCGCCAGACTTAAATGCTTGAACCCTTCGATTCTACAGGTTGTGGCGGCAAATAGCAGCAGGCGACGACCCAGTCACAGTAACAACTCACGTAGAGGAACACCCGACAGTGAATACGATCGCTCAGGCCGCCAGACGCTTCTGGAACTGGCTCCCGACAAACGTCGACCGTCGGGTCCGTGTGGTGGCGTGGTTGAACCTCGCGGCGCAGACCACGCTCGTCGGCACAGGGGGCGCCGTGCGGCTCACCGGTTCAGGACTCGGCTGCCCCACGTGGCCGAGGTGCACAGCCGAATCCTTCGTCTCGACGCCCGAGATGGGCATCCACGGGGTGATCGAATTCGGCAACCGCACCCTGTTCTTCGTGCTCCAGATCATTGCGATCTTCGCGCTCCTGTTCGTGCTGAAGTACCGCAAGCAGCGCAAGGATCTCTTCATCCTCACCGTCATCCCGGCGTGCAGCGTGCTGTTCCAGGCCGTCGTCGGCGGCATCACCGTGCTCAGCGGACTCAACCCATACGTCGTGGGTCTGCACTTCGTGCTCAGCATTGTGCTCGTCGTGCTCGCCGCCGTACTCGTCTTCCGGGTGTATCGCGGCAACGGCCAGCGGGTTCTGGCTGCGCCGGTTTGGCTTGCAGCGACCACGCACGCGGCCTCGTTCTTCGTCGCGGTGACCATCCTTGTCGGCATCCTCACCACTGGGTCAGGTCCGCATGCCGGAGACAAGGGTGCCGCGCGCAACGGCCTCGACCCCGAATCGCTGCAGCATGTGCACTCCTGGCCGGCTTACATCACCCTGGCACTGACCGTGGTGATCGTCGCGGCCGCCTGGCTGCTCCCGGTGCAGGGTCTCCGTTTCCCGTCGACGCTCCTGCTCGCCGTTGAGGGCGTACAGATTGTTGTCGGTGTGGCCCAGTCGAGGATGGGGCTCCCCGAGATCCTCGTCGGCCTGCACATGGTCCTGGCCTGTGTGCTCGCGGCCGCCATGACGGTGACCGTGCTCAACCTCAAGACGTCGACCGCTGTACCCGCTGGTGTGGAGCCGGCTGAGGCGCTTCGGGCGTCGTAGATCGCTCGGCCGGCGTGGTCCGGTAGCACTTTGAGGAGTCCCCACGTGTCGTTCGCGGAATTGAGGGGGTCCCGAATTGTCATTCCCGAACAGGCGGAACGGCACTTGGGGTCCCCTCAGTTACTCGAGTCGCGTCACAAACCTCTCCACCGGTAACGGGAACGGAGCCTCAGCAGCGAGCACCCAATTCAGTCGATCAGAACGGAAGCAGGGGGTCGATGCCCACGGCCAGGAACAGCAGAGTGAGATAGCTGATCGACCCGTGGAAGACGCGCATCGGCGAAACCTTCTCGTGTCGGATCGCCAGGTTGTACAGGCGGTGGGTCTCGAAGACGAACCAGCCACCGGATGCCACGGCGACGACCGTGTAGACGATCCCCATCGAGGCGACCGGGATAAGAAGCAGCGAGCAGGCCACCGTTGCCCAGGCGTACAGAATGACCTGAAGTCCCACCTGCGCGCGGCCGCGGACCACGGAGAGCATCGGAACCCCGGCCGACTTGTAATCGTCGCGGTACTTCATCGACAGCGGCCAGTAGTGCGGCGGCGTCCACAGGAACACCACGGCAAAAAGGATGAACGGTGCCCAGTTCAGTGAGTTCGCGACCGCGGACCAGCCGATGAGCACCGGGAAGCAGCCCGCGATGCCGCCCCAGATGATGTTTTGCGGAGTCCAGCGCTTGAGCCAGAGCGTGTAAACCACGACGTAGAAGAAGATGGCACCGACCGAGAGCGCCGCTGTGAGCGGGTTCGTGGTCAGATACAGCCACACGGTGGATGCCACCGCGAGCGCCCAGGAGAAAACGAGCGCTTCGCGGGGGCTCAGCACGCCGGTGACCAGCGGGCGGTTGCTCGTGCGCTTCATCACCTTGTCGATGTCGCGGTCGATGTAACAGTTGAACGCACCGGCGGATCCGGCGCTGAGCGATCCGCCGATGACCGTTGCGAGGACGAGCCAGAGATCGGGGATGCCGCCCTGCGCGAGGATCATCACGGGGATGGTCGTCACCAGGAGAAGTTCCATCACACGGGGTTTCGTGAGGGAGATGTACCCCTTGACCTTGTCGACGGCGTTCACGCGTTGTGGCGTGACGCGGTCTTCTACAGCAATGTTCATCGCTCCTCTAACCGGTGGCTTGCCTCCCCATTCTAGGCGAGAACTCCGCGAGGGCATGGCCGCCGGCGGGCTCGCCGTTCGACGTAACCATCACGCCACCGGGATGCGGGGTTCCCTATACTGGAGACGCTCGCCTTAACCGTTCGCGGCGCTATGTTCTTCCTGCTCTCCTTGCGGGACGGGTCGCGTCCGGCGGAGCCAATGAAGCCAATGTGCGTGTTACGCGCCTCATCGGCGGGCCAGAGATGGCCCGACGATTTCGATCAGAAGGGTCACTAAAGTGGCAGCTTTGCAATGGGATTCCATTGACAACACGGCGGTAGACACCGCCCGCCTCCTCGCAGCGGATGCGGTCGAGAAGGTTGGGAACGGCCACCCGGGCACGGCAATGAGCCTCGCCCCCGCCGCTTACCTGCTCTTCCAAAAGGTCATGCGGCGCGATCCACGTGATCAGCACTGGCTCGGCCGGGACCGCTTCGTGCTCTCCGTCGGCCACAGCTCGCTGACGCAGTACGTCCAGCTGTACCTGGGTGGTTACGGACTCGAACTCGACGACCTCAAGGCGCTGCGCACCTGGGGCTCACTCACCCCGGGTCACCCCGAATTCGGTCACACCGACGGCGTGGAAATCACCACAGGCCCGCTCGGTCAGGGACTCGCCTCAGCCGTTGGCTTCGCCTACGCGGCGCGCTACGAGCGCGGCCTGCTCGACCCCGACACGGCGGTCGGCAAGAGCCCGTTCGACCACTTCGTCTACGTCGTCGCCGGTGACGGCGACCTGCAGGAAGGCATCACCAGCGAGGCATCCTCGCTCGCCGGCCACCAGCAGCTCGGCAACCTGATTGCCATCTACGACAGCAACCAGATTTCGATCGAAGACGACACCAACATTGCTTTCACCGAAGACGTCGCCAAGCGGTACGAGGCGTACAACTGGCACGTGCAGACGGTTGACTGGAAGAAGACCGGCGACTACGTCGAGGACATTCATGCCCTCAACGACGCCATCGAGGCGGCGAAGGCCGAAACCGACCGCCCCTCGCTGATCATCCTCAAGACGATCATCGGCTGGCCCAGCCCGAAGAAGCAGAACACCGGAAAGATCCACGGTTCAGCACTCGGTGCAGACGAACTCGCCGCGGTGAAGGAAGTCCTCGGCTTCGACCCGGCTGAAAGCTTCGTCGTCTCGGATGAGGTCCTCGCCCACACCCGCAAGGCCGTCGATCGCGGCGCAGCCGACCGGGCGGAATGGCAGAAGGGCTTCGACGCCTGGAAGACCGCAAACCCGGAAAAGGGTGCCCTGCTCGACCGCCTGCTCACCGGTGAACTTCCGGACGGCGTCGAAGACGCGCTTCCGGTCTTCGAACCAGGCAAGGACGTGTCAACGCGTGCGGCATCCGGAAAGGTGCTCAACGCTCTCGGACCAGTCATCCCCGAACTCTGGGGTGGTTCAGCGGACCTCGCGGAATCCAACAACACCACCATCGAAGGTGCCGCCTCATTCGTTCCGAGCGAGCACTCCACCGGTGAATGGACCGGCAACGAGTACGGCCGCGTGCTGCACTTCGGCATCCGCGAGCACGCCATGGCCGCGATCCTCAACGGCATCGTCCTGCACGGTCCCACCCGCGCCTACGGTGGAACGTTCCTCATCTTCAGCGACTACATGCGTCCGGCCGTCCGGCTCGCAGCTCTGATGAACGTGCCCTCGATCTTCGTCTGGACGCACGACTCCGTCGCGCTCGGCGAAGACGGCCCGACACACCAGCCGATCGAGCAGCTCGCTACCCTCCGCGCCATCCCGAACCTCGCGGTCGTCCGCCCCGGCGACGCCAACGAGGTCGGCTACGCCTGGCAGGAGATCCTCACCCGCCGCGGCGGCCCGGCCGGCATCGCGCTGACCCGCCAGAACATCCCGGTGTTCGAACGGGGTACCGGCGAAGCAACCGGCGAGACCTTCGCCGCTGCGTCAAACGTCGCAAAGGGTGCGTACATCCTCGCCGAAGCTCCCAACGGAACCCCCGACGTGATCCTCATCGCCACCGGGTCTGAGGTGCAGCTGGCCGTGAACGCCCGCGAAGCGCTCAAGGCCGACGGTGTGAACGCCCGCGTCGTCTCGGTGCCCTGTCTCGAATGGTTCGAGGAGCAGGATGCCGCGTATCAGGAGAAGGTTCTCCCCGCGGAGATCACCGCGCGGGTTTCGGTCGAGGCCGGACTTGCCCTGACCTGGAAGAGCATCGTCGGCGACGCCGGCCGCTCCGTGTCGATCGAACACTTCGGCGCATCCGCCGACTACAAGACCCTGTTCCGCGAGTTCGGCATCACCACTGAAGCCGTCGTCGCCGCCGCCAAAGAAACGCTCGGCAAGTAACGCCGGGCACAAGGAGAAATCATGACTGAGAACACCCCCACCGCCCAGCTTTCCGCCGCCGGCGTCAGCATCTGGCTCGACGACCTTTCCCGAGGCCGCATGGACTCGGGCAGCCTGCAGCAACTCATCGACACCCGCAACGTCGTCGGGGTCACCACCAACCCGACCATCTTCGCCGGTGCGCTCAGCAACGGTGAAAGCTACGCCGAGCAGGTTTCCGAACTCGCGGCTGCCGGCAAGGATGTCACCGAGGCGGTCTTCGAGATCACCACCGCCGACGTCGCCCGCGCCGCCGACCTGTTCCGCCCGATCTACGACGCCACCCACGGTTTCGACGGCCGGGTGTCGATCGAGGTCGAGCCGCGCCTCGCCAACGACGCCGCAGCGACCATCGCGGAAGCAAAGTCACTCTGGGCGAAGATCGACAAGCCCAACGTGATGATCAAGATTCCGGCAACTGTTGAGGGCCTCGAAGCCATCACCGCGGCGATCGGCGCAGGCATCAGCGTCAACGTGACACTCATCTTCAGCCTGCAGCGTTACCGCGAGGTCATGAACGCCTACCTCACCGGTCTCGAGCAGGCCAAGGCCGCAGGCATCGACCTGTCCACCATCCACTCCGTCGCCTCCTTCTTCGTGTCGCGTGTCGACACGGAGATCGACAAGCGCCTCGTGGCCGTCGGCACGGACGAAGCGCTCGCGCTCAAGAGCAAGGCGGGCGTCGCCAACGCCCAGCTGGCGTACGAGGCCTTCGAGCAGACGTTCGCATCAGAGCGCGCAGCGGGCCTGCTCGCCGCCGGCGCGAACAAGCAGCGTCCGCTCTGGGCGTCGACCGGTGTTAAGGACCCGAGCCTGCCCGACACCCTGTACGTGACCCAGCTTGTCGCCGAGGGCGTCGTCAACACGATGCCTGAGAAGACCCTCGAGGCCACCTTCGACCACGGCAAGATCGATGGCGACACCGTCACCGGTTCGTATGACGAGGCCAACAAGGTCATGGACGCCATCGCAGGCCTCGGTATTTCGTATGACGATGTCACCGCGCTCCTCGAGAAGGAGGGCGTTGAGAAGTTCATCGTCTCCTGGAACGAACTCCTCGACACCGTCACCCAGTCGCTGGCGGCCGCAAAATGAGCTTCAAGATCCACGTCTCCGGCGCCGCACAGGCTGCCGTGGACGCGGTCATGCCCACTCTCGTGGCCGACATGGTTGCCTCGGGGATCACGGGTCAGGACGCCGCTTTGTGGGGTCCTGACTCGGAGGATGAAGCGTCCAGACGTCTCGGCTGGACCGAGGCAACCACGGTCTCGCGTCCTCTGATTCCCCAGATCGAGGCGCTTCGCGCCGAACTGACGGAAGCAGGAGTGGAGCACATCGTCCTCGCCGGGATGGGCGGCTCGTCGCTCGCGCCCGAGGTCATCACCCGCACCCTGGGCGGCAACCTCACGGTTCTCGACTCGACAGCCCCAGGACAGGTCCTCGCGGCCCTCGCCGACCGGCTTGAGGCATCCGCCCTCGTCGTCTCGTCGAAGTCCGGATCGACCGTGGAGACCGACAGCCAGCGTCGCGCGTACGAAAAGGCGTTCACCGACGCCGGAATCGACCCGCGCGGCCGCATCATCGTCGTGACCGACCCGGGCTCGCCGCTCGATGCATCCGCCCGTGAAGCCGGCTACCGCGTCTTCAACGCCGACCCGAACGTCGGAGGCCGGTACTCAGCGCTCACCGCCTTCGGCCTCGTGCCGTCAGGGCTGGCGGGCGTCGACGTCGGTGCGCTTCTTGACGAGGCCGATTCGGTCGCCGTCGAGCTGTCGATCGATGACAAGCACAACCCGGGCCTGATCCTCGGCGCGGCGATCGCCGGAACGAGCCCGCTTCGCGACAAGCTGGCCATCGTCGCCGACGGCACGCACATCGTCGGATTTCCCGACTGGGCAGAACAGCTTCTGGCCGAGTCCACCGGTAAGCAGGGCACAGGACTGCTCCCCGTCGTCGTCGACACGTTCGCCCCGGAACTCTCCGGCGAATACGCCGACGTCCAGGTGGTCCGGCTGGTCGATGACGCGACCCAGCTGCACCTGTTCCCGCGCGACCGCCACGAGGGCGAGATCCTCGTGTCCGGCACGCTCGGCGCACAGATCCTGGTCTGGGAATACGCGACAGTGATTGCCGGACGGATCCTCGGCATCAACCCCTTCGACCAGCCCGACGTCGAATCTGCCAAGATCGCAACCCGCGGCCTCCTCGACGCGCGCCCCGAGTCGACAGCGCCGCTGTTCGCCGAGAACGGCATCGACGTACGCGGCGACGCGACGGTACTGGGCCAGGCGACGACGGTGAAGCAGGCGATCGACGCGTTGATCGCTCAGCTCGACGACAACGGCTACCTCGCGGTGCAGGCCTACGTCGACCGGGTCGCGCTCCCCCAGCTGGAAGGCATCCGCAGCATGCTCGCGGGCGTGGCCGGACGGCCGGTCACCTTCGGGTGGGGCCCCAGGTTCCTGCACTCCACCGGTCAGTTCCACAAGGGCGGTCCAGCGGTAGGCGTGTTCCTGCAGATCACCCAGGACTCCCCCATCGACCTGGACGTTCCTGGTCGCCCGTTCACCTTCGGCCAGCTGATCCAGGCACAGGCGCAGGGCGACGCGAGCGTGCTCGCGGATGCCGGTCGGCCGGTCGTCACGCTTCACCTGACGGACCCGGAGAACAACATCGTGTCACTGTTTGAGGCCATCAACTAGCGGTCGCTGGTTGGCCGTTACCTAGGAGCTGCATGTCCCCGGTGGATATCACCCCCGAATTCAACCCACTGCGGCTGGATTCTGATCGTCGTTTGAACCGCATCGCCGGGCCGAGCGGGCTCATCATTTTCGGTGTGACAGGTGACCTGTCGCGCAAGAAGCTGATGCCTGCCGTGTATGACCTCGCGAACCGAGGACTGCTTCCTCCCGGTTTCTCCCTGGTTGGTTTCGCCAGGAGGGACTGGGAGGATCAGGACTTCATGGAGGTCGTTCATGAAGCGGTGAAGTCGTACGCGCGCACGGAATACCGGGAAGAGGTCTGGAATCAGCTCGCCCAGGGCATCCGTTTCGTCCCGGGTGAATTCAGTGACGACCAGGCTTTCGAGCACCTCAAGGAGACCGTCGAGCAGCTGGACGCCGAACGGGGCACCATGGGCAACCATGCGTTCTACCTGTCGATCCCGCCGAAGGCGTTCCCCGCGGTCACCGAACAGCTGCGACGTTCCGGGCTGGCAGACGCCAGCGAGGGCCAGTGGCGCCGTGTGGTCATCGAGAAGCCGTTCGGGTCCAACCTGAAGACCGCTCGTGAGCTGAACACCGTCGTCGAATCGGTCTTCCCGCCGGACTCCGTCTTCCGGATCGACCACTATCTGGGCAAGGAGACGGTGCAGAACATCCTCGCGCTGCGCTTCGCCAACCAGATGTTCGAGCCGATCTGGAACTCGCACTACGTCGACCACGTCCAGATCAGCATGGCCGAGGACATCGGCGTCGGTGGACGTGCCGGGTATTACGACGGGATCGGGGCGGCGCGCGACGTCATTCAGAACCACATCCTGCAGCTCCTCGCCCTCACGGCGATGGAGGAGCCGCTCTCCTTCGACGCGAAGGACCTGCGCGCTGAGAAGGAGAAGGTGCTCGCGGCGGTCAGCCTGCCGGAGGACCTCGGGACAGCGACCGCTCGGGGACAGTACGCGGGCGGCTGGCAGGGCGGCGAGAAGGTCCCAGGGTTCCTCGAGGAAGACGGCATGTCGCCTGAATCGACGACCGAGACCTACGCGGCCATGCGTCTTGACATCAAGACACGACGCTGGGACGGGGTTCCGTTCTACCTGCGTGCAGGCAAGCGCCTCGGCCGCCGGGTGACCGAGATCGCCGTCGTGTTCAAACGGGCGCCACAGTTCCTCTTCGCCGAAAGCCAGACGTCTGAGCTTGGCCAGAACGCGCTCGTGATCCGTGTGCAGCCCGATGAGGGTGTCACCATCCGCTTCGGATCGAAGGTTCCAGGGGCAGGCACCCAGGTTCGTGACGTGACGATGGACTTCGGCTACGGCCACGCCTTCACCGAGGCGAGTCCTGAGGCCTACGAACGGCTCATCCTCGACGTGCTGCTCGGAGACCCGCCGCTGTTCCCGCGTCATGCGGAGGTCGAACTGTCGTGGAAGATCCTCGACCCGATCGAAGAATACTGGGCCGCTCAGGGCGGTCCTCTCGAACAGTACCTGCCGGGCTCCTGGGGCCCGAATTCCGCCGACGAGCTTCTCGCCCGCGACGGACGCACCTGGAGGCGACCATGATTGTCGATCTGCCCGACACCACCATCAGCAAACTGTCGAAGCGACTTGTCACCCTGCGGGAAGACGGCGGGGCGGTCGCGCTCGGGCGCGTGCTCACTCTCGTCATCGTGTCCCAGCTCGGCGAGGAGGAAGAAGCGATCGAAGCAGCGAACGACGCTTCACGCGAACATCCCATGCGTGTGCTCGTCTTCTCCCGCATCCCGGGCACTGCCGACGACACCGCGAGGATCGACGCCCAGATCCGGGTCGGCGGAGACGCCGGAGCGAGCGAAGTGATCATTTTGCGCGCCTACGGTGAAGCAGCCGACAACGAAGTGAGCCTCATCAACGGCCTGCTCCTGCCGGACGCACCGGTGGTCGCCTGGTGGCCGATCGAGGCGCCGGCCGATGTGGCGAAGACCGCGATCGGTCAAATCGCCCAGCGGCGGATAACGGATGCCTCCGAGCACGAGGACCCGCATGCCGCCCTTCTCGCCCTCTCCGATTCGTACGCACCGGGCGACACCGACTTCGCCTGGACGAGGTTGACCCTCTGGCGGGCCCAGCTCGCCGCGGTGCTCGACCAGCCACCGTACGAGCCAGTGACCGGTGTCACCGTCGCCGGTGCCGCCGACTCGGCGTCCACCGTCCTGCTCGCGGCCTGGTTGCAGATGCAGCTGCAGGTACCTGTTGTGCAGGAGTTGACCCCGCGTGGTTCAGGCGACACCGGGATCCACGGAGTGCGACTGACCCGAGCCACCGGCGACATCGTCCTCGAGCGCCCGCACGACACCATTGCGAAGCTCACCCAGCCGAACCAGCCGACTCACGAACTGAGCCTGCCGAGGCGGAGCCTCCGCGACTGCCTCGCCGAGGAGCTGCGCCGACTCGACCCCGATTCGTTGTACGGTGAGGTGATCACCAAGGGTGTGCGCCAGCTCGGAGTGGAGAGCGCCACCGGGGAAGGTAAAACTCAATGACGAACGAACGACGCGTGCTCGTGCACGCCGACAGCGACGCCCTCGCCGCCTCCATCACAGCACGGTTCCTGACCAAGACGGTCGACCTGCTCGACGAGCTTGACCGGGTCAACATCGTGCTCGAAGGCGGCCGCGTCGCGGTGAAGATCCTCGGTGCCATCAACGCGTCGCCCGCCCGGGACAGCGTCGACTGGTCACGCGTGCACTTCTGGTGGGGTGACGAACGGTGGCTCCCGGCCGGAGACCCTGAGCGTAACGAAGTGAAAGCGCGTGAGGCCCTGCTCGATCACCTCGACATCCCCGCCGCCAATATCCACGCCTGCCCGTCCTCGGACGGCGCGCTCGACCTCGATGCGGCAGCGGCCGCCTATGCGGGCGAACTTGCGGCGAACGCCGACGGCGAGAACGCGTTGCCCCGATTCGACATCACCTTCCTCGGCGTCGGTCCTGACGGACACACGGCATCCCTGTTCCCGGACCGTCCCGAGGTCCTCGAGCGGGAGGCGACGGTCGTGGCAGTGCGCAATTCCCCCAAACCGCCGCCCGAGCGTATCAGCCTGACCCGCCCGGCGATTAACTCGTCACAGCGGATCTGGGTCGCGCTCTCCGGTGCGGATAAAGCATCGGTCCTCGGCCTTGCCCTCGCCGGCGCCGCGTACACCGAAGTCCCGATCGCCGGGATGAAGGGCCGCAAACGGACGGTCTTCTTCGTCGACTCAGACGCCGCATCCGAGGTCCCTGAGAACCTCATCGCCAATACCTACTGAGCCAGCTCGCTGAAAAGCAGGAAGCCCCCGTCGGAATCGACGAGGGCTTCCTGGTTCCGGTCACACCGGAGCATAATGATCTACTGAGCGGTTCCGCGCCGCGCACGTAGCTGCTGAAGCGCCTCATCGAGAAGGGCTTCGGCCTCTTCCTCGGTGCGACGCTCTTTCACGTATGCGAGGTGGGTCTTGTACGGCTCCAGTTTGGCCACCTCAGGCGGGCTGGCCTGGTTGCGGCCGGCCGGGAGACCGGACGACGGGCTGTCGATCGTCTCGGGGATCTCGTCGTCGGGAAGGCTGGCAGAGAAATGCCGAACCGTCTCGTTGCCGAGGATGTCCCAGTATGAGACCGCGATGCGATCAGCATGGAAGCCATGGTCCTGCTCACCCATCGGGCCTGCACCCACACGTGAACCACGAATTGCGCTACCTCCGGCAGCCATATGTTCCTCCTACACGCCCGCGGAGAACTTGGTGATGAGACCAAGCGCAACGATCGAGCTGAACCAAACGAGAGCGAGTACGACGGTGAACCGGTTGAGGTTACGTTCAGCAACACCGGACGAGCCGATGCTCGAACCCATGCCGCCGCCGAACATATCCGACAATCCACCTCCGCGCCCCTTGTGCAAGAGGATGAGGAATGTGAGCAGGAGGCTCGTGATTCCGAGCACTACCTGCAGAACGACCTGAAGTATCTCCACAAAGGACCTTTCATGTGGCGGCCATGGAGTTCCATGAACCGCCCTCAATTATAGCGTGAGCGTGCGGCCGTCAGAGTCCGACGTGCTTCTGGTACCGCACAATGCTCGAGAACTCGGTCAGGTCGAGGCTGGCACCGCCGACAAGTGCACCGTCGACGTTGGGTTCGCGCATGAACCCCGCGATGTTCGACGACTTGACCGACCCGCCGTACAGGATGCGCGTCTTCTGGGCGACGTCCTCCCCCAGAGTCTCGACGAGCACGGCGCGCAGAGCCGCCGCCACCTGCTCGGCCTGCTCGGGGGTAGCCGCCTGGCCCGATCCGATTGCCCAGACCGGCTCATAGGCCACGACGATGTCGACGGTCGATGAGATGCCGGCGAGTGCCGCCTTCAACTGTGCGACGGGCACGGCGCTCGGACCGTGCTGTTCAAGATCCTCAGCGGTCTCGCCCACGCAGATGATCGGCACGAGGTTGTGCCTCAGCGCGGCACGGACTTTGCCGGAGACCTGCTCGTCCGACTCGGCATGCAGGGTGCGTCGTTCGGAGTGCCCGATGAGAACGTAGCTGCAGTCGAGGGCGGCGAGGAACGCACCGGAGATTTCTCCCGTGTACGCGCCCGAGTCGTGCTCGGACAGGTCTTGCGCGCCGAACGCGATCGGCAGCTTGTCGGCCGCGACGAGCGTCTGCACGCTGCGCAGGTCGGTGAACGGCGGGAAGACCGCAACCTCCACGCTGGCCACGTCGTGTTTGGCATCTGCCAGACCCCACGCGAGTTTCTGCACGAAAGCGATGGACTGGAGGTGATCCAGGTTCATCTTCCAGTTGCCCGCGATGAGCGGCGTCCGTCGAACGGATAATGTCATTGTTGCCATCCTAAAATCTCGAGACCGGGAAGCCGCTTGCCCTCGAGGAACTCAAGGCTCGCGCCGCCACCGGTCGATATGTGTCCGAATTGACCGTCTTCGAAACCGAGCGCGCGCACAGCGGCTGCTGAGTCGCCACCGCCGACGACGCTGAGCCCATCGACCTCGGTGAGTGCCTGCGCGACAGCCTGAGTTCCCGCAGCGAACGGCGCGAGTTCGAAAACGCCCATCGGGCCGTTCCAGAACACGGTCTTCGATGCGCGGATGATGTCGGCGAAGCGGGCGGACGTCTCAGGTCCGATGTCCAGGCCGAGGCCGGATGCACCGAATGGGGTGTCCTCGATGGCGTCCGCGGGCTGGACGACGTGCTCCGCGTCCGCGCTGAACGACGCCGCGACGACGACATCCGTTGGCAGCACGATGTCGACGCCACGCTTTTCGGCTTCGGCGAGGTAGCCCTTCACCGTGTCGAGCTGGTCCTGTTCGAGGAGGCTCAAGCCCACCCGGTGCCCCTGGGCGGCCAGGAAGGTGAAGAGCATGCCGCCTCCGATGAGGAGCGTGTCGACGCGCGGCAGCAGGTGGCCGATGACGCCGAGCTTGTCCGAGACCTTCGATCCGCCGAGGACGACGGTGTAAGGGCGCTCGGGCGACTCGGTGAGTCGGTCGAGGACCTCGAGCTCAGTGGAGATGAGCAGCCCGGCTGCGCTCGGCAGGAGCTTCGCGAGCTCGTAGACGCTCGCCTGCTTGCGGTGCACGACGCCAAATCCGTCGGAGACGAACGCGTCACCGAAGGCAGCAAGCTGCTCCGCGAACGCGGTACGTTCGGCGTCATCCTTGCTGGTCTCCCCCGGGTTGAAGCGGAGGTTCTCCAAAACGGCGACCTGGCCGTCCTCGAGGGCGTCGACGACCTTCTGTGCCCGAGGCCCGACGGTGTCTGAGGCGAACGGAACGGCGGAGCCGAGAAGCTCCGAGAGCCGCTGGGCCACGGGAGCAAGGCTGTACCGGGCATCGGGGGCGCCGTCGGGGCGGCCGAGGTGCGAGATCACGAGAACTCGCGCACCGTTGTCGAGTAGGGCTTTCAGCGTGGGCAGCGATGCGCGCACGCGCCCGTCGTCGGTAATGACCCCGTCCTGGAGAGGAACGTTGAGGTCACACCGAACGACGATGCGCGTGCCGGCGAGCGAGCCCAGCGATTCGAGAGTGCGAAGCGACACGGCTGCGTTTCTAGAGACGGTCTGCGACGTACTCGGTGAGGTCGACGAGGCGGTTGGAGTAACCCCACTCGTTGTCGTACCAGCTCACCAGCTTGACCTGGTTGCCCATCACGCGCAGGAGGCCGGCGTCGAAGATCGACGAGTGCGGGTCCGAGACGATGTCGCTCGAAACGATCTCGTCTTCGGTGTACTTGAGGATGCCCTTGAGCGGGCCCTCGGCAGCAGCCTTGTAAGCAGCCTTGACCTCGTCGACCGTGACCGGACGCGAAGCCTCAACCGTGAGGTCGGTGATCGAGCCGGTCGGAACCGGAACCCGGAGCGCGAAGCCGTCGAGCTTGCCCTTCAGCTCGGGGAGGACAAGGCCGATGGCCTTGGCCGCGCCGGTGGAGGTCGGGACGATGTTGACTGCTGCTGCGCGGGCGCGGCGGAGGTCGCTGTGTGGGCCGTCCTGCAGATTCTGGTCGGCGGTGTACGCGTGCACAGTGGTCATCAGACCGCGTTCGATGCCGAACTCGTCGTTGAAGACCTTCGCGAGCGGAGCGAGGCAGTTCGTGGTGCACGACGCGTTGGAGATGATGTGGTGGTTCTCCGGGTCGTACAGGTCCTCGTTGACGCCCATGACGAAGGTTGCGTCTTCGCCGGTGGCCGGAGCCGAGATCAGGACCTTCTTCGCGCCGGCGTCGATGTGCTTCTTCGCGTCGACGGCTTTGGTGAAGAAACCGGTGGACTCGATGACGATGTCAACGCCCAGTTCGCCCCAGGGCAGGTTGGCGGGGTCACGCTCGGCGAACACCTTGATGGCCTTGCCGTCGACGGTGATCTGCTCTCCGTCGAACTCAACGGTGGCGTCGAGACGGCCGTTGATGGAGTCGTACTTGAGAAGGTGCGCAAGAGTCTTGTTGTCGGTGAGGTCGTTGACCGCGACAATTTCGAGGTCGCTGCCCTTGGCAAGAGCTGCGCGGAAGTAGTTGCGGCCGATGCGGCCGAACCCGTTGATACCGATCTTTACGGACAAGGATCTCTCCTGTTTCTGTGGCGCCGAAGCGCGTTTTTTGTGTTGAACCTGTGGGGTGGAAGAAGGAAATGGTCGTCCGGGTAACCCGGACGACCATGTCGGTTATGACAGTAGCAGCAGCCCGGCGGTCTTCTCGCGGGCGGTGAGGAAACGCTGTTCGACGTTCTCCCAGTTGGTGATGTTCCAGAACGCCTTGACGTAGTCGGCTCGGACGTTCTTGTAGTCGAGGTAGTAGGCGTGCTCCCAGACATCGAGCATCAGCACCGGAACGGTGCCGGCGGCGAAGTTGGACTGCTGGTCGAAGAATTGCTGGACGATGAGCTTCTGGCCGATCGAGTCCCAGGCGAGCACAGCCCAGCCGGAACCCTGGACGCCGAGGGCGGCTGCGGTGAAGTGCGCGCGGAACTTGTCGAATGAGCCGAAGAACTCGTCGATCGCGGCAGCGAGCTCACCGGTCGGCTTGTCGCCCCCGTTCGGCGAGAGGTTGGTCCAGAAGATCGAGTGGTTGACGTGGCCACCGAGGTTGAAGGCGAGGTCCTTCTCAAGTTTGTTCACGTTGGCGAGGTTGTCGGAGTCCCGTGCCTCAGCCAGCTGTGCGAGGGCGGTGTTCGCCCCGGTCACATAGGTCTGGTGGTGCTTCGAGTGGTGCAGTTCCATGATGGCCCCAGAGATACTCGGCTCAAGTGCCGAGTAGTCGTACGCGAGGTCAGGGAGGGTGTATTCAGCCATTGTTTGTCTCCTCTTCTTGTGCCGCCGGCCGCTTGTGATGCGGCACAGGCCGACATTTCCAGTCTAGTCAGGTCGCCTGAGCCGTTGGGGCGAGGCTCGGACAGATCAGACGTCGTCGAGCCCGGGCGGGAGGTTGGCGTCGGTCCCGGGAAGCCCGAGATCCTGGGCGCGTTTGTCCGCCATCGCGAGGAGTCGGCGGATCCGCCCGGCGATGGCATCCTTCGTCATGGGAGGGTCTGCGTGGTGACCGAGCTCGTCGAGGCTGGCGTCTCGGAAACGCAGCCGGAGCTCCCCCGCATAGCGGAGGTGTTCCGGGATGTCGTCGCTGAGGATTTCCATGGCTCGTTCGACCCGGGCGCAGGCGGCGACGGCGGCCTGCGCCCCCCGGCGCAGGTTGGCGTCGTCGAAGTTGACCAGCCGGTTCGCCGTCGCGCGGACCTCCCGGCGCTGGCGCAATTCCTCCCAGGCCTTCACCGTGCCGTGTGCCCCCATGAGGACGAGCATGGCGCTGATCGCCTCGCCGTCGCGGACGACAACACGGTGAACGCCACGGACTTCCCGTGCCTTCGCTGCGACACCGAGGCGGCCGGCCGCGCCGACGAGTGCCATCGCCGATTCGTTGCCCGGGCAGGTGATCTCCAGGGCCGCTGAGCGACCCGGATCGGTGAGACTCCCCGCTGCGAGGAACGCGCCCCGCCAGACGGCAGCGAGTTCCGCTTTGGTTCCCGTCGTGAGGCGGTTCGGCAGGCCGCGGATCGGGCGGCGCCTGGCGTCGAGCAGGCCGGTCTGGCGGGCGAGGGTCTCGCCGCCTTCCTGGACCCGAACAAGGTAGGACTCTCCCCTGCGGGTGCCGGAACCACTGGTCATGCTGACGTCGCTGCGCACACCATACAGCTCGGCGAGGTCCTTGCGGATACGACGGGCGAGCTGCGGGGTCTCCAGTTCGGATTCGATGGCGATGCGGCTCGAGATGAGGTGGAGCCCACCGCTGAAGCGGAGGATCGAGGTCAGCTCAGCAGCTCGGACGGCTGTCTTCGGTTCCACGATCCCGGCCAGTTCTTCTTTGACCTCAGCAGTCAGTGCCAATCGTTGTCCTATCTCGTGTGTTGCAGTCGAATGTCGGACCGGGCGCTGCTATTCGCGTCCCAGATCCCTGTGTTTGACGCTCGTGGCCACTCCGGGCAGCTCGGCGAGCTTGTCCGCGAGCTGAAGTGCCAGGGCGACGGAGCGATGTTTCCCGCCCGTGCAGCCGATGGCGAACGTGGCGAAACGTTTGTTCTCCCGCTGATACCCGGCCAAAACCGGGGCGAGTGCAGTCGCATAGCTGTCCAGGAACTCCCGGGCGCCAGGCTGATCCAGCACGAAGTCGCTGACTTCGGCGTCCAGTCCAGTATGCGGCCGTAGCTCCGGAACCCAAAACGGGTTGGGCAGGAATCGGGCGTCAGCGACGGTGTCGGCATCCGATGGGAGCCCGTATTTGAAGCCGAAGCTCATGACGGTGAGCCGGACGCCCGGTGTGCCCTCGGCGGCGAACAGATCGCCCGTCTTGGTGGCCAGCTGGTGCACGTTGAGGCTGGAGGTATCGATGATGATGTCACTGGATTCTCGGATCGCGGCAGTACGGGCGCGCTCGCGCGCGATGCCGTCGAGGATGGTTCCTTCGCCTTGCAGCGGGTGAGGTCGTCTGACGGCATCGAAGCGGCGGACCAGTGCGTCATCCGTTGCGTCGAGAAAAACCACGCGGAGTTTCGTGCCGGCGCGAAGTTTCTGGATCATCTGCTGAAAGTCGCTGAAGAAGTCACGCCCGCGGACGTCGACGACCGCGGCGATGCGTGGCAGCTCTCCCCCGGCTCGTTCGGCCAGGTCGACGAGCGGACGGAGCATCTGTGGCGGGAGGTTGTCGACGACGTACCAGTCGAGGTCCTCCAGTGCGTTCGCTACCGTTGAGCGGCCGGCTCCCGACATGCCCGTGACGATCAGTACTTCCTGAGGGATCGGCTGTTCCACCGTTTCCTGCACTTTCCATCGGGCAACCGGCTCGGTCCGGCTGCCCTCCACAGCCTACCGACTGTTCAACTGAGCGTGGATGGCCGTCGCCAGGGCAGGGCCGATACCGGCGACTTCGGTGATCGCCTCTGGCGTGGCCTGTTTGAGCTTCGCGACGGAGCCGAAATGCCGCAGCAGCGCCTTCACTCTCGCAGGCCCGAGCCCGGGGATATCGGCGAGAACGCTGGAAATGTCTGCCCGGCGTTTCGACCGCTGGTAGGTGATGGCGAAGCGGTGTGCTTCGTCTCTCACCCGCTGAAGGAGGAACAGCGCCTCGGAATTGCGCGGAAGGATGACGGGGTAGTCGCTGTCCGGTAGCCAGATTTCTTCAAGCCGCTTGGCCATCCCGACGAGCTGGATGTCTGTTCGACCTGCTTCGAGAAGGGCTCGGCGGGCTGCCTGAACCTGGGGTTGCCCGCCGTCGACGATGAGCAGTTGCGGCGGGTATGCGAATTTGCGGGGCTTCGCGACCCCCTCCGACGCCGGATCCGTATCCGCTGCCGCATCCTCCTCCTGCGCCGTCACCGGTTCACTGAGGTACGCGAGACGCCTCGACAGGACCTGGTAGATCGATTCGGTGTCGTCGGTCGACTCCGCGATGCTGAACCTGCGGTACTGGTCTTTCCGCGGCAGGCCGTCCTCGAACACGACCATCGATGCGACGATGTTCGTCCCGGACAGGTGGGAGACGTCGAAGCATTCGATCCGCAGTGGTGCCTGCTCCATCCCGATCGCCCCCTGAATATCGGTCAGCGCTTGCGAGCGGGCGACGAAATCGGCGCTGCGCCTGGTCTTGTACAGCATGAGCGAATTCTTTGCGTTGATTTCCGCCGTCTGCATGAGGGCCGCCTTTTCGCCGCGTTGCGCGGTGTGGAGCCGCACCTTGCCCTTGCCGCGGAGCCCGGCGAGCCAGGTCTCCAGTTCGGCGGCGTCTTCAGGCAACTCGGGGACCAGAATTTCTTTCGGGATGTCGGCGACGCCGCCCGAGTCGTATGCGCGCTGCAGGACGCTGTCGACGAGTTCAGCGGTGGAGAGGTCGAGCTCCTTGTCGACCGTCCACGAGCGAACACCGCGGATCCGCCCTCCCCGGACGATGAACTGCTGGACGGCTGCGGAAAGCTCGTCATGGGCGAGCCCGAACAGGTCGGCGTCGACGGAATCCTTGAGGACGACGGCGCTCTTGTCGAGAACCGATTCGAGCGCTTTGAGCCGGTCGCGGTAACGGGCGGCCGCTTCATAGTCCTGCACGGCGGCGGCCTCACGCATCTGCTGCGTCGCTTCGGTGACGAACCGTTTGTCGTTGCCGTTCAGGAAGCTGACGAAGTCGTTGACCATGGCGCGGTGTTCTTCGATCGTGGCCCGGCCGGAGCAGGGACCGCCGCAGCGCCCGATCTGCCCGGGGAAGCACGGCCGCCCGGACTGCATGGCGCGTTTGTAGCTCGAGTCCGAGCAGGTGCGGATCGGAAACGCTTTGATCATCAGATCGATGGTTTCGTGAACCGCCCAGATCTTCGGGTACGGGCCGAAGTATTTCGCTCCGCGGATCCGCGGGTTCCGAGTGACGAGCACCCGCGGGGCTTCGTCGGCGAGGGTCACCGCGAGGTACGGGTAGGTTTTGTCGTCGCGGAACTTGACGTTGAACGGCGGCTCGAACTCCTTGATCCAGGTGTACTCGAGCTGCAGGGCGTCGATGTCGCTGCCGACGACGGTCCACTCCACGCTCCGCGCCGTGGTGACCATTCGACGTGTACGCTCATGCAGGCTCGGCAGAGGGGCGAAATAGTTGCTGAGCCGGGCACGCAGATTCTTCGCTTTGCCCACGTACAGGACCCGCGAGTTCTCGTCGCGGAATCGGTACACGCCAGGGCTCGTCGGGATTTCGCCCGGGCGCGGCCGGTAGCTGAGGGTTCTGCCCACTTACCCCGCCTTACGGGCAACGATCTGGCCCGCCTCCAGTACTTCCTTGAGGTAGTACCCGGTGTGGCTCTTCTTGACGGTGGCCAGCTTCTCGGGGGTTCCTGTGGCCAGGACCTTGCCGCCGCCGGCTCCTCCCTCCGGGCCCAGGTCGATCAGCCAGTCAGCCGACTTGATCACGTCGAGGTTGTGCTCAATCACGATGACGGTGTTGCCCTTGTCGACGAGGCTGTTGAGCACGAGCAGGAGTTTGCGTACGTCTTCGAAGTGCAACCCGGTGGTCGGTTCGTCGAGCACGTAGATGCTCCGGCCGTTCGTCCGCCGCTGAAGTTCTGTGGCAAGCTTCACCCGCTGTGCCTCGCCGCCGGACAGCGTCGTGGCACTCTGGCCGAGCCGGACGTACCCGAGTCCGACCTCGACGAGGGTCTTGAGGTACCGGTGGATCGCCGTGATGGGCTCGAAGAAGTCAGCGGCTTCCGCGATCGGCATGTCGAGGACTTCCGCAATGTTCTTGCCCTTGTAGTGCACCGAGAGCGTGTCGCGGTTGTACCGCGCTCCCCCGCAGACTTCGCACGCGACGTAGACATCGGGGAGGAAGTTCATCTCGATCTTGATCGTGCCGTCGCCCGAGCAGGCCTCGCAGCGCCCGCCCTTGACGTTGAAACTGAACCGCCCGGGAAGGTAGCCGCGGGTCTTCGCCTCGATCGTCTCGGAGAACAGGTTGCGGATGCGATCGAAGACACCCGTGTAGGTGGCCGGGTTTGAGCGCGGGGTACGCCCGATCGGTGCCTGGTCGACGTGGATCACCTTGTCCAGTTGCTCCACACCGGTCACGCGGGTGTGCTTCCCGGGCAGCTTCCTCGCGCCGTTGAGCTTGTTGGCGAGCACGCGGTACAGGACGTCGTTCACGAGCGAGGACTTGCCCGATCCGCTGACCCCGGTCACCGCGGTGAAGATTCCGAGGGGGAATTCGACGGTCACCTTACGGAGATTGTTCGCCTCAGCGCCGACGACGGTGACGATCCGCTCCGGATCCACCGGCCGGCGGGTTTCGGGCACTTCGATTTCCTTGCGCCCGGAGAGGTAATCGCCTGTGAGTGACCGCGTGTTCGCGAGCAGGTCGTCATAGGAACCCGAATGCACCACGGTGCCACCGTTGACTCCAGCGCCTGGGCCGATGTCGACGATCCAGTCGGCTGTCCGGATGGTGTCCTCGTCGTGCTCGACGACGATGAGCGTGTTCCCCAGGTCGCGCAGGGTGACGAGGGTCTGGATGAGGCGGCGGTTGTCGCGCTGGTGAAGCCCGATGCTCGGTTCGTCGAGGACGTAGAGAACACCGGTCAGCCCCGACCCGATCTGGGTCGCCAGCCGGATGCGCTGCGCCTCGCCGCCGGAGAGCGAGCCGGCGGTGCGCGAGAGGTTGAGGTAGTTCAACCCGACCTGGATCAAAAAGTCGAGTCGGACCTTGATCTCGCGGAGCACCTGCGCGGCGATCATTCCTTCGCGGTCGGTCAGGTCCATCTGATCCATGAACTCGCGTGCGTCGGTGAGGCTCAGTGAGGCGACATCCGCGATGTTGGCGCCGTGGATGAGCACGCTGAGCACCTCGGGTTTGAGCCGCTTGCCGTCGCAGACAGGGCAGGGGATCTCGCGGAGGTACTCCCCCCAGCGGGCGCGCTGGACGTCGGTTTCGGCCTGGGCGTACTGACGTTCGATGTAGGGCATGACGCCCTCGAAGCCGGAGGTGTAACTGACCTCACGGCCGTACCGGTTCTTCCACTTGACCTTCACCTTGAAATTCTCACCGCGCAGAACGGCTTCCTGTACTTTCGCCGGAAGTTTCTTCCACGGGGTCCGAAGGGAGAAGTCGAGGTCTCGGGCGAGGCCCTCGAGGAGCTTCTCGTAGTACTGGTAAAGCCCCTTGCCCTGTGTGGTCCACGGAATGATCACGCCGTCGTCGATGCTGAGGTCCTCATCGCCGATGAGCAGGTCCTGGTCGACCGACATGCGGGTCCCGAGCCCCGAACACTCCGGGCAGGCGCCGAACGGCGCGTTGAAGCTGAAGGTGCGCGGCTCGATTTCGGTGAGCTGGACCGGGTGGTTGTTCGGGCAGGAGAGCTTCTCGCTGTACGAGCGCACCGCGTCAGGGCCGTCCTCGTCGACGAGTTTGATCTGGACCACGCCGTCGGTGAGTCCCAGAGCGGTTTCGAGCGAGTCGGTGAGCCGGGTGAGGGCGTCCGGGCCGGCGACGAGCCGGTCGACGACAACCGAGATGTCGTGCTTGTACGACTTCTTGAGCGTGGGTGGCTCGTTGAGCTGGACCTGCTCGCCGTCGACGAGGGCTCGGGCGTAACCCTTGGCTGCCAGCTCCTTGAACAGGTCGACGAACTCGCCCTTCTTCTGCGACACGATGGGGCTCATCACCATGTAGCGGGTGCCTGCCTCGAGCTCCATCAGCTGGTCGGCGATCTGCTGCACGGTCTGTCGTTCGATCGGCTCACCGCATTCCGGGCAGTGGGGCACGCCGATACGCGCCCAGAGAAGCCGCATGTAGTCGTAGACCTCGGTGATCGTGCCGACGGTGGAGCGCGGGTTGCGGTTGGTCGATTTCTGGTCGATCGACACCGCTGGGCTGAGGCCCTCGATGAAGTCGACGTCTGGTCGGTCGACCTGGCCGAGGAACTGGCGGGCATACGCCGACAATGATTCGACATAGCGGCGCTGGCCTTCAGCGAAGATCGTGTCGAAGGCGAGCGACGACTTTCCTGAGCCGGACAAACCGGTGAAGACCACGAGGGAGTCTCGGGGGATGTCGAGGTCGACATTGTGCAGGTTGTGCACACGGGCGCCGCGAACGCTGAGTTTTGACGTGGAGTTGACCTTCGAGATTGACACCTCACGAGTCTACTTTGACCCACTGACATCACCTTCCCCGGGGTGCACAATGAGGGCTATGGACGCCTACGCTGCGAAGAGGGAACGGATGGTGGCGGACCAGATCGCTGCTCGTGGCATCCGGGATCCCCGTGTCCTCGACGCGATGCGGCGTGTGCCTCGCGAGGAGTTCGTTCGCCGGCTGTCGCGGTCGAGCGCCTATGAGGATCACCCGTTGCCGATCGGCGCAGGGCAGACGATTTCGCAGCCGTACATCGTCGCCCTCACGGTGGAAGCTGCGCAAGTCGGTGAGCGCAGTTCCGTGCTCGATGTCGGCACCGGTTCGGGCTATGCGGCCGCGGTTCTGGCCGAGATCGTGGCGGACGTGGTGTCGATCGAACGGCATCCGGAGCTGGCGGACGGGGCGCGCGAAGTGCTCGAACGGCTCGGCTACTCGAACGTTTCGGTGGTGACCGGAGACGGGACGCTTGGGTGGCCGGATGCCGCCCCGTATGATGCGATCGTCGTCGCCGCGGCGGCGCCGCGGGTCCCCGACCCGTGGCTGGAGCAGTTGAAGGACGGTGGGCGGCTCGTGATGCCCCTCGGCACGCCCGGTTTCGGCCAGAAGCTGAAACGCTTCACCCTTGGGCCGGACCGATTGCCCCGGATGGATGACCTCGGCGGCGTCACTTTCGTTCCCCTAATCGGTGAGCACGGGCTCGGCGCCCCGCTCTTCGAAGAGAACGACGACTGACCCTGGCTCAGCCGAGATGCCCGGCCTTCTCCATTTGGCGCAGGTCTCGTTTCAGATCGGACAGCTCGTCACGCAACCGGCCGGCGAGTTCGAATTTGAGCTCGGCCGCAGCCGCCAGCATTTGCGTGTTGAGGTCGGCGATGATCGACTCGAGTTCAGCGGCACCCTCCGATGCGATTCCCTCACGGCGCAGTCGCGGCGTCGGGCTCTTCTTCCTGCCGTCGCGGTGGGCGAGCATCTGGGCGGTGTCAGCTCCCTCTCGTGCGAGGGCATCCGTGATGTCGGCGATCTTCTTTCGCAGCGGTGTGGGGTCGATGCCGTGCTCGAGGTTGTACGCCACCTGAGTCTCCCGGCGTCTCGTCGTCTCCTCGATCGCCCGATTCATCGAATCTGTCAGCACATCTGCGTACATGTGCACTTCACCTGACACGTTGCGTGCGGCGCGACCGATCGTCTGGATGAGTGACGTCGACGAGCGAAGGAAGCCCTCCTTGTCGGCGTCGAGGATGGCCACGAGCGAGACCTCCGGAAGGTCGAGGCCCTCACGGAGCAGGTTGATGCCGACGAGGACGTCGTAGAGTCCCGATCGCAGCTCGCTGAGCAGCTCGACCCGGCGGAGGGTGTCGACATCGGAGTGCAGGTAGCGCACGCGCACGCCGGCTTCGGTGAGGAAGTCGGTGAGCTCTTCCGCCATCTTCTTCGTGAGAGTTGTGACCAGGACGCGTTCGTCCCGCCCGGCCCGAAACCGGATCTCCTCGAGCAGATCGTCGATCTGGCCTTTCGACGGCTTGACGATGATCTGAGGATCAACGAGCCCGGTCGGGCGGATGATCTGCTCGACCACGCCGTCGGCGACCCCCATCTCGTATCGCCCCGGCGTTGCGGAGAGGTACACCGCCTGCCCGACCCGGTCCTTGAATTCGTTCCACTTGAGCGGTCGGTTGTCGAGTGCGCTCGGGAGACGAAACCCGTGTTCGACGAGGGTGCGCTTGCGCGAGGAATCGCCTTCGTACATCGCCCCGATCTGCGGAACGGTGACATGCGATTCGTCGATCACGACGAGGAAATCATCGGGGAAATAATCGATCAGGCAGTGCGGGGCCTGACCGGGCGCCCGACCGTCCATGTGCCTGGAGTAATTCTCGATACCCGAACAAAAGCCGATCTGCTGCATCATCTCGAGATCGAAGGTCGTACGCATCCGCAGCCGCTGGGCTTCGAGAAGTTTGCCCTGCCGTTCCAGCTCGGCGAGGCGCTCCTCGAGTTCCACCTGGATGGTGCCAACGGCGCGCTGCATCACGTCGGTGCTCGCGACGTAGTGGGACCCGGGGAAGACGGACACCGATTCGAGTTTGCGGACGATGTCGCCGGTCAGCGGGTGCAGTGAGTACAACCCTTCGATCTCGTCGCCGAACATTTCGATCCGGATGGCGAGTTCTTCGTAGACGGGAATGATCTCGATGGTGTCGCCGCGGACCCGGAAGTTGCCGCGGGAGAAATCGACGTCGTTGCGGTTGTACTGCATCGAAATGAACTTGCGGATCAGCCAGTCCCGGTCGACGCGCTGGCCGACCTGCAGCGCCATCATGGCGTTGAGATACTCCTCGGGCTTGCCGAGTCCGTAGATGCAGGAGACGGTCGAAACGACGATGACGTCGCGGCGGCTCAGCAGGGAGTTGGTGGTCGAGTGCCGCAACCGCTCCACTTCGGCGTTGACGGACGAGTCCTTCTCGATGAAGGTGTCGGTCTGGGGGACGTACGCCTCGGGCTGGTAGTAGTCGTAGTAGGAGACGAAGTACTCGACGGCGTTGTTCGGCATCAGCTCGCGGAACTCGTTGGCCAGCTGGGCGGCGAGGGTTTTGTTGTGCGCAAGAACGAGGGTGGGGCGCTGGACGGCTTCGATCAGCCACGCGGTCGTCGCCGACTTGCCGGTTCCTGTGGCGCCGAGCAGCACGACATCCGTCTCGCCGGCGTTGATTCGGGCGCTGAGCTCGGCGATCGCTTTGGGTTGGTCGCCGCTCGGGGTGTATTCGCTGATGACCTCGAAGGGATGCACGGAGCGGGTGGGTTGCATACGTCGAGTCTAAGCAGGTGCACCGACAATGAAGCGGGGAACCCTATCGGGCCTTCTCCGTCTGGATTCTCTCCCACAGCCGGTCCGCCTGCGCGATCGTGTTTTCCAGGCTGCCGTCGGTGTCGATGATCACGTCGGCGACGGCGAGGCGCTCGTCATCGCTCGCCTGCGCGTCGATCCGTCGACGTGACTCGTCTGCGGGCATACCGCGCGTTTCGGTGAGGCGCGCCATCCGGGTGGCAGGAGTGGCCTGCGCGACCACGATGAGGTCGAAGGGGTACTCGTTGCGCGACTCGACGAGCAGGGGGATGTCGTAAACGACGACCGCCGCAGGGTCAGCGCGTTCCGCCTCGGCGATGCGCTGGGAGCTGAGGGACCGGACGGCGGGGTGCACGATCTCGTTGAGCGTTGCCAGGGCGTCGGGGTCGGAGAACACGATGTCGCCGAGCGCGGCGCGGTTGAGGCTGCCGTCCGGGTTCAGAACGTGCCTGCCGAATCGTTCGACGATTGCAGCCAGCGCGGGCGTTCCGGATTCGACGGCTTCTCGCGACAACTGGTCGGCGTCGACGAGGATAGCGCCGTGTTCTGTCAGGCGTCTCGCGATGGTGGACTTGCCTGACGCGATGCCGCCGGTCAGGCCGATCAGGTACACGATGTCCGCGCTGTCAGGCGACCGGGACGAGGTGGCCCTCGAGGTAACCGATCGGGACGGAGCGCGCCTCGGCCAGGAGCCACGCGTCGCCATCCGGTGACGCGTCGAAGGCGAGCCGCTGCAGGGCGCGGGAAAGCTCAACCGCGACGTTGAGGTGAACCAGCCACCGCTCGTCTGTCGGGAAATCGAACTGGGCAAGGAGGCCGGCGACGGCTGCGACGAATCCCTTCGATCCCTTGAGGTACTGTTCCTGAGCTTCCTCGTCACCGAGGATCCGGTACTGGGTTGCCTTGAAACCGGGAATGGTGCGGCGGGCGAGCACAGAGGTGTCGGTCATGATCCCCAGCGTCTCCTGCCACGTGGCGGGGTTCGCTTCGAGCAGCTTCTCGATGCACAGGGCGACGTACTGGTCCTGCATGTACTGGTAGACGCCGAGCATGAGGGCGATCCGGTCGGGGAAGAAACGGTAGACCGTTCCGATGGCCATCTCGGCGCGTTTTGCAACTTCGGCGGTCGTCACACCTGCGTGCCCTGACTCGTCGATGATCTCGCCGCAAACCCGAAGGACCGTTTCGAGACTCTGGCGGCTTCGTTCCTGCTGGGGACTGTTCCTCAGAGACTTCTCGTTCGAGATGTCCGTCGCCAGGTATTGCCTTAGAGAACCAACGTCCACGTCGCGCCTTCTGTAGTTAGTTTGAACAGGGAGCCGCCCCCAACTCGCAGCATTCACGCCCAACGTTAGCAGTCGGACGGATCAGCTCGCCCCCCTACTTGCGGGGGAATGGATGGGGTGGGCATGGGACCACGACGACTGGCCGGCCCCTGTTCGGTACCGGCCTGTCGTCGTGAGATGGTGCTTAAGAGTTGCTGGTCAGCTTCTCGCGAAGAGCCGCAAGCGACTCGTCGTCTGCGAGGGTGCCGCTGCCTGCGGTCTCGCTCGAGAAGGTCGAACCCGCGGCAGGGGCGGACGCTGCTGCGGCCTCTTCCGTCGCGGCGGTCGCAACCTGCTTCTTGTGAGCTTCCCAGCGAGCCTGGGCTGCAGCGTAGTCCTGCTCCCACTTCTCGCGCTGGGTGTCGAAGCCCTCTTTCCACTCGTTGGTCTCCGGGTCGAAGCCTTCAGGGTACTTGTAGTTGCCCTGGTCGTCGTACTCGGTGAGCATTCCGTAGAGTGCCGGGTCGAACTCGGTGCCCTCGGGGTCGACGCCTTCGTTGGCCTGCTTGAGGCTCAGCGAGATGCGGCGGCGTTCGAGGTCGATGTCGATGACCTTGACGAAGACCTCGTCACTGACCGAGACAACCTGCTCGGCGAGTTCGACGTGCTTGCCGCTGAGCTCGGAGATGTGAACGAGCCCCTCGATGCCGTCTGCGACGCGAACGAACGCACCGAACGGAACGAGCTTGGTGACCTTGCCCGGTGCAACCTGGCCGATGGCGTGGGTGCGGGCGAAAACCTGCCACGGGTCTTCCTGCGTCGCCTTGAGCGACAGGGAGACACGCTCACGGTCGAGGTCCACTTCGAGGATCTCGACGGTGACCTCCTGGCCAACCTCGACGACCTCAGAAGCGTGCTCAATGTGCTTCCAGCTGAGCTCTGAGACGTGGACGAGACCATCGACGCCACCGAGGTCGACGAACGCACCGAAGTTGACGATCGACGAGACGACGCCCTTGCGGACCTGCCCCTTCTGGAGGTTGTTCAGGAACGTGGTGCGGCTCTCAGACTGGGTCTGCTCGAGCAGCGCGCGACGCGAAAGCACAACGTTGTTGCGGTTCTTGTCAAGTTCGAGGATCTTGGCTTCGATCTCCTGGCCGAGGTACGGCGTGAGGTCGCGAACCCGGCGCAGCTCGATGAGCGATGCGGGCAGGAAGCCACGGAGGCCGATGTCGACGATGAGGCCGCCCTTGACGACCTCGATGACCGAACCGGTCACGACGCCATCGGTTTCCTTGATCTTCTCAACGTCGCCCCACGCGCGCTCGTACTGTGCGCGCTTCTTGGACAGGATGAGACGACCTTCTTTGTCTTCCTTCTGGAGGACGAGGGCTTCGACCATGTCGCCGACCTGGACGACCTCGCTGGGGTCCACGTCGTGCTTGATCGAAAGTTCGCGCGAGGGAATAACACCCTCGGTCTTGTAGCCGACATCGAGGAGGACCTCGTCGCGATCGATCTTGACGACGGTACCTTCGATGAGGTCTCCGTCGTTGAAGAACTTCAGTGTTTTCTCGACCGCGGCCAGGAAGTCTTCAGCCGATCCGATGTCGTTGATAGCGACCTGCTTGGCGGTCGTTGCGGTTGTCATGTAGTGGTTGCTCCAGTGAGGACTGATTTCGGGCCGACACGATCCTGCCAATCGTGAATTGTCAGGGTGTTTTCCGTGCACGGCGAACGGATAGAACGTCACAAAAGTGACATGTCAGTCTATCGGGAATCTCGGGCGAGCCGCAAATGAGTATCTTGGCCGACAAACGGACGCCTCAAACCGGCTCGGGAGCGAGTCGCTCCCGCACGGCCGCGACGAAATTGCCGACGGCATCCGGCGCGGAGCCGAGAAACAACGACGGTTCGAAGAGCTCGGCTTCGAGCACGAGCGGCCCGAGGACGGGGTCGTCGACGATATCGATCCGGGCATAAAGAGGAACGGCATCGGATTCGGACAACCCGCGCCCGAGGAGGACCGTGACGGCCGCAGCGATGAGGGCGTCACCGACGGCACGTTCGGCCGGCTCGGCGTTGATCGAGTGGATCGTCTCGACGTACGTTCCGCCGAGCAGTCCCCCGCCCACGGCCAGCAGCGGGCCCTTGGAGATCGCGTGGCTGAACCGGCCGTTGAAGTAGAGGAGGGCACGCTCCCCGCGCTCCTGCACCCCGTCGATCGCCGGCTGAACCATCACAACCTTGCCGAGGGCGAGGATCTGCCGTGCGAGGAGGAGCACGGAGGGATCGCCGGCTTCGAACAACCCGGTGTTCTGCGAACCCGCGGACACCGACGGCTTGATCACAACGCGACCCGGCCGAAGGACTGCCAGCGCTGTCACCACTTCGCCGAGCGTGGTGCAGAACGTCGTCGGCACCAGCGGAACGGTGGAGGCGGCGGCGATTTCGCGGAGGTACGTCTTGTCGATGTTCCAGCGGACCAGTGCCGGCGCGTTCAGCACGCGAACAACGGATGCCACGCGGTCGAGCCAGGCAAGGAACTCCGGAGCGGCGTCGGGGTAGTCCCACGGCGAACGGAGAACCACGAGGCCGAAGTCCTCCCAGCGCACCGACGGGTCGGTCCAGAGCGCCACCTGCGCCGGCAGGCCCGCCTGCGTGAGACCGTCGACGAGGAGCGGAAGGTCGTCATCACGAAGAGCGGGATCGGTCAGGCCATGGCTGACGAGGGCGATCTGAGTCATTCAGCGGTCTCCGGTTCAGGGGCGGACGGGGGCGGTCGGATGCCTGCGATGGCAACGTGTTAGCTCACGACATCCGCCTCGCTGCCGACGGAGTAGGTGAATGCTCCGCCGTACCTGTAGAGCCTACCGATGACGGGTGCGGCGATCGTGACGTGCGCCCGTCGGCACAGTCTGCACCGTCGACACCCGCCGGCATCGTCGAACCCCCCGGAATGGAGCACCGGTGAAGGAGCGGATGGCGCTGACCGTGCACGCTGGGTGTTGAGTCATGGCACGCCGCAGCGTAGCGTCGCCATCAAAGATCAGGTCACTGAGTTGAGTGGTACATGACCGATGAATGGCAGCTGCCGCCGGAACCGCGTTGTTCGTGGGAGCGGCGCTATGGGCTGTCGCCTGTGCGCGTCGTGGTCGGCGGATCGAGGAATTCGCCCGAGGCGAACTTCCGGCGGGGCCGTGGTTGGGGTACGTCTGGCTCACACTTCCGGGCCTGGCACTACTCGGTATGGCCAGCCTTTAGCATGAGACGTGGATCGGAGTCTTGCTGCTCAGTGCGACCGCGGCCTTCACCGCCCTGTTCGTGATCGCCCACGACATTCCGCCTTTCGTCTTCTACCTCGCGCTCTCGGTGTTCGGCGTCTGGAACGTGGTGGCCACACCGACGTAGGAGTACTGACCTGGACATCATTTCGGCGCTTCCTGCTCGACGAGTGCCCTGAAATTGTCGAGTTCCATCCGCGCCTCCGCGCGGCCGAGGATGGCAAGCTCCACAAGTTTGCCGATAAGACAGGTCCCATCTCCACCACCTCCCGGCGTTTCTGACTCCTGGACCGTCTCAGGTTGATGAAGCACCCCGTTGGCACCATGCCAGCGGTGGGGACGTCGACGAGGCGACCGGGCGGGAGGCCGTTCAGCCGGCCAGCAGGGTGCGCTTCAGGGTGTCGACACCGACGCCGCCGAGGTCCAGCGACTTCTTGTGGAACTCCTTGATGTCGAAGGCGTCGCCCTGGCGGCGCGAGTACTCGTCCCGGAGCTGCTCCCAGTCGTAATCCCGAAACAGTACATCCGTGGTTTGTTCACCTGCCGCTTACTTTGGCGATGCAGGCTGGGGAGCAATGCAAGGCATTGTGCTTGCGGCCGAAGCGGGGCGGCATGGAGTTCCTGGCACTGAGAAGGATTACCGATATGAGCATCAGCCCCAGCCTCGACACCGATGACCTCGATGCACGTGAGGTTACTGACGGCCGATACACCCGCGTACAGATTGGGGCGGAGCGGGCGGTGAAGGTCCGGGCCGCCTACACCACGCGTTTTGTCGCCACCGAATTCACCAAGCGACCTGAGGACTTCCACATGCTGGCCGGGTCCGAGGTTCACCCCGAAGCCGGAGATGTCGTCATTGCGCGCGTCACAGAACTGGGCAAGCACACGCGGCTGGAATCTCCGACCTCCCGCCGCCAGCTCTTGTTCGTCGGCCAGGAGATCATGGTCGCATACGGCAACCGCTACGCCCCTGACCAGTTTCTGGCACACGTGCCGGATTCCCTCGAGCCCTGCCACCTCGTCGCAGGCGGCGGGCTCGCCGGATACGTGATCGAGACACACGCTTCGATCGGAGCCGCCACCGCGATCGAACCGATCGGCCTCCTGGCAACCAGGGAGGGCGTAGTGAACCTGCGCGACTTCTCTCCCCTGCAGGTCGGCAGCCCGTCACTGGCCGCGGTCGCCGCGCTGGGCTCCCGGCGCCCGCCGGTCATCGCCGTTCTGGGCACATCGATGAACTCGGGCAAGTCCACCACGCTCGCCTGCCTGGTCAACGGGCTGTCCAACGCCGGTCTCACTGTGGCAGCGGGCAAGGCGACCGGAACTGGCGCGGGCAACGACCCCAACCTGTTCATCGACGCCGGTGCGTTTCCGGTCTGCGACTTCACCGACTTCGGATACCCCACCACCTTCAAGCTCGCCTACGAAGAGGTTCGCAACCTGCTCGCCGCGATGATCGACGAGCAGGCTGCCTTTGGCGCCGATGTGGTGGTCATCGAGATCGCCGACGGGCTTTACCAGGGCGAAACCTCCAGACTGCTGCGCGACCCGCTCTTCGCCACCTATGTGGACACCGTCGTGTTCGCAGCTCAGGATGCTCTGGGCGCCCGCGCCGGACTGGACCTGCTGCATGACGCCGCGGTGCCGGTGGCAGCCGTCTCCGGCCTGCTCACCGCTTCGCCCCTGGCCGCCGCGGAGGCCTCGGCCTGGATCGACGTCCCCGTCATCGTCACCTACGACCTGTGCCGTCCCGAAGTCGCCGCCGCCCTGATCCCGGTGCGCGCCGCCTTGCTGTGAGCGCTGCAGGTGCACGGATGGGCGGCACGCGGGAAGGTGCGGCAGAACCGGTGGATTCCGCGAAGGACACCGGTATTCGGGGTCGCGCAGCGCGGCTGCCGAAGCTCATCACCGGGAGGCGCCGTGCGCTGTTTGCCGCGCTGCTGGCCATTGCCACACTGTGCGGTGCGCTTGGTGTGACGATCGCCCTCCTGGTCGGAAGCCTCGTGAACGGCGGCGCGAAGCTCCCCGTCGTCGCCGGCATCGGCGCGCTGATTCTGGTGCTCGGCTACGGTCGATACCTGGAGCGGGTGTTCGCCGAGAAGCTCGGACAGCATTACGTGGCACAGTTGCGCGTTTCGCTGATCTCTCACTCGCTGCTGGCACGGAAGGCCCCCTCTGTGGGCATCACCGTGGCCAGGGCGAGCAACGACCTGTCCTCGGTGCGCAACTGGGTGGCTCAGGGAATCGCCCCGATGCTGGCCGGTATCCCTCTGGTTCTCATCTCGATGGTCGGCCTCTGGGTGCTGAATCCCCTTCTGGCGCCGGCGCTTGGGCTTCCGGTGCTGGTGCTGGGCGCCGCGCTGCTCCTGCTCGCCAGACCCGCCTTTCAACGTGCCCGGGTTCTGCGGCGGCACCGCGGCAACCTTGCCGCGCGTATCGCCGACACCGTCGCCGCTTCGTCCGCGGTGGTCGCGTCCGGCGGCGTGGCACGAGAGCTGGCACGGGTGGAAGTCAGCGGCCATAAGGTTATGGACGCGGCAGTACACCGGGCGCGCCTGGCCGGTGTGTTGCGCGCCTGCTCCCTGGGCATGCCGCTGGTGGCCGCCGCCATTGCGGTGGTCATCGCCAGGAGCGTGGCTTTGGACGCCGGACAGATCGCCACGGCCTTGACCCTACTGGGACTGTGCGCGGCGCCAGTGGGTGAGTGGGGGCGCATCGTGGAATACCGGCAGAACTACCGGGCCGCCCGACGCATTCTTGCCCCGTTGCTCGACGAGGAAACCACGCTGAGGTCCGGAGAGGACATAACGATCAGGATGGTTTCGCGACCGGAGACCCTGAGCCCGGCCCGACCCGTCGGCGGGGTGTGGCTGTGCGGAGTCGAGATCGACTCGCACCCCATCCCTGAGTTGGACGCCGAACCGGGCGCCCGCATTCGCATGGTCGGCGGCGATGCGCGGCGGCGCGGCGAGCTGTTCAACATACTGGCCACCGCGCGCACGGACGCGGGCCCCATCGTCGGTGACCTGGGACAGGACGCTGCAGGCCGGGCATGGGACTATGTCGTGGCCGGGGTGATCCCGGGCGCCGTGGGAGAGAAGAAACGACGCCGGCTCATCGGCGCGGCATACTCCGCAATGGTGCCCGAACGCGGCACCGTGCTGCGCGCGCTGCGGTACCGGCACCCAGACGCGAACCGGGACCTGGCCCTTGCAGTCGCGGGGCGGCTGGGGCTGTGCATCGATTCGCTGGATCACGGTGCGAAAACGCAGCTGCGCCGCGGCGGGATTCCGCTGGACGCGGCACAGGTCGCGGGGCTCATGGTGGCCCGTGCGATGCTCGGATCCCCGGCATTGCTGCTGCTTGACGACATCGACGGTCGGCTTGATTCCGCGGCCCAGGGCCAGCTCGAAGCCATGCTCGACGGGTACCCAGGCGTCGTCATCGTGTCGTCCGAGTCCGCGTGGTGCTCGGGATACCAGGAGTGGAACGTGGGCTCGCCGGACGCCGCAACCGCTGTGCAGCGCTGACGGCAGCGTCGAGAAAACCGAACCCCGGCGATGACCACACGATCGCCCCCCGGGATCAGCCGGCAAGGAGGGAGCGCTTCAGGGTGTCGAGACCGACGCCGCCGAGGTCCAGCGCCTTCCTATGGAACTCCCTGATGTCGAACGCGTCACCTTCGCGGCGTGCGTATTCGTCGCGGAGCTGTTCCCAGATCCGCTGTCCGACCTTGTACGACGGGGCCTGGCCCGGCCAGCCGAGATAGCGGTTGACCTCGAAGCGCACGAAGCCCTCGTTCATGTTCACGTTCTTGCCGAGGAACGCGAACGCGTCGTCTGCGGTCCACGTCCCGCTGCCGTCCGGGTGCGGTTTGCCGAGGTGCACACCGATGTCGAGCACCACGCGCGCCGCACGCATCCGCTGACCGTCGAGCATCCCGAGCCGGTCTGCGGGGTCGTCGAGGTAACCGAGCTGCTCCATCAGCCTCTCGGCGTAAAGCGCCCAGCCTTCCGCATGGCCTGACGTTCCGGCCAGCTGCCTCCGCCAGGTGTTGAGCTTCGCCCGGTTGTACACCGCCTGGCCGATCTGCAGGTGGTGACCGGGGACGCCCTCGTGGTAGACGGTCGTGAGTTCACGCCAGGTATCGAACTCGGTGACACCCTCGGGCACCGACCACCACATCCGGCCCGGGCGTGAGAAGTCATCTGTGGGGCCGGTGTAATAGATGCCGCCCTCCTGGGTGGGAGCGATCATGCATTCGATCGTCCGGATCTCTTCGGGGATGTCGAAATGGCTCTTCCCGAGTTCGGCGACCGCGCGGTCGCTGGTTTCCTGCATCCACTTCTGAAGTGCGTCCGTGCCGTGCAGTTTGCGGCTGGGCTCGCCGTCGAGGAACGCGATGGCTTCCTCGACGCTCGCGCCGGCTTTGATTTCACGGGCGATGGATTCCTGCTCGTCCACCATGCTGGCGAGCTCGCCGATGCCCCATTCGTACGTTTCGTCGAGGTCGATGGTGGCGCCGAGGAACCTGCGTGACTGAAGGGCGTAGAGTTCGCGGCCGACGGCATCCTGTTCCTGGGCGACCGGCTCAAGCTCATGGGCGAGGAAATCGGCGAGGGAGCGGTAGGCGACGGCGGCCTGCCCGGCGTTCGCTGAGAGGTCGGAGGCAAGGGAGGCTGGAAGCTGGCCTTCAGCCGGAGATGCCGTGGCGGCCAGTCCGAGGAAGAATCCTTCGTCTGCGCCGTACTTCTTGGCCTGTTCGAAGACCTCGCGCACCTGCCGCTTGGCGGGGGTGACTCCGCGTTCGATGCCGAGGCGGAGGGTCTCGATGTAGCCGGCGACGGCTCCAGGGAGGGCCTTCAGCCGTGTGGAGATGTCGTCCCAGTCGTCGACGGTCGCTGTCGGCATGATGTCGAAGATCTCCCGGATGCCCTGAGCCGGCGATGCGATGACGTTGAGGTCGCGCAGGTGAAGCTGGGCCTCCGCGCTCTCCAGGTCGAGGCGCAGCTCGCTGGCAAGATCCGTTTTGGTGACCTCATCGATGCCGTCGGCGGGCTGTGCCGCCTCGAGCGCGGCCAGTGTCCGCTTCGCCTCGGCGACGTACCGGTCATGCCCGGCTGGGGAGAAGTCGCCGAACCTGCTGTTCGCCTCAGCGCGTCCGATGTACGTTCCGACCAGCGGGTCGAGGTCGACGAGCGTGTCGACCCAGTCCTCGGCGATGGCATCGACGGCAGACGGGGCGCGCGTGGGTTCAGTCATGGAGTCGAGCATAGGACAGTGGCGCCCGCCCGTCACGGAGTTCAGTGCGCGGCGGCGTCCCAGTTGTGACCCCGACCGACGTGGACGTCGAGCGGCACGGTCAGGTCCGCGGCGCCCGCCATCCGGGTGCGGACAATCGCCTCGAGGGCGTCCCACTCCCCCTCGACCACTTCGAAGATCAGTTCATCATGCACCTGCATGAGCATGCGTGACCCCAGATTCTGAGCCGCAGTGTCGGCTTCGATGTTGATCATGGCGATCTTCATGATGTCGGCGGCGGAGCCCTGGATGGGAGCGTTGAGGGCTGCTCGTTGCGCGTTGTCGCGCAGCACCCGGTTGGGGCTCTTCAAGTCTGGGAACGGCCGGCGGCGGCCGAAGAGGGTTGTCGTGTAGCCGTCTTCGACGGCCTGTTCGACGACATTGCGGAGGTAGTCGCGCACGGCGCCGAAACGGGCGAAGTAGTCGCTCATGAGCGCCTTCGCCTCGGAGGAGTCGATCCGCAATTGTTTCGACAGCCCGAACGCACTGAGCCCGTAGGCCAGGCCGTACGACATCGCCTTGACCTTCGTTCGCATCTCGTTCGTCACATCCGCCGGGTCGACACCGAAGATCCGGGAACCGACGAACCGGTGCAGGTCTTCACCTGAACGGAATGCCTCGATCAACCCTTCGTCGCCCGAGAGGTGCGCCATGATGCGCATTTCGATCTGTGAGTAGTCTGCGGTGAGCAGCGTCTCGTAGCCGGCACCTGCCTCGAACGATGCCCGGATGCGGCGTCCCTCTTCGGTGCGAACGGGGATGTTCTGGAGGTTCGGGTCGGTCGACGAGATCCGGCCCGTGGTGGTGCCGGTCTGCACGTAGCTGGTGTGGACCCGGCCGTCGCTCCCGATGGCTTTGTCGACGGTCTCGACGATCTGGCGCAGCTTCGACGCGTCACGGTGTTCGAGGAGGAGCCCGAGGAAAGGATGCGGGTTCGACGCTTGCAGGTCGGCCAGCGCACCGGCATCCGTCGAGAAGCCGGTCTTGTTCGCGCGGGTCTTCGGCATGTCCAATTCGTTGAACAGCACGTCCTGCAGCTGTTTCGGCGAGCCGAGGTTTACTTCGTGCCCGATGATCGCGTATGCCCGGGATGCCAGGTCGGCGGCCTTCGCGGCCAGTTCGGCACTCAATTCGGTGAGTTGGGTGTGGTTGACGGTGACGCCGCGCAGTTCGATGTCGACGATCGTGAGCAGGGTGGGCACCTCGATGGAGGTGAGCACGTTTCGGGAGCCGGAGTCGAGCGCCTCGTTGAGTGCATCGACGAGCCGGAGCGTGTACCAGGCCTCGACGGGTGCGGATGCCGGTTCGTTCACCGGGACGAGCTGGTTCGGGTCGGAGACCGGGAGGGTTTCGTCGAGATAGCGGCTGACGAGGTCGGAGAGGGTCTTGTCCTGGCCGCCGGGGCGGAGCAGCCAGCCGGCGACGTGAGTGTCATAGGCGAGCCCGTCGAACGGAAGTCCGGCGTTCTTGAGCGCCTTGAGCTGCCGCTTGGCGTCGTTCATCAGCTTCGGTGCAGGGCTGGCCAGCCAGTCCTCGAACGGCGCGTAGTCGGCGCGGCCGGGAAGCCAGCCGACGGCCACGCACTCCGTTGGCGTGGAGATGCCCATGCCTGCGGGCTTTCCTTCGTGCACGTCGACGGTGAAGCCGAGACCGTTCGGGTGGGCGGCGACAGCGCGGGTGAGCCAGGCGCCGAGCTCCTCGTCGAGAAGCTGCTGCGGCACCGGGCTGGCGAGTCCGCCGGCGGACGGCGAAACGGATGCTTCGCTCTCCTCATCGACGCCCTCCGCCTTGAACAGGCGGTCCAGCATGGTCCGCAGCTCGAGCCGGCCGAAGATGTCGCGCACCGCCTGCTGATCGATGGGCTTCTTGACGAGCGTGTCGAGGGTCACCGGCAGAGTCACGTCGGTGAGCAGGTGGTTGAGCTTGCGGTTGCGGATGGCGTTGTCTTTGTGCTCGCGGAGGCTCTCGCCGACTTTGCCGCCGATCTTGTCGGCGTTCTCGAGGATGCCGTCGAGCGAGCCGTACAGGTTCAGCCACTTCACCGCGGTCTTCTCGCCGACCTTGGGGACGCCGGGGAGGTTGTCGCTCGTCTCGCCGACGAGCGCGGCGACCTCTGGGTACTGGTGCGGCTGGATGCCGTACCGTTCCATCACCTTGGCGGCGTCGTAGAGGGTGAGGTCGGAGACGCCCATGCGCGACGGGTAAAGCAGGGTGACGTCGTCGTTGACGAGCTGGATTGTGTCGCGGTCGCCGGAGACGACGAGAACGCGGAAGCCCTGCTCCTTACCCTGGACGGAGAGCGTGGCGAGGATGTCGTCGGCCTCGTAGTCCTCGATCGAGATGGTGGTGATGTTCATCGCCGCAAGGGCGTCCTGCAGGAGCGGAACCTGGCCGATGAACTCTGAAGGGGTCTCGCCCCGAGTGCCCTTGTACTCCGGGTACTCGCGGGTGCGGAAACTGGAGCGTGAGATGTCGAAAGCCACCGCGATGTGCGTCGGTTTGTGGTCGCGAAGGAGGTTGATGAGCATCGCGAGAAAGCCATGGATGGCGTTGGTGTGCTGCCCGTCCTTCGTCGAGAAACTGTCGACCGGGAGCGCGTAGAACGCCCGGAATGCTAGGGAATGACCGTCAATGACGAGGAGGGTAGGCTTTTCGTTGTCCGACACCACACCAGCCTACAAGCGACTTGCGACAGTGGGTTTCGAGCAGGAGCAAAGGCGACGATGACCAATACCACACCGAACGATCTCGACTACGTGCTGCGACGTGGCGGGGGTGCGCTTGCGGCAAAGATGGGCATCGAGTTCCTCGAATTCTCCGTCGACCGAGCCGTAGCGACGATGCCGGTGGAGGGCAACACCCAGCCGGCAATGCTGCTCCACGGCGGCGCGTACGTTGTGCTCGGTGAGTCACTCGGTTCGATGTCGGCGAACCTGTGGGCCGGCGCCGGAAAGCTGGCGGTCGGCATCGACATCAACGCGACTCACACCCGGTCAGCCACCTCGGGGATCGTCACCGGGGTCTGCACGCCGATCCACCTGGGTCGGTCGATGACCGTGCACGAGATCGCGGTGACCGACGAACAGGGCCGCAGGTGCTCCACCATCCGGATCACCAACCTGATCAAGGACCTGCCCGCCGGCTGACGGCATCCGCTTCGTCCGTCCCAGATGCCGGTTTTGCGAGCGGGAAGTCGGCATCTGCGACGGATGAGCCGGGTCGGGCGCGATGACGGCGCGTTCGTCTGTCGCGGATGTCGGCTTCGGTGTCCGAAAGTCGACGTTTGCGACGGATGAACCGGCGCGGATCTCAGGACGGTGCGTTCGTCCGTCCCGGATGCCGGTTTTGCGAGCGGGAAGTCGGCATCTGCGACGGATGAGCCTGCGGCATCCGGCACTTAACGACGAACGGGCCGGATAACCGGCCCGTTTCGCGTCAATGCGCTGCTTGGTTCTACTTCTTCGCGGTGAGCTGTTCGACGATCGCCTGGGCGACGTCGTGCATGGTCAGGCGGCGGTCCATCGACGCCTTCTGGATCCAGCGGAACGCTTCCGGTTCGGTGAGGCCCATCTTCTCGTTGAGCAGGCCCTTGGCACGGTCGACGAGCTTGCGGGTCTCGAACCGCTCCACCATGTCGGCGACTTCGGCTTCGAGGGTGATGATCTGCTGGTAACGGCTGAGGGCGATCTCGATCGCGGGGAGAAGATCGTTCGGGGTGAACGGCTTGACGACATACGCGAGTGCGCCCGCTTCGCTGGCGCGCTCGACCAGTTCCTTCTGGCTGAACGCGGTGAGCAGGACAACCGGGGCGATCTGAGCCTTGTTGAGCCGCTCGGCAGCGGAGATGCCATCGAGCTGGGGCATCTTCACGTCCATGATGACCAGGTCGGGCCGGAGTTCGGTGGCGAGGGCCACAGCGGTTTCCCCATCACCGGCTTCTCCGACGACCTCGAAGCCGTTGTCTCGGAGGATCTCGACGATATCGAGTCGAATGAGGGATTCATCTTCGGCTACGACAACTCGGCGCGGGGCTGGGGGTGTTACATCTGGCTCGGTCACGCGTTAATCCTACGGTACTCTTGTCCTCGTTGTTACGCGCCGGTGTGGCGGAATGGCAGACGCGGAGCACTCAAAATGCTTTGTTCGAAAGGACGTGTGGGTTCGAGTCCCACCACCGGTACAACACGATGGCCCTTTGACTTCCCAGCGTCACCGCGGAAGTCGAAGGGTCGTTTTCGCATGGTTCGCGGTCCATCCCTTCCATGGCGCGGTTCGTGATCCGAAGACTGCTGGTCAATTCCCGCCGAGGAGCGCCGACAGTCTGTTGTTCCACATCGAGAGCGCCGAGCCGATGGCCATGTGCATGTCGAGGTACTGGTACGTGCCGAGACGGCCGACGAAGAACAGGTCCTTCTCCCCCGCCTGCAGGTCCCGGTATGCGAGTAGTCGAAGTAGCGGTCGACAGGGCCGGTGTAGAGGACGGGAACCTGGCCGACGACGGCCTTCTTGTTGATGGGCCGGGACTCGTCGAAGAAGTCGGTGTCGAGCCGCACCTCGATGTCGGGTGAGTCGGCCCTCCCAGGTGTCGTCGAAGTACCGGTTCTCGCAGATGTATCGGGCAACCGCGAGATGACTTCCTTCTTCTGCTCGGCACCGTCGATCCGTACGTAGGGCTCGCGCTGGCACTCGTCGCCGCAGGTGGCGCGCGCTCGAGACGCACCGGTACCTCGACTGCCGGCAACGGAAGGCCGGCTGGAGTCAGCGCGACGCCCGGCGCTCGTACCGCCCGGCCGCAAGATCGCGGGCGCGGGTGACGAGCGTCTTCGCCGTCTCCAGCATCCGCACCCCCGGGTTGAGGATCGAAACCCAACCCTGTGCGGCATACACGGGGTGCGGTAACAACACGTCGAGCTGGCTGTAATCGAACTCGCCGGTGTGCTCCGCGTGGGCACTCGGCGCATAGCCGAGCAGATCGAGGAACGCGGCCGAACCGACGGCGACGTTGAGACGGTAGACGCCGGATCGGCCCAGCTCGGACACCTCGTCGAACCCGGTGTAGTTCTTCGTGACGATCGTGGTGAACGGATGCAGCCGGTTTCGTTCGTCGTTCTCCGGGTCGTAGTAGAAGAATGAATCGCCCCACGCGATTTCGGGAGCACCGGATCCTTCACCGACGGTGTCGACGACGACACCTGGAAGCGTCCTCCCGAACGCGATGAGGGCTTCTCCGCACATGCGGCACAGTCTGCCAGATCACCCGCAGGGATGGCGGTTCGTTGTGCCTCGGCGGCATAATGTCTGGCTATGACTTCCTCTGCCTCCGGCCCTGATTCCGCCCACCGACGCCCGGAAGGGGTCAGCGACGCGACCGTTGAAGCGCTGGGCAAACTGTCGGAAGCTCTCGAAGTCGTCGAACACGCCCGGGGACATCTCTATGGGTTCCATCGCCTTACCGGCACCGCTGACCTGGCCCTCGGCGAGGCGATCGAGATGCTGAGGCGGGCAGGGCACGAGGAACTGGCCGCGAAGATGGACCGGGACATCGTCGGCCGCAATGTGATCGAGGGACGGTGGACCTTTCAGATCGTCGAAGATTACGACGCGAATTACTACAGCGCCTTCGTCGCCGCGGAGGAGCAGGCGAGGCAGGAACTCGTCGGCGGCAGGCGCCACCTGTTCGAGGCGGAGATGAAGGAGGACCGTCGCACCCGCGACCGTCGCCACCACGAGGCTCGTCCCGACGGCGTCGGGGAGCACACCGCAGACTGACGCCCTGTGGTTTCCTCGGTCAGAATGACGACCGTTGGGCGACCAGCGGGCACGCAAACGGGTCGCTCTGGCCCAACCCGACCCGATTGATGTACCGCAACACGATCCCGTATGACTCAAACAGCCCGGTCTGTGTGTAGGTCACGCCGCGTTCCCGACAGTATGCCGCGATGATCGGGGCTGCCCTCCGCAGGTGCGGCCGCGGCATTGACGGGAACAGGTGATGTTCGATCTGATAATTGAGCCCGCCGAGCGCGACATCGAGAAATCTCGAGCCACGGACATTCCGGCTCATCAGCACCTGCCTGCGCAGGAAGTCCAGCTTCGCGTCCCGCGGGACCAGCGGCATTCCCTTGTGGTTGGGTGCGAATGCGACACCCATGTACAAGCCGAACAATCCCAGTTGAACCCCAAGGAAGGCGAAAGCGATCCCCGGCGACAGCACGAGGAACACAAGAGTCAGGTAACCGCCCAGTCGAACGAGGAGGAAAAAAATCTCCACCCAGCGCCGGTCGATGTGTTCCCGGCTGAAGACCCGGCGGACGCTGGACGCATGGAGTGACACACCCTCGAGCAGCAGGATGGGAAAGAAAAAAGCGCCCTGGTGCGCGACTGCCCACTCGGTGACCGGGTTGCGGCGTTTCGCCGCCTGTTCGGGGGTGAAGGAGATCACCGGCAGTTCGATGTCCGGATCGCTGTCCACCTTGTTCGGGTTGGCGTGATGCCTGGTGTGCTTGTGCTGCCACCACCCGTAACTCATGCCAACGAACAGGTCGCCGATCACGAGGCTCGTCCAGTCGTTCCACCGGCCGGACCGAAAGATCTGCCGATGCGCGGCGTCATGGCCGAGAAACGCTGTCTGCGTGAACAGAACGGCCAGGCCCGCTGCGACGAGCAACTGCCACCAGGTGTCGCCCACGAGGACGAACACCGTGATCGCGAACCCGAAGGCGATCGGCACGGCGAGCAGTTTGGCCCAGTAGTACGTATATCGGCGATGCATCAGACCGGACGACTGGATCCTGTGCGCCAGTTCGGAGAATTCACTCGTCGGGTTCGGCCGGCTCCGCGGCGGACCCGAGGAGTTGGGAAGGGATGCGGGAACGTCGGATGCCACGGTGTCCTCCAGACCAAGAAGCGGAATGGGGCGACCGGGGTCTCGGGTAGCCGTTCGCGCAAGTTTACGCGTGTGGCCTTCGTCGGTCCAGCCTCATATCTGACCGCAGCGGGGACGCCATTCTCAGGCGTGTTCTCTGGGTTCCGGTGTGAGCCGAAGATTCCCGCCGCTGTTCGCTGCGGACATCAACTCCTCAAGCCATTCCCTGTTGAGCTTCTCCTCGACTGTTCCATCGAATTGGAACTGCAGCGGGATAGAGGGATGTACCCAGAGAATTCGCCGGCCCGTGCCGGCGTTCTCGACCCGGCCGTCCACCGCGAAAGCAAACATCTCGCCGCGCCGAAGTTTGGTGATCATCACGACCCGCAGATGAGCCAGCTCACGATCGCTGGCATCGATCTCAACAGGCGGAAGTCCGTAGAGCAGCTTTCCCATGCTTTCCTCTCCGACGGGTGGCGTGGCCCCTCTAAGCACGATAGTGGGCTCAGGGCCTCCAGATCACGTATTGGCCGAAAACGGTTCAGGCTGTCTGCACTTCTTGCCCGCGGTCAACCCTTCCTCAGCGATCGAAGTCGCTCCACTGCTCGATCCACGGAGCGCGCCGCCACGTCGGCGCGGTGATCGGCGGATGCCGCGGCGCGGCTGAGTACGTCGTCTTCCCTCTCCGCGATCGCCAGTTGCTCGTCGAGCTTCGAAAGCCGGTCGGCGGCCTCCTGTCGTTCCCGCGCGAGCAGGGCACGCTGCTCGGCGAGCGTTGTCCGCTGCTCGCGGATCGCGGCCCGTTCGGCGTCGGCCTCTGCCGCCCTGGCCTTCGCCTCCTCCGCCTTCTTCTCGGCATCCTCGATCCTGCGGGCGGACGGACGGTTCTCGACGACCTGGAGGGTTGGCCTCGGCGCCCGCACGATGTCCACGGACGGCTCGGCAACGGCCCCGTCGATGTCCACGGCTTCGATCCCGCTCGACGACAAAGCCCGAAGGAGCCGTCCGCTTCGCACGGCGTCGGCGGCCGCCGGGTCGGTCATTGCCGCGTGCAGTGTCTGCTCCACGTCGAGCATCGCGGCGGCGCTCACCTTCTGGTCCGCTTCAGCGGCCAGGGCCCTGCCCTGCTGTGCCAGCGCTCGGATGAGCTGCAGTCGCTGTTTTCCGAGCTGGCGCAGATCGCCGGCATCCATGTTCTTCTCGGCGTCACGAATCAGCGTCCCAAGCTCGATGATGTCGTCGACCTCGGTCGAGCGCCTGGCCGCGAGCAGATTGATGAGCCAGGCGGCCGCAGAAGGTTTCGGGAGCCGGCCGATTCGTTTCGCAAGCTCGGCGTCACCGTCGTCTCGGGCCGTTCGGACGCGGGCCGTGCGAATTGCCACGAACTCGGACGGTGACCGCAGGTACAGGTCGGCGAGCACGTCGGTCAATTCCATGGGCGTCCTCCCCCGCTCGTCCTTCGTTCAGGATACGCGGCAGGCGGGTTCGACCGGTCCTCCTGTTTCTGCTTCTCGCCTCCGATCGAGTCGTGCTCGGTCAGTGACTGCGTGCACTGTGCTGGACGAGGGCGTGCACCCGCGCCTCGAGCAGTCGAAGCGCCGCAACGACCGCTGAGTCCACGATCTCCTGTGGACTCCCGCCGAGCTGCCGTTCGGCGACATGGAGCTCGCCGCGTGGCGAATGGATGCCGATGAAGATCGTCCCGACCTCCTGGCCGTCCTGGTCGTCCGGGCCGCCCACCCCGGTCACGGACAGGGAGAGATTGGCGCCGAGCAGTTTCGCTACGCCGGTGGCCATTTGCTCAGCGGCGCGAGCGGAGACGGCCGGTCCAGGACCGACATCGAGCACACGGTGTCTGGTCTCGCTCATGTACGCCACGACTCCCCCGGCGAACCAGTTGGATGAGTTCGGTGCCGCGCCCAACTTCGATGCGAGGAGGCCGCTGGTGAGGGACTCAGCCACCGCGATCCGAAGCGTGGTTCCGTCGACGGCTTCTGCGATGGACTCGGCGAGAGCGGCTGCCTGTGCATCGCTGGGGTCAGGTGACGTCATCCCCTCATTCTTCTCAGGAGCATCAGGCTCCCCAAGGGGTTGACAGTTTCAGTCAGGTCCCGTGCCGAGGATGAGCCGTCGGAGGGCTGTCTCCGGGGCAACGCCGCGGCCGTCGAGCAGGTCCCCGGACTGGTAACGGTCGAGGACCCGTGGGTCGATATAGCTGCTTCGGGCGACCGCCGGGGTGTTGCCGAGCGCGTCTGCTGTCTCCTTCACCGCAATCACCACATTCCTCGCGCACCGCGTCGCATTCGGCGCGACGCCGAGCCGGCGCAATGCCGTCGCGGCGATGATGCTGCCATGCAGGGTGCGAAAATCCTTAGCGGTGAAATCGCCGTTCGTCCGCTCGCGGACGTAGTCGTTGACCTCCTGTGCGCGGAGCGGCCGCCAGGTGCTTCCGCTCTTCCAGGCGAGAAGTCGCGCTCTCGGCCCGCGCGTCTTCAGCGACCGGATGACTGCGGCGAGGTCCACATCCTCGGTATCGCTTGACCACGCCTGGCCGCTCTTGCCCGGGAAGTCGAGCAGCACCCTGTCCCCGCTCACCGTGGCGTGCGCGCAGAGGAGGGTGGTCAACCCGTGAGTGCCGTGTTCGAGCGCGAATCGTTCACTGCCCACCCGGAGCCTGGCGGAGTCCAGGAGCCGGAATCCGGCGGCGAGAGCGCGTTCCCGCGATCCGGTCACGCCTCGCAGGTCCAGCGTCACCATCCGCCGCGCTGAGGGCAGCGCCAGGGCGAGGTCGAGCGCACGGTCGAACTTGCGTTCGGCCTGTTTCCGGGACCATGCCTCGTGGTACAGGTACTGCCTGCGCCCGGCTCCGTCGGTCCCCACCGCCTGGATGTGGGCGTTCGCCTGCGGGGCGATCCAGACATCCGTCCAGGCGGGCGGGATGACGAGGGTCGTGATCCTTTCGATGGTCGCCTCGTCGTGGAGGGGACGGCCAGTCTGATCGACGTATCGGAACCCGGAACGGGTTCTCCTTCGACCGAAACCGGGTCCGGTCGTGTCACTTCTGCGTAGCCGGGGCACCGGGCCTCCCGCCGGGTTCCGTCACGCCGGGGTCACAGGTTCTTGCCGCCGGTGACCGGCAGCACGGCGCCGGACACGTATGACGCCTGGTCGGATGCTAGGAAGACGTAAGCGGGTGCCAGCTCAGCGGGTTGGCCCGCACGCCCCAGTGGAGTGTCCTGCCCGAACGTCACGACTTTGTCGGGCCATGACGTGGCGGGGATGAGTGGCGTCCAGATCGGACCGGGTGCAACGGCGTTGACCCGAACGCCCTTCTCGCCGAGCTGGTCGGCGAGTGCCCGGGTGAACGCCACCTGTGCAGCTTTGGTCATCGCGTAGTCGACCAACTCTGGAGACGGCTGGAATGCCTGGATGGATGACGTGGTGATGATCGACGATCCCGGCTTCAGGTGCCCGATCGCCGCCCGGGCCGTCCACATGAGGGCGTAGAGGTTCGTTTTAAAGACCCGGTCGAACTCAGCGGTGGGGATGTTCTCCAGTCCGCTCCGGTTCTCCTGGTACGCAGCGTTGAGCACGAGGATGTCCAGCTGCCCGAGCTCCTCCACGGTCAGCTCGACGATATCGGTGCTGTATTGCTCTTCGCGCGCGTCCCCGGGCAGGAGCAGAGCGCGGCGGCCGGCTTTCTCGATCCATGTCGCCGTGTCCTCCGCGTCGTCCTGCTCCTCAGGCAGGTAAGCGATCGCCACATCTGCGCCCTCGCGAGCGAAGGCGATGGCGACGGCCCGGCCGATTCCGGAGTCTCCCCCGGTGATCAGCGCCACCTGGCCCTCGAGCTTGCCGCTTCCGACATAGCTGTCCTCGCCGTGGTCCGGGCGTGGTTCGGTTTTGGACGTGAGACCGGGCTGGTCCTGCTCCTGGCGAGGGAAATCGTCTGAACTGTATTTCGTCGTGGGGTCGGGGTTGGTCATTCGGGGCCTTTCGTGTCGGGATCCGTGCACGGCGATCGTCTGGCGAATGGTGCGAGCAACCATACGTTGCTCTGCCGAAGGGCCTCAAGGGGGTGGCGCGACGTCGGACGACCCCAGTAGCGTTGTCCGGCTGCGGCCAGGCAACCCCCCTTTCCGCCCGTCCGTTCCATCTCCCGACCGAAGGATGCAGGCCATGACGTCCCAGCCGCTGCACCGCTCACTCTGGCTCGACCGGCCCGCGCCCATTCCCACCGATGAGTGGCGCTCGCTCGATCCGGTGGACGTCGTCATCCTCGGCGCCGGTCTCTCCGGACTCGCCACGGCGGCGATGCTCGCCGAACAGGGCAGGTCCGTCGTCGTCCTTGAGGCCCGTTCCGTCGGTGCGGTCACCACAGGAAACACGACGGGCAAGGTTTCCCTGCTGCAGGGGTCTCGACTGTCCCAGATCCGGGATGCGGTTTCCCGGGAACTCGCTGAGGCCTACGTCGCCGCGAACAGGGCGGGGCAGGACTGGCTGCTTCGGCACCTGCAGGACAACGGGGTCACGTTTCACGAACGCACCGCGGTGACGTACGCGGCGACCGATGCCGGAGCTCCGATCATTGAGGCGGAACTGGACGCGGCATCCTCTCTCGGGCTTGCCGTGTCGGCGAGACGCACACTCGAGCTTCCGTTCCCGATCACTGCGGCGGTGTCCCTGGCCGGTCAGTACCAGGTTGACGCCCTCGACGTTCTCGACTCTTTGGTCCGCACCGTGCGGAAGCTTGGCGGGCTGGTTATCGAGGGGGTCCGTGCCACTGCGATCGAATCCGGAAGCCCGTGCGTCGTCTCCACCAACCGCGGGGAGGTTCCGGCCGACCGGGTTGTGGTCGCCACAGGCTTCCCCTTTCCCAAGCGCGGCGGCCATTTCACAACCCTTGAACCGCAGCGCTCGTACGCACTCGCCTTCCGCTGGCCGGATCGTTCGCTCGAGGGCATGTACCTCTCGGTCGATGAACCGTCACGAACCATCCGCGACGCCCACCGTGCCGACGAAAGCTTCCTCATCGTCGGCGGCAACGACCACCGGGTCGGAAAGGATGCTCCAACGTCAGCCCACGTGGACGACCTGCTGAGCTGGACCGCCAGCGCGTTCCCCGATGCCGTCGCCTCGCACCGGTGGTCGGCGCAGGACTACCGTTCGACCGATGAGTTGCCGCATTTCGGACCGATCACGGCTGGAGAGCACCGCGTGTTCGTGGCTACCGGGTACGCGAAATGGGGTTTCACGAACGGGGTGGCCGCCGCGATCGCGATCTCATCAGGGGTGGCTGACGCGCGGCCCGCCTGGGCGGAGAGCCTCGAGGATCGGGCGCCGGCGTTCGTCAAGGTCGGGAGCACGCTCGGTGCCGGTGCCAAGGTCGCCGCGGGTCTTGCGCAGGGCTGGGTGGGTGCAGAACTGACGCACGGCCCGAAAAACGATCCGGCTGAGGGCGAAGGCGTTGTGCTTCGCGACGGCATCGCACCGGTCGCGGTGTGCACCGTCGACGGTGTCACCCGTCGCCGCTCCGCCGTGTGCACCCACCTGGGTGGAATCGTCACCTGGAACAACGCGGAAACATCCTGGGACTGCCCTCTCCACGGTTCCCGGTTCAGCGCCGACGGAGACGTGCTCGAGGGGCCGGCGGTCAAACCGCTCGCGGACTGAGCGGCGCCTCAGGCGGGCTTGCTCGTCTTCTTCGCCGGTGTCTTGGTGGACTTCTTCTTCGCGTCCCGTGACTTCTCCACGCTGCGTCGGAGTGCCTCCATCAGGTCGATGACCTCCCCGCTCTCACCGGCTTCCTCTCCGCTCTCGCCGAAGGTGGCATCCGTGTCAACGGCGTCGCCCTGATCCAGTTTCGCCTCGATCAGCTTCTTGAGCTGATCCTGGTAGTTGTCCGAGAACTTTTCAGGCGTGAAGTCGTCGGCGAAGCTGTCCACGAGCGACGACGACAACTCCAGCTCCTTGGCCGAAATTCTGACGGTCTCGTTCAGCGCGGGGAATTCGGCCTTCCTCACCTCGTCTTCCCAGAGAAGCGTCTGGATGAGGAGGACGCCGTCGCGCGAACGCAACGCGCCCAGGCGGGTCTTCTGACGCAGGGCGAACTGCACGATAGCGGTCCGGTCGGTGGCTTCAAGGGTCCGGCGGAGCAGAACGTACGCTTTCGGCGACGATGAGTCGGGTTCGAGGTAATAGCTGCGGTCGTACATGATCGGATCGACCTGGTCGCTCGGCACGAACTCGACGACCTCGATCTCGCGGCTTTTCTCCTCGGGCAGGGACGCCATGTCCTCGGCGCTGAGGATGACGGTTCGGTCGCCGTCCTCGTACGCTTTGTCGATGTTCTCGTACTTGACGATCTTGCCGCAGATCTCACAGCGACGCTGATAGCGGATGCGGCCGCCGTCTTTGTCATGCACCTGGTGCAGCGGCAGGTCGTGGTCTTCCGTCGCGCTGTACACCTTCACCGGCACGTTCACGAGCCCGAAGGTGATCGCGCCCTTCCAGATTGCTCTCATGCAACCAGTGAACACCAGGCGAGGGGATGGCGCCTAGCCCTTGCGGACCCCGTCCGCGTCCAGCCTGGACACGGCGTTCCGCACCGTGAGCGGGACCAGAACGCCGAGCGCCACGACGATAATGGCGACGGCTACCGCGGCGAGGATACCGGCCTCCCGGCTGATCACGAAGTCGAAGATGAGCATCGCTGTGCCGATCATGGAGAGGGAGACGCCGACGAGAACCGCTCGAAGCATCCGGTCGCCGATCTGGACGGTGGCTTCCTTCACGAGGTGCTGGAACATGATGCGGTGGGCGCTCACCGGAAGGAGGCTGAGAACCGTGGTGACGATGGAAACCGAGACGAGGGTCAGGTACAGGATGAGCTGGAAATCGTCGAGCTCGGTGAATCGAGGTTGGAAGGCGATCGCGAGGAGGAAGGCGGTGAGGATCTGCGTCCCCGCCTGCAGGACCCGCAATTCCTGGAGGACATCCGCCCAGTTACGGTCCAACCGTTCCGACTCGGTCTCGTTGCGGGCACCAGAAACCTGATCTGCTCGCACGCCGTGCACATCCGATCCGTTGTCCGTTGCCATCTGTCCGCCTCCACTCGATGAGCCGGGTTGCGTCCCGTGCTGCGTGTTAACACCGTGTTCTGGAACCGGTCAAGGGCTACCGAACAGTTCCTCGCCAGCCTAGTGTTTTCCCCGATGACGGGGGTGCGGAACGGTCACCCCTGCGCGAAAGGGGAGAGAGATCGCACCATGACGAACCTGAGACCAGACGACGACCCGGTGGAGTACGACGAGGACGAAGACCTGGCGGTGCTGCCCGATGAGGACGAGGACCTCGACGTCCTCCCAGACGACGAGCGGCCCATCGACGACATCGACTTCGAATCCGACGATGACATCGTTTCGGAGGACCTGTAGCGTCCCCGAACGACATCAGCGCGGGTCCGGAGATCCGGACCCGCGCTGAATAGAAA
>NZ_JBKJWH010000084.1:0-3025 GCF_046716805.1 Mycetocola sp. | reverse complement strand
CCTCAAGGCCGAACCCTGCGTGCCTGCCCAAACGGGGACTCAAGTTCACGCCCGTCCCTCCCTGTCCCCACCAACCCCTCCGAAAATGAAGGGTAAATCGGGAAATACGAGTGTGAGATATCGCGATAGGTGAGCTACCCGCTCCACTTGCACCCGCGAGATTGCTGGGGTCTCATTCCATGTCGTGGAGTCGCGCGGTCAAACTACTTGAGCCAAGGGTGCTCCGCTCACGCGGGAACGACCGTATGCATACGCGCGGCCCGAACCGCTGTGATACCTCAGGAAGCCGGGCTCGAGATTCCCGACTCTCGGTATAGAGCCCCGACATTTGCGTTTAGCTGATCTGCGACGACCTTAGGTTCGGTATCCCATCGCCCTGCGATCTGCCGCACTAGCTCGGAGAGGGCTGAGGGCCAAAGGGGCAGACCTGCTGAAGTCGTAAAGGGCCCGTCGGTCTCAAGCAGTAGACGCGATCGCGGAACCTCTGCGATGACTTTGCTCCCTCTCGAAGACCTCAGCATCACCTCATTGATCGAGAAGTAGAGGCCAGCTTTCACGGCTAACGCCGCTGTCCTGCTGTCCCCCGAATACCAATGCAGCACCCCGTGAATCCCGTTGTCCGCCGCCAAGGCCACCACGTCAGCCGACGCTCCACGGCTGTGGAAAGAAACAAGTTTTGACCGACTGAGCGAGTGTTGGAGGATGCTCTCCAGCACCCTCCTCTGGCTTCTTCTGTCCGTCTCGCTGGTACTTCGGCCATAGTCCAGGCCAATCTCCGAGATCCAGGTTGTTTCAGGCAGGAATCTGAAGAATCGTGAGAGCTGCGAGGAGCTTCGAATCGCGTGGCTTCCCGGGTGCAACCCTAGCCCCACCTGGACCGCTGATTTCGAACCGATTCGTGTCTTGAGGCGCTTGTACTCTTCAGGGCTCTCGGTGGCTACGACTATGGATACATTGGCTTCCCGCGCCTTTCGAAGGACCTCGGATGGTTCCTCGTACTGGCCCAAGTGGCAGTGGGTGTCGAGGAGTTTCACGATGGAATTGCTTCGATTGCATTGCGCAGCCCGTCCTGCGCTTCATCCTCCAGCCAGCGCCGGATCTCCTGGTTTCCTCGACGCCACACGTCAATGTAGCGCTGACGCGTTGAGGGCAGCGGACCGTTGCGGACAACGTCTCTATCCGGGCGATTCGAGAAGACGGCGTTGAGAACGGCGCGCAGATCAGCGCCCCTCCCGTGTTCCTCATGGATGCTCGGACCGGTCAATATGTCCCACGCGTATTCGTCTCGTTTGAAACCCGCGGCGTGCATCGACGACTGTCGAATAATGCAAGGAAAGCAGTATCCACAGTTGCCTTGCTGGCGGTTGCCCCATCTCCCGACCTCGGGATGAGAACAAGACACAGACATGGGCGCAAGGCGCCTGAGTAGGTCCTGATTCGCCGATTGTTGGAGCATTTCTCCCTTGGTGCAAAATTCGTAAGGATTCTGGATCGGATTTGCGATCCCTGAGGCATGCAACGCCGTTTCAAGCAACGCTAAGTAATGCGGATGAGTCGTCCTCGTGCTGAGGCTGCCAACCCTGGCTTTGGTCAGCGGAACGTTGAGAGCGATGTACCCATTCTCCGGCACGACGAGAGGTACGTGGTCTCCGGATGCGGCGGCGAGTGTCAGTGCCGCAGAAATGAAAAGGAAGGAGCGCGCTCGGGTGGTGGTTTCCACCACGGGGTGAGTTCCGCCCTGCTCTATCGGGGCCGGTCGAACAAAAAACCGCCGCAGAACGACGCGTTCAGTGCCAAAGTGTGAGGCGAGTTCATGCGCAATTTGAACTTACCGAGGCGATGCTTGTCCTCCCTCGTAATGAGCGACGAGTCCCACTCTGGAATCGGGGTTCCCTTCTAGAAGGTCAATGACCCCACACAGCGAGTCGAGTCCGCCAGAAAACAAAGAGACGACGTCAACTTCGGCGGAGCTGAAAAGAGGCGGCGCGCTGAGTGCAAATTGTGGCTCTGACTTCAACTCCCGCTCAATCTGCCAATCGTCTCCAGTCAGGAAACTCAGCGGAGCCGAAAAGAGAGAGGGCTCGAAGTTGCGATCGGCGACAACTTTCAATGAGATTCTCCGCGTCCACGCATCCTGCGAAGCAGTACGCGTGGCAATTTTGTCTATGGAATACACGGCAGCTGCGATGGCGAGGAGCGTGTCGCCTGCCTCTGTTGGTCGCCAACCATCGAAGAACTCGGGCGTCCATCCGATCAGGGAGCCATGACCTGCTTCAAGAGAGAGACAATCTACTGCTCCGTCTCCGTCATCGACGCTTGCAGGCCAAAGCGAATACTGGAACGTCATAGGTCTCCGTCTCCGAACGCTTCCAGGGCCCGATAGACGTCGGCGACCGCTTCGTTAGCGAAGTCTCTTCCTTCGGCGCCGGCCCAGTCGAAATTCAGTGCGCTACTTGGGAGATGAATTTCCACGTAACCTTCGATCATTTCGATGATGCGCTCGTCCGCCCTGCGTGCGGCGACAGGATTCATTATGCGCGCGAGGCGCTCACCGATCGCCGGAATACGGTTGTACACATACCGCGCGAGAAAATCACGGAGTAGCTCCTCGAGGCCGAGCTCGGTCATCGAAAGGGCAGCCATGTCGTCCCACGACTCGGCCGTACCGAAGTACTCGTCGAGTACGTCACATTGGGCGTCTCGTGCGGCCTGACTCTCCAAATCGCCGCCGTCGCCTGTTAATAGAGTGAGGAGTTCATCCAGCACATCGAATCGGTCGCCGCCGATTAAGTGTTGGAGTCCTATCCGCTCAATGGCCTCAGCAAACCCAACTTCGGCAATAGAGGAGAAGAACTCCCCCAGCCTTGCAATTGCGACTCTTCCCGCTGCTGCCGATCTTGCCGCCCCGGACGCTCCGCCGAAGACGGCGACCTGACGTCCCAAGAGTCGCTGTATTTGATCATCAGTTCCGCCACCCGTCCCGGCGGATTTGGCATAGTTGGATGCCGCGTGTGTGAGAGAAGTC
>NZ_JBKJWH010000083.1:0-81784 GCF_046716805.1 Mycetocola sp. | reverse complement strand
AGGCGGAGCTGGCCGAAGGCACGAGCCCTTCGAGGAAATCGAGGTCTCCACGGTCGTCAACGACGCCCACGGTCGCGTCAACACCGTGTCCCACATGCGGTTTTCCCCGTCGGTCAGCTCGCGCGGTTCGGCATCCTGCCCGGTTTCGCGGGATCGCGGCCGCGCTGTTCGCCGGCGTCGCGGCGTAGGCCGATGAGCTTGCCTGAGATGCGGGTGGCGGCGAGCGCCTCCTCGGTCCCGGGCGGGAGCTCGGCCGGTAGCTCGACCAGGGAGAAGTCCGGTCGGATCGAGATGTTCCCGAAGTCCTTGCGGCTCAGGCCACCCTCGTTGGCGAGGGCACCGACGATCTGACGCGGCTCGACCTTGTGGCGCTTGCCGACCGCGATCCGGTACGTCGCCATAGGCGAGCCGTCCGCATTGCGGGCCGGCCGCCGATCGGCGCGGTTCGATCCGCGCTCCGGCCGCTCGTGGCGCTCCTGACGAGCGGGACGCTGCGGCTCGGGCTCGAGGAGCAGGGGAGTGTCGCCCTGGAGCACGACCGCGAGGGCCGCGGCGACGTCCACCTCGGGTACGTCGTGCTCGCGGACGTAGTGTGCGACGACGTCGCGGAAGAAGGAGACCCGGTCGGGCGCCGACAGCGCGCTGGAGATCGCGTCGTCGAAACGCGCCAGGCGGGTGCTGTTGACGTCGTCAACCGTCGGCAGCTGCATCTGCGTGAGTGGCTGACGGGTCGTCCTCTCGATCGACTTCAGCAGGTAGCGCTCACGCGGGGTGACGAACGAGATCGCGTCGCCGCTGCGGCCGGCGCGCCCGGTTCGGCCGGTCCGGTGCACGTAGGACTCCGGATCGGTCGGGATGTCGTAGTTGACGACGTGGCTGACCCGGTCGACGTCGAGACCGCGCGCCGCCACGTCGGTCGCGACCAGGATGTCGAGCTTGCCGTCCTTGAGCTGCCCGATGGTCCGCTCGCGCTGCGCCTGAAGCACGTCTCCGTTGATCGCGGTGGCCGAGAAGCCCCGGGCCCGTAGCTTCTCGGCGAGGGTCTCGGTCTCGTTCTTGGTGCGGACGAAGACGATCATCCCCTCGAAGTTCTCGACCTCGAGGATCCGGGTGAGAGCGTCGACCTTCTGCGGGTAGGACACCATCAGGTAGCGCTGGGTCGTGTTCACGGAGGTCGTGGTCTTGTTTTTGACCGTGATCTCTTCGGGGTCGTTCAGGTACTGCTTCGAGATCCGGCGGATCTGGGCCGGCATGGTCGCGGAGAAGAGCGCGACGTTCTTGTCCTCGGGGGTGTCGGCGAGGATCGTCTCGACATCCTCGGCGAAGCCCATCTTCAGCATCTCGTCGGCTTCGTCGAGCACGAGGTACTTGAGTTCGGACAGGTCGAGGGTGCCCTTGTCGAGGTGGTCCATGATGCGTCCGGGGGTACCGACGACGACGTGCACGCCTCGACGCAGCGCCGACAACTGGACGCCGTAGCCCTGGCCGCCGTAGACGGGCAGCACGTGGACGCCCTTGAGATGGGCAGCGTACTTTTCGAATGCTTCACAGACCTGGAGCGCGAGCTCACGGGTCGGTGCGAGCACGAGGGCCTGCGGGGTCTTCTGCGCCATGTCGAGGCGGGAGAGGATCGGCAGGGCGAACGCGGCAGTCTTGCCGGTCCCGGTCTGGGCGAGGCCGACGACATCGCGACCGGCGAGGAGCGGGGGAATCGTGGCGGCCTGGATTGCGGACGGAGTTTCGTATCCAACATCACGCAGTGCCTTGAGCACGGCGTCAGCGAGCCCGAGCTCGGAGAAGTTCTGGCCGGCGTCTCGTGTCTCGGCGTCGCTGGGCGCGGTTGTATCAGGGGAAGTCATACCCTAACGGTAGTCCTATGTGGATGTGTATCTGTCGTACGGGATGCCGTGGGCGCCGCTCGAAACTCTCGGCCGGCGTACAGGCGCACGGGAACAGCACGCGGTGCTCTTCTGTTCTCCTTCTTGGCAGGATGCCCGACAATGGACAGTGTTCAACACGAGGAGGCCACACATGACCGGCACAACTGAAACCGCGATTCTCGCAGGCGGCTGTTTCTGGGGGGCACAGGAGCTTGTTCGCAAGCGCCCGGGAGTGGTGTCGACCCGCGTCGGCTACTCAGGCGGGGAGACCCCGAATGCGACGTATCGCAATCATGGGAACCACGCCGAGGCCGTTGAGATCGTCTTCGACCCGACGCAGATCTCCTACCGCGACCTGCTCGAGTTTTTCTTCCAGATTCACGACCCGTCGACCAAGGACCGTCAGGGTAACGACGTCGGACCGAGCTACCGTTCGGCGATCTTCTATCTCAGCGACGAGCAGAAGCGCGTCGCCGAAGACACCATCGCCGATGTCGATGCCTCCAGCCTCTGGCCCGGCAAGGTAGTCACCGAAGTCACCCCCGCCGGACCGTTCTGGGAGGCTGAAGAAGAACACCAGGACTACCTGGTGAAGTACCCGAACGGCTACACCTGTCACTTCGTGCGCCCGGGCTGGAAGCTGCCGCGCCGTGAGGCCGAAGTCGCCGGCTGAGTCGCGCCAGCAGAGACGCCCTCGAGAGCTCCGGCTCTCGGGGGCGTTTTGCGTTCGCGGGACTACTGCCCGATGAGAACGGTGTACACGAAGCCGCCGGCTCCGAGAGCGGCGACAGCCACTCCGATCCAGAGGGCGACTCCGCCGATTCCGGTGCGTGCGGGCCAGTTCGGGATGTTGTTGCTCATGCCACCACCTTAGGACCACGCGGAGTGGTTCCTCCTGCCGGTCAGCCCAGGGCGTCGGCTCAGCCCTCAGCGGCTGACGGAGCTTTCGGACAGGATGGCGTCGATCTGGCTCATCGCCTCGGTCATGCCCTCTTCCATGCCCATCCCGGACATCTGCTCGAGCTGCTCGGTGCTCGTGAACGTGGAGACGGAGGTCATCCTGGTGACGCCGGCGTCTTCCTCGAGGGTGACGACACAGCGGGTGGTGTCGTCAGGATCGAGGGGCTCACCGTCGTCTCCGGCGAACCCGTCATCGAACTCGAGGCGGCGCGGAGCGGAGACATCGATGATCCGCCACCATCCGCGGGCCTTCTCGCCCTCTGGCCCTGTCATGTAATAGCGGGCGTCCCCGCCAGAAGCGAACTCGAGCCTCTCGAATGTCGCCGGCCAGGTCGGGGGACCCCACCAACGCTCGAGCAAGCGGGGGTTCTCCCACACCTGCCAGACCTGGTCGACGCCGGCGGTGAACTCCGCGGTGATGGTGAAGGTCAGGTTCTCAACGTCTTTGTGTGAGCTGATAACGGTCACTGTTCTCTTCCTTTCTCTGGCTCGGAGAGGATGTCCCCGATGCTTCCGGCACGTGCGTGCCAGATTCTCTCGTAAGCGTCGAGCAACTGAGCTGCCCGGCGGAGTGTCTCGGCGTTCCCGTGCACGAGCTGCTCCCGGCCTCGGCGCACTTTGATCACGAGTGACGCGCGCTCGAGCACCGCCACATGTTTCTGCACGGCGGCGAAGCTCATCGCGTAGTGTTCGGCGAGCGCCGAAACCGACTGTTCGTGAGTAAGCGTGCGCGCCACGATGTCACGGCGGGTCGCATCGGCCAGTGCCTGGAAGATGCGATCCACTTCGGTGTCGCGCAGACTATCTACAACCATTTGGTTGCAGGTTAGCAGTGGGTGATCTCGTCGCCAAGGGGTTCGACGAGATTCCTGGTGTTAGTGTGACCGCCGAGCCCGGTCACCGGCGGGCGCTCGAGGAGGTTTCGATGGACGACGACGACGCCTGGTCGGCGGTGGCGGCGGAGTGGGCGGAGCTGTGGGGCGGCTTCGCGGATCCGGTGCGCCACCTGATCGTGGTCGCCACCGGGATCCGTCCTGAAACGAGGGTTCTCGATGTCGGCTGCGGGAGCGGCGAGTTCCTGGCCGTGCTCACCGACATCGGAGCGGTCGCCGCCGGGATCGACCCGGCACCCGGCATGATCGAGTTCGCCCGAGCCCGGGTTCCCGAAGCTGACATCCGGTCGGGCGCCGTCGAGTCGTTGCCGTGGCCTGACGCCTCCTTCGATGCCGTCATCGCGATCAATTCGCTGCAATTCGCCGACGACCCGGATGCCGCGCTCGCCGAAATGAGGCGAGTCACGGTAGCGGGTGGCTTCGTCGCCGTCGCCAACTGGGCGGACGCCGCCCGCAATGACATCCACGTTCTCGAACGGGCCGTCGCCGCGTCCTTCGACGAGGAGTTGCCGCCCGACGACGCGCTGCGGATGCCCGGGGGACTCGAGGAATTGTTCCGCAGGGGCTGCATCGCGCTCGTCGCCGGCGGCACGGTCGCCGCACCCTGGGGCGCACCCGATGACAACACCCTCGTTCGCGGCATTCTTCTCGGCGAGGACAGCGCAGGCCTCGCTGATGGGGCCGCAACGGTGATCAGCGCTGCGAGCCCGTTCCGGATGCCTGGCGGCGGTTACCGACTGGACAACGCGTTCCGGTATGCGGTCGGCCGGACACCGACGTCGAGCGCGTAACAGTTCGACAGCCCGCAGCCGGGCAGGCAACGATCACCGACGAATGACCGTCCAGGGCTGCCATCAACCCGCCGATGCGGTCCACAATGAGAGCATGTCGACGGTGCTCCGTGTCGTCCGCCCACTGGTGGCGCCACAGAGCCGAACGCGGCTGTTCCGACGACTCGGCGCACCGAACAAGAAGGAGAACCTTCCTCATGGCACTCATGATCCGCTCGGCCGACTTCTCTGACGGCGAACCGATCCCGAAACGCTTCACCGCCGACGGGGAAAACGTCACACCCTCCCTCGTGGTCGAAGACGTCCCGCCCGGCACGGTTGAACTCGCCCTGATCTGCCACGACCCTGACGCCCCTGACCCGGATGGTTTCACCCACTGGACGGTCTACGGGCTGCCCCCCTCGACGACGAACATCGCGGATTCCGAGTACAGGGAGGGACCGAACGATGCCGGCAGCCCGGGGTGGTATGGCCCGAAGCCTCCCGCCGGGCACGGAACCCATCACTACGCTTTCACCGTCTACGCGCTGTCGAAACCCGTCGACGGGTCTCCGTCCCGTGACGAATTCCTCCGGAGCAACGTGGGCGTGATGCTCGGCCAGGCAACGCTGGTCGGCACCTACTCACGCTGAGCGATCCGTTCGAACGGAGCGCGACGCTGCAAGAATGGGACCGTGACTCTGACCACACTCAATGCCGCCGGGCATCCGATCACCCTGCGCGAAGCGGACCTCCCGGACGTGGCAGGGATCGTGAGGCTCCTCGCCGAAGACGAACTGCGCGGGGCCATCGATTCCACGGCGATCGAGGATCGTGCGGGCTATGAGCGGGCGTTCCGCGCGATCGACGCCGACCCGGCGCACCTCCTCGTCGTCGGCGTCGATCCTCGCGGCGACGTCATCGCGACGATGCAGTTGAGCTTCCTGCCGGGCCTGGCTCGGGCGGGAGCAACCCGACTGCAGATCGAGGCCGTGCGCGTGCACAGCCGCCTGCGCGGTCACGGTGTCGGCGGGGCGATGATCGAGTGGGCACTCGAGGAAGGACGGCGCCGCGGTGCTTCCCTCGCGCAATTGACGTCGGACAACACCCGGGTGGACGCTCACCGTTTCTACGAGCGCCTCGGCTTCTCCCGCACGCACGCGGGTTTCAAACGGGCGATCTGACGGCGGGCTGGACCCGACGCTCGTCACGGATCGGTCGGGCTGCCGGGGCGGTCAGTCGGCGAGCTCGGGCGGCCAGACGACGCGGAACCGTTCGAACACGATCTCGTCGTCCTCGCTCCAAACGCTGCCCCGCGCCGCGCAGGTACGGGTCCAGTATCTGCTGTGGTCCTGCTTCCAGGTCGTGAGGGTGCGGTCGCCTTCCCCCTCATCCCACGCGAACGACTCGTCGACGCTCCCGAAGGTACCCAACCGGAACTCGACGCTGCGGAGAATCACCCGGGGCGCGCCGGAACTGTCGCACGCGATCCAGTGCGAACCGATCCGGGGCAGGGGGTCGCCGCCCGCGGCGAATGCACTGGCCAGCTCGGCCGTCGCGCGTTTCGCGCCGTGAGTCACCTCGCGCAGCAACTCGTCCGCCAGCCGCGCGGAGTCCCCGAAGTGCTCGACCGTGTATTCCGGGCAGACACGGACGGCCGCAGGATGAGCGCTGGAGTACGCTGACCAGAGCTCAGCGGCATGGTCGATGTCCGGGGCTGCGGCAGGGGAACTCGTCATGCGGACAGTATCCCAGAGCCCGATCGCGGCTGGCGCCCGGCCCTAGGCATCCCCGGTGAACCGTGCTCGAATGGTCCCATCATCCGGGGAGGACGCATCATGGGCCGACTGATCTATTCGGGCATCGTCTCGCTCGACGGTTTCATCAACGACGCCACCGGCAATTTCGACTGGGCGGCCCCCGACGAAGAGGCTCACGCGTTCGTCAACGACCTGGAGCGGTCAGCAGGAACCTACCTCTACGGGAGGCGACTGTATGAGGTGATGACGGTGTGGGAAACCGTGCCGCAGTTGCCCGACCAGTCTCCCGTGATGCTCGACTACGCCGAGCTGTGGCGCTCCGCCGACAAAATCGTGTTCTCCACGTCGCTCAGCGCCGCCTCCACGCCACGCACCCGGATAGAGCGGCACTTCGACGCGGATGCGGTCGCGCGGCTCAAGCAGGACGACGAGCGGGACATCTCGATCGGCGGGCCGACTCTCGCAGCCGCCGCGATTGCCGCCGGGCTCGTCGACGAATACCGGCTGGTCGTGTGTCCTGTCGTCGTGGGGGGAGGAACGTCGTTCTTCCCCGACGGAGTCCGGGCTGACCTCGGCCTGCTGGACGAGCACCGCTTCCCGAGCGGGCTCGTCTTCCTGCGCTACGCCCCGCGCAGGTAATCCGCGCACCATCGAACGACTTGCGGTATCTACCGTTTATCGATATTTTTCTATCGAAATGGAAGAAGGCACTCTCATGGGAAAACTCCCCATCCTCGCCCTGCGCATCGTGATCGTGCTTGCGCTGATCGGCTCAGTCGCCGTCCAGGTCCTGATGATGCCCCTGGTGTGGGCGGATCTCGAAGGCACCGAAGATCGGATCCGGGTCCTGCTGATCGGCATCCTCGTCCTCGGCATCCTGACCATGCAGGTCAGCGCCGTCTGCGTGTGGCGTTTGCTGACGATGGTGCGCCGAGGTTCCGTGTTCACTCGTGCCGCGTTCCGCTACGTCGACATCATCATCGGGGCGATTGCGGCCGGTTCCGTACTGACGTTCCTTCTCGCCGTACTGCTCGCCCCAGGCGACGCGGCTCCCGGCATCGTCGGGCTCATCTGCGGCGCAGCGCTGGTCATCGCCGGCGTGGCGTTGATCGTCCTCGTGCTGCGGGCGCTTCTGGCCCAGGCTGTGGCCAGAGAGCTCGAGGCGCAGCAACTCCGATCCGAACTGAACGAGGTCATCTGATGCCCATCGTCGTCGACATCGACGTCATGCTCGCCCGGCGCAAGATGGCTGTGGGCACCCTCGCCGAGCGAGTCGGCGTCACGCCCGCCAACATCGCGGTGCTCAAGAACGGTCGCGCCAAAGCGGTCCGATTCACAACCCTCGAAGCGCTGTGCGACGTCCTCCAATGCCAGCCGGGCGACCTGCTGCGCTGGGAACCGGCAAGCTCCGCGCCCCCGGAACCAGCGGGCGGCGTCGACAGTCCTTCGCTCGGGCGCGACGCGCGAGACGCCTGACGCCGTTGCCCGCTCGAGGGCGTGTCTGCGGATGGTTCTAAGCTCGGGGCATGAACCGCAGCGAGAAGGTCAGCGTCCGGCTCGTTCCGTGGAGTGCCGCGGACATGCCGGTTCTGGAGAGAAGCAACACGCCGGAGATGACGCTGTATCTCGGCGGTCCGGAGTCGCCCGAGAAGCTCGCCGAACGCCAGACGAGATTCCTCAGATTGTGGGAATCCGGGGAGGCGCGCATGTTCACCATTCGAGTGGACGGCATCCCGGATGCCGTCGGCTCGGTTGGCTATTGGACGACCACCTGGCACGACGCCCACGTCTACGAATCCGGTTGGAGTGTTGCAACGCCCTATCAGGGCAGGGGGTTCGCGTCGAAGGGTCTCGCCGCGTGCCTGAATCATGCGGCGGACGACGGGAACCGTGACGCTCTCGTCGCCTTTCCGCGGATCGACAACGGTGCGTCCAACGCGTTGTGCCGCTCACTCGGGTTCGAGCTGGCGGGGGTGGAGGACTTCGAGTATCCGCCAGGGAACCCGATCCAGGTTCACGCGTGGCGGTTCGACCTCGCCGGCCTGCGAGCCGCGCGGAGGGGCGTCAATCACCGGTTCTGACGGACAATCGGTGACACCTGCGCGGCCTGATGGCTAAGTTGGGTGCCATGGCAAAAGACGCAGTGCTGCTTCCGGTCCCCGGCCCGAACGGCGAACGCGACGTGCGCATCTCAAGTCCGACTCGAGTGCTGTGGTCCGAACCCGGCCTCACCAAACTCGACCTTGCGTCGTACATGGTTGAAGTCGGCGATGCCTTTCTTCGCGCCAACGGCAACCGCCCCGTGTCCCTTCAGCGCTTCCCCGGGGGCATAGACGGTGAACAGTTCTTCTCCAAGAACCCGCCGAAGGGCGCGCCGGACTACGTTCGCTCCGTGCCGGTGGTCTACCCGAGCGGGCGTTCGCATCCGCAATTGGTGCTCGATGAACCGGCGGCAGCGGTCTGGGCGGTGCAGATGAACACCGTGGTCTTCCACCCCTGGCCGTCCCGCGCCGACAACTCGGACAACCCCGACCAGTTGCGCATCGACCTCGACCCGCAACCCGGGACCGGCTTCGGCGACGCCGTCCCCGCCGCGTTCGAACTCCGCACGGTGCTTGACGAAGCCGGCCTGACCGCCTTCGTCAAGACCAGCGGCAACAGGGGCATCCACGTCTTCGCTCCGATCGACCCCGTGCGTGAGTTCCTCGACGTGCGCCACGCGGTCATTGCGGCAGCTCGAGAGCTCGAACGGCGGATGCCTGACACGGTCACCACGAACTGGTGGAAGGAAGAACGAGGCGAGCGGATCTTCGTCGACTACAACCAGGCCAATCGGGACCGCACCATGGCCGGTGCCTACAGCCCGCGCGCCCTGGGTCACGCGCCGGTGTCCTGCCCGCTCGAGTGGGACGAGCTGGAGGGCGCCGACCCTGCAGCGTTCACGATTCTGACGGTGCCGGAGCGTTTGCGTACCGTGGGCGACCCGTGGGAGAACCTCCACGAAAAGCCCGGAACGATCGACGTGCTCCTCGAGTGGTGGGAGCGCGACCTGTCGAACGGCCTCGGTGAACTCCCGTTCCCTCCGGACTTTCCGAAGATGCCTGGTGAGCCACCCCGCGTCCAGCCGAGCCGGAAGAACGCCGAAAACTGGGACGGCGACGTCGCGAAGAAGAGCGACTAGTCCAGGCCGCCCCGCACCGTCAACAGGGAATGGCCGCGAAAACGGTGTGTTTGCTCCTGTTCAGCGTCACGTTCGCGGGTTCCATCCTGTTGGGCGTTCGCGGGGCGGCTAGTCCAGTACGTCGTTGAGGTCGTAGGCGATCGGCCGGTCGAGCTGTTCGAACGTGCACGAGGTCGCTTCGCGGTCCGGCCGCCAGCGGAAGAACTGAACGGTGTGGCGGAACCGCATGCCCTCCATCTGGTCGTACTGCACCTCGGCGACGAGCGTCGGCTGCAACGGGACGAACGAGACGTCCTTGCTGCCGCTGAACCGGCTCCGGTCGGTCTCGGCGCTGGTGATCGCTCCGTCCTCGTCCCTCAGCACCAACGGGGCGAGTTCGTCGACCAGTTCGAGCCGTCGCGCATTGCTGAAAGCGGATGCCCCTCCGACGTTCCGCAGGACACCGTCGTCGTCGTAAAGCCCCAGCAGCAGCGATCCGACACCGCTGCCGCTCTTGTGGACGCGGTAGCCGACCAGAACGACATCGGCGCTCCTTCGGTGTTTGATCTTCAGCATCAGCCGTTTGCCTGGCGCGTATCCGGCGGCGAGCGGTTTCGCGACGACTCCGTCGAGGCCCGCGCCCTCGAACTCAACCAGCCAGTTCCGCGCCAGATGCACGTCGGTCGTCGTCCGGGTGAGGTGCAGCGGGTGCTCTGCCTTGCCGACGAGCGACTCCAGCCGGGCCCGGCGGTCGGCGAACGGCACGTCGAGGAGGCTCTCGCCGCGCTGTTCGAGAAGGTCGAATGCGACGAACATCGCCGGGGTCTCGGCCGCGAGCAAACGGACCCTGCTCTCCGCCGGATGGATCCGTGCCGTCAGGGCCTCCCAGTCAAGCCGCTGACTGCCGACCTCGCCCGTCGGCACGACGATCTCGCCGTCGAGGACGCACGGTTCGGGCAGGAGCCGAGCGAGGGCATCCGTCAGTTCGGGAAAGTACCTGGTGAGCATTTTGGCGCCGCGGCTGCCGATCTCGACCGTCTCTCCGTCGAAGGAGATGATCGCGCGAAAACCGTCCCACTTGGGTTCGTAGCTCAGGCCGCCGTCGACGCTGTCCGGATCGGGAACCGCGTCGACTGCTTTGGCCAGCATGGGCGAGGGGAGCGCAGACGCCGAAGTTTCCATGGCACGATCCTGCCGCACTCAGCGCCCCCGCGACAGTGGCGGGCGAGCTCGTCAACCCGTGTCGCCCTGCCAGAGCCGGTGTTAGCGTCGGTGCCACTGTGCAGACGTTCCTTCCGTACCCCTCCTTCGCCGAAAGCGCCACCGTGCTTGACCGTGCCCGGCTGGGCAAACAGCGTGTCGAGGCGCTCCAGCTCCTGCGTGCCGTGACCATTCCCACCTATGGCTGGCGCAACCATCCGGCCGCGAAGATGTGGCGGGGCTACGTTCCGGCGCTCACCCGGTACGGTCTGGCGATGACGGATGCCTGGATCGAGCGGGGCCACTCCGACACGGTGCGGGAGCAGGTGCTGCTGTTCGCCCCCGAGGTGGAGATCCTCGGCCAGGACGAGATTGAACTCCCGCCATGGCTGGGCGATGAAGCCCTCCATCTCAGCCACCGCTCCAATCTGATTCGCAAGGACCCCGCCTACTACGGACCCCTCTTCCCCGGTGTCCCCGACGATCTGCCGTATGTCTGGCCAGCGCCCACCCGGTGAGGCCGCCGGCACGGTCCGGATCGGGATCTCCGGTTGGCGTTACAAACCGTGGCGGTCGGTGTTCTACCCGAAGGGCCTCGCGCAGAAGAACGAACTCGCCTACGTTGCCGAACGCATGGACTCGGTGGAGATCAACGGGTCGTTCTACGCGCTGCAAACGCCGGCGAGCTACGTGCGCTGGGCGGCGGAGGTGCCCGAGAACTTCGTGTTCGCGGTGAAGGGAAGCCGCTACCTCACCCATCTGCTCCGGCTGCGGAACGCGGGTACAGCGCTGCCGAACTTCTTCGCGTCCGGGCTGCTCGCTCTCGGACCGAAGCTGGGGCCGATTCTCTGGCAGCTTCCGCCGAATCTCGCTTTCGACCCGGATGTGGTGCGCTCGTTCCTCTCGGTGCTGCCGAGAACGACGACCGCTGCTGTGGAATTCGCCCGGTCCCACGACGAACGGCTCGATGGCCGGACCTGGTTGCAATCCGACGCGGAACGCCCGATCCGGCACTGCGTCGAGGTGCGGCATCCGAGCTTCGACTGTGACGAATTCGTCGAGCTCATGCGCGAGCAGGATGCCGGTATCGTCGTCGCCGACAGTGCCGGGCACTTCCCGCAGCTGTTCGCGGTTTCCTCGGACTTCGTGTACGTGCGCCTGCACGGGGCGCAGGAGTTGTACGTGAGCGGCTACCCGGAGGAGTCCCTGCAGGAGTGGGCGGCTCGGATCGACGGCTGGCGCACCGGCGCGAGCGTCGCCGACGGCCTGCCCCGCGACGTCTACGTCTACTGTGACAACGACGTCAAGGTCCGGGCACCCTATGACGCCATGCGCCTCCGCGAAATCGTCGCCAGCCGGGTGCGCTGAGCCGGTCAGCCTCTCTCGGCCGACCGTTCTGCGAGGAACGCGTGCACCGACGAGATCACCACCGATCCTTCCCCAACGGCGGACGCCACGCGTTTCACGGAGCCCCGCCGCACATCGCCGATGGCGAAGAACCCAGGCACGGACGCCTCGAGCGCGCCCGGTGCGCGTTCGTGAGACCAGGCCCGCCGACCCCCTTCGAGGACGACGTCGCTCCCGGTCCAGACGAAGCCCCAGTCGTCGCGGAGTACCGCCTCGGGCAACCAGTCGGTGTGCGGGGCTGCGCCGATCGTGATGAACAGAGCGTTGGAGGGAACTGTGGTCTCTTCTCCAGTGGCGCGGTGACGCAGCACCAGATGGTCGAGCCGGTCGCCGTTGCCCCCGCCCCCGACGACTTTCGTCTCGGTGAGCACGGCGACGCCGGCCGCTGCAAGTTCGTCGATGAGGTACGCAGACATGCTCGCCGCGAGGTTCGGGCTACGCACGATCAGCGAGACGGATGCCGCGTAGCGGGCCAGGTGCAACGCCGCCTGACCAGCGGAGTTTCCTCCGCCGACGACATGCGCGATCCGCCCGGTCTGAGCCTTTGCTTCAACAGCCGACGCCCCGTAGAAGACCGCTGAACCCACCCACGGGTCGAGTCCGGGGATCGCGAGCCTCCGGTACGACACCCCGCTGGCGAGAACCACCGCGCGGGAACGCACCGTGTCGCCCGGGGCGATCCTCAGCACGAACCCGTCGTCGTCGATCTCCATGCCGATGACCTCACGGGTGTGCCCGAACCGGGCGCCGAAGACCCAGGCCTGCTGGTAGGCGCGCTCGGAGAGTTCCGCACCGGAGACGCCGCGGGAGAACCCGAGGTAGTTGCGGATCAGGGAACTGGACCCCGCCTGCCCGCCGATCGATTCACGTTCAAGCACGAGAGTGTCCAGGCCCTCCGAGGCGGCGTACACGGCGGCAGCGAGGCCACCGGGGCCGGCGCCGATGATCGCGAGGTCGACGGTGTGCGACGGCAGGGTGGTGGTCAGTCCTACGGCGTCCGCAAGCTCGGCGTTGACCGGGTCGACGAGAAGCCGGCCGTCGGCGAGGCGCACCGCCGGGGCATCCGACTCTTCCCCGGTCTCTCTGGCGGTTGCTTCGGCGAGCGGGGACCCAGGGGCGGCGTAGCGGAAACGGATTCCAGCTCGTGACAGGAAGCGTCGGATCTCATGCACCCGGGGGAGCCCATCCCGGCCGAGGACGATGGCGTCCGGGGAGTGGTCTCCGGCTGCTCGCTCCCATTCGAGCAGGAACTCGGTCACGGTGCGGTGGAAGTATTCGTCCGGCGTGTGGCGGGGCTGCACAACGTAGTAGTCGATCAGAGTGCGGGTCATAGCGGAGAAGATGGCCTGGGCCACGGCGGAGTCGGTCCACGACCCCCACCGCACGACGAGCCCTCGGCGGACGTCGGGGAAGAGCCGGCGCGCGACGTCGAAGATCGTGCCGTCACGCTCGTCCTCGGTGAGGTCATCGGACAGGACGAGGGCGACCGGGTCGCCGTTCGCTGCCGCACGACGGAGCAGATCGGCTGACTCGGCGGCGCTCGCCGAGGAGAGGATGCGGTAGTTCGCCGAATAGCGTCGGCTGAGTTCGTCTGAGAGACGTTCCCTCGTGTCATCGGCGGCCGCGCAGGCCAGGATGATCGGCTCAGGTCTCGTCGAATTGTCAGTCACGTGAGACCTCCACCCGCTCGGTCCGCCGGAAACGCCGCCGGATTTCTGCGGCAAGAGTACTCCCGGGGTACGGGCTCACACCACCGGTGCGGCCGAGGGGTGGACGCGAGTGTGGGTGGCGTTTCAGAATTCCAGTCATGAATCCCTCGCGGACGATTCGCACCCCCGATCAGCGTCTGCGCGTGTTCGTCAGTTCGACGCTCAAGGAGCTGGCGCCCGAACGCAAGGCGGCGCGCACCGCCATCGAGCGCCTGCACCTGGCGCCGGTGATGTTCGAGCTCGGGGCACGGCCACACCCTCCCCGTGACCTATACCGGTCCTACCTCGAGCAGAGTGATGTGTTCGTCGGCCTGTACGGGGACCGCTACGGCTGGGTTGCGCCGGGTGAGGAGGTGTCCGGGCTGGCCGACGAATACCTGCTGTCGCCTCGGACCATGCCCAAACTGATCTATATCCGCGAGTCGGAATCAAGGGAACCGCGACTCACGGAGTTACTCGATCGCATCCGCTCTGACGATTCAGCGTCGTTCAAATACTTCTCCGAGCCGCGTGAACTTCGGGGGTTCCTCGAAGCGGACCTCGCCACGCTCCTCGCTGAACGATTCGACCAGAGCAGGCCGACCCCACCAGACGTGCCGCGCGAGACACAACCGGCCGTAGTCGACTCCGACGACGCCGTGATCCTGCCCGCCCCGCTCACCGAACTGATCGGCAGGGAGCGCGAACTCGAATCGCTCGAACGGATGCTGAGGGGCGGGTCGACCCGGATGCTCACCCTCACTGGCCCTGGCGGTATCGGGAAAAGCCGGCTGGCGATCGCCGCGGCCGACCGGGTTCGTGACGCATTCGGCGGGGGCGTGCGGTTCGTCGACTTCTCAGCGGTTCGCGACCCGGCGCTCGTCCCCAGCACGCTCGCCCAGGCGCTTGGCGTTCAAGACATCGGTGACACCCCGGTGATCGAGAAACTGGTGATGGCGCTGCGCGCTCGCCGCCTGCTGCTCATCCTCGACAATTTCGAGCAGATCGTTGAGGCGGCGCCCACCCTGACCCACCTGCTGACGGCCGCACCCGACCTGACTCTCCTGGTCACCAGTCGTACGCTCCTCCGGGTGTCGGTGGAGCACAGCTTCCCCGTCGGCCCGCTCGCGCTGCCCGGTACGGGGGCGGGGATCGACGAGGTATCCCAGGTGCCGGCTGTGACGCTGTTCGTCGAGCGCGCGCACGCGGTCAAGCCCGACTTCGAATTGACCGCCGCGAACGTGGCCGCGGTCGTCGGCATCTGCACAGCGCTCGACGGGGTTCCCCTCGCTCTGGAGTTGGCGGCGGCGAAGGTGCGGGTGCTGTCACCGGCGGCGATGCTGGAGCGGCTCGATCGGCTGCTCGCATTCCTCGGTGGTGGACCCCGCGACCTGCCTGCGCGGCAGCAAACCCTGCGGCAGACCATCGAGTGGAGCACCCAGATGCTCGGCGACGATGAAAAGAACCTTCTTGCGACGATCGGGGTGTTCGAGGGCGGTTTCTCGCTCGAGGCGGTCGAGAAGGTGTGGGACCCGGACATGCGTGCCGACACCCTCGGCGTTCTCGGTACTCTCGTCGACAACAGTCTCGTGCGGCAGCAGGACCGGGGGGATCGGTCCTACTTCTCCGTGCTTGCCACCGTGCGCGCGTACGCCCTGGAGCAGCTCGAATCGGCTGGAACACTGGCCGAGATGAAGGAACGGCATGCCCGGTTCTTTCTCGGTGTCGGGGTGGACGCGGAAGCTCAACTCGAGGGACCGATGCAGCGGGAGTGGATGGTGAGGCTCACCGACGATCGCGACAATCTTCTGGCGGTCGAGCGGTATCTGCTCGAGCGGGAGGACTGGGACCGTGCCGCCGAATTCGTGTGGACGCTCTACATCTTCTGGTGGGTCGGCGGTCACCATGGCGAGGTCCGCCGATGGATGGAGTCGGTCCTCGCATCCGGCGCCCCGCTCGCCGACCTCACCCGTGCTGTCGCGCTCTACTACACCCGAGCGATCACCTTCTGGCAGGACCCGGACGGGCAGGTGGTGCCCGGACTCCTCGAAAGCGCTGAACTCTTCCGCCGAGCAGGCGACCCACCAGGTGAGGCCCTGACCCGGATCTCCCTCGCGCTTGCACTGCTCGCAGCGAGGGAGCCCGACCCGGCCGGGGCCGCCGCGCACCTCGAGTCGAGCCTCGCAATCTTCCGCGACACCGGAGACAACTGGGGGGAGGCGATGGCGCTCGTCGCGCTCGGACGGGTCGCCCTGCTGCAACACGACGTTCAGGACGCCCTTGAGCGGTTCCAGAACAGCCTGACCCTCGCCCGGAAGCAACGGGAGCAACTCGGCGAAGCCATCGCCCTGCACCACCTCGGCTGGGCGCAACTTCTGCTCGGATCACTCCCGGATGCACAGACCTCGTTCGACGAGAGCCTCAGCCTGTCGCTGGCGGCCTCCCACGACGAGGGGATCGCCTACGGGCTTGAGGGCATGGTGGCGACGTCCGCTTCCCGCGGCGAGCTTGAGCGGGCTGGTCGCCTGCTCGGAGCTGCGGAACGGCTGCGGGAGCAAAGCGGTCTCTACAACGCACCCTCGTTCTCCTTCCACCAGCAATGGGTCGGGCAGATCCTCGCGAGCGACGGAGCCTCGTTGTTCGAGCAGGCCAGGGCGGCCGGCCGGACACTTTCGGCGCGTGCAGCGGCGGAGGAAGCCCTGCGCCTACCCGCCCACGTGACATCCGGAGGAGCAGGCCATGGTTGACCGGGAACAATCCCACTCGGGAAGAAACCGCACGCCGCCCGCCCGCGGTGATGACGGCATCCGACCACTCACCACAGCGGTCTCCGTCTTCGTACTGCCGTTCCTCGCGGCTGCCGTCGTGCTGCTGTATCTTTTTCCGGCGGACACCGAGCGGCTGTTCGCATGGACCATTCAGCCGCCCCTCACCGCGATGGTGCTGGCATCCGCCTATACCGGTGGCATCTGGTTCTTCGTCCAGGTTCTCCGGCAGGGTCGGTGGCACCGGGTTCGGCACGGATTCCCCGGGGCACTGCTCTTCGCGACGCTCCTCGGTGTCGCTACAGTGCTGCATTGGGATCGCTTCCACTTCGGCCACATCTCGTTTCTCACCTGGGCGACGCTCTACCTCATCACCCCGATCCTTCTGCTCGCCGTCCTGGTCGTCAACGGGCGCGCGGACCGGGGCAGGCCGGATGCCATCGACACGACGATTCCCTGGCCGGTGCGAATTCTTCTCGCCGCCTTCGGCGTCGCTTCGCTGGTGACCGGGCTCGTGCTGTTCCTCGCGCCGCAGGTGGCCGTCGGCTCGTGGGCGTGGGATGTGACGCCGTTGACGGCTCGGGTTGTCGGAACGGTGCTGACCCTTCCCGGTACCGTGCATCTGTGGCTGCTCCTCGACTCCCGGTGGAGCGCATTTCGTTGGATGTTCCAGGCGCAACTGGTCAGCCTGGTGTTCCTCAACCTCGCCGTTGCTCTGTCCCGGGAGCAGCTCCTCTGGGCGAACCCGGCCACCCTGCCGGTGGTGGCGACCCTGCTCCTGTCACTCGTCGCGTACGTGATCCTGTACCTGTTCTGCGAACGCCGCGCTCGCCGAAGCTCCAACGCCGGGGCATTGTGACGAGACATCGATCGTGCCAGTGTGAACGCTGTCACCACCATCACCAGGAGTACGAATGACGTCGTTCGCCACCTCCGCCGACGGAACCCGCATCGCCTTCGACCGCGAGGGCAGCGGGCCTGCCATCATCCTGGTGGGGAGCGCCAATCAGTTCCGTGCCTTCGACACAGGGACCGCCGAGGTCGCCCGCCTCCTGGCGGAGTCAGGCTTCACGGCGATCACCTACGATCGTCGTGGTCGCGGTGAAAGCGCGGACACACTGCCTTACGACGTGGACCGCGAGGTGGATGACATCCGCGCGCTGATGGACGTCGTCGAGGGATCGGCGGCGCTCTACGGGAGCTCCTCGGGCGCCGTCCTCTGCCTGTGGGCCGCGGCGGCCCTGCCAGGGGTGACGAAGCTTGTGCTCTGGGAACCGCCGCTCGACCTCGAGAGCGACGGCTCGAAAAATCTGGCCGGCCTGCAGGAACGCCTGGCGGCTGGCGACCGCGAAGGGGCGGTGGCCTTCTTCATGCGTGACATGCCGCCGCCGTGGTTCGAGGGGGCGAGGAAAAGCGCGGCCTGGCCCACGTTGCTGTCGATCGCCCACACCCTGGCCTACGACGCCGCGGTTCTCGAGAAGGCGGAACGCGGAAGAACCATGCCGGCGGAGTGGGCCGCCGTCACCGTGCCGACGGTCGTTCTTCTCGGTGAGGAGACCCAGCCGATCTTCCCTCCTGCGGCCGACGCCATCGTCGCGGCCCTGCCGCACGCCACCCAACGGCGGATCGACGCGCGCAACCACGGCTGGGAGCCAGCGGTCATGGCACGGGAGATCTCGGAGTTCCTCACAGCGTGAGAGCCGCTGTCAACCCCGAGGCCCGACGGCGGACCGAAGTTCGCTGGGGTAATAGTCTTCGTACATGTCTTTGCTGACGAGCCACCTCGACCTCATCGCCCCCTGGCTCGGATCCCAACGCTGGTTCGCCAGCAAGGGCCGCCTCCCCGAACTCGAACTGATCGGCAGTTGGCAGATCCCTGCCGCCGATGCCCGGGTGCACACGCACCTGATCATGGACCACAGTGCGACGGTTCCCGTGCTCTACCAGGTGCCTGTCACAGAGCGAGAAGTGCCGCTCGACGACGCCGACGAGGCGCTGATCGGCACGTACCCCAACGGGGACGACACCGTGTACCTCTACGACGGACCTCACGACCCCGCCTACGCTGAAGCGCTGCTGCGCATGATCACCGGAGACGCCACAGCGGTGTCTGAGGGGGCGGATGCCACCGGGCGTGCCTTCGGGAACGTCGACGTGACCTCGATCCTCGCCGCGCGGGTGCTCACCGGCGAACAGTCGAACACGTCGATCATCTACCGCGTCGTCACCCCCGACGGCCCGCTCCGGGTGATCTGCAAAGTGTTCCGTGCGCTGCACCATGGCGAGAACCCTGACGTCGTGCTCCAGTCCGCGCTGGCTGCTGCCGGTTCGAACAGCGTCCCGCACTCGATCGGTTGTGTCGAGGGGGAGTGGAACGACGTCGGACAGCCCGGGGGGCGGGCCCGCGGACACCTGGCCTTCGCGCAGGAGTTCCTGGCCGGCGCGGAGGATGCGTGGCGCTTCGCGTTGCGTGCCAGCGAAGCCGGCGTCGATTTCACCGCGGACGCCCACGCCCTCGGCGTCGTGACGGCCGAGGTCCACCGCACCCTGGCGTCGTCCTTCGGAACCCGCGCGCCGTCCGCTCAAGACATCGCTGAGACGCTCGGCAGCTGGCAGTCACGCCTGCAGGTCGCCATCGACGAGGTTCCGGCCATCGCTGAGCTTCGCGGTTCGATCGACGGGCTCTATTCCGCGGTCGGCGACCTCGACTGGCCCGCGCTGCAGCGGATCCACGGTGACTACCATCTCGGTCAGGTGCTGCTCGCCGACGGTCACTGGATCCTCCTGGACTTCGAGGGCGAACCGATGCGTCCGATGCTCGAACGATCCCGGCCGGACTTCGCCCTGCGCGACGTCGCCGGGATGCTTCGCAGCTTCGACTACGTGGCCGGTTCACTCGGGAGCACCGATCAGGCCGCTGCCTGGACGAAAGCCTCCCGGCGGGCTTTCCTCAACGGCTACATCGAGGAATCCGGCACAGACCTCCGTGCCCACCGCGAACTCCTGGACGCGTTCGAGGTGGACAAAGCCGTCTACGAAGCCGTGTATGAGGCACGCAACCGGCCCGACTGGTTGTCCATCCCGCTGACGGCGCTCCGGAGACTCGCGTCTCGAAGCCGCTGATCGGCGGTCGGTGTTTCCTCAACGGCGCTGAAGCACGCCGCGGATGAACGCCGCCTGTCCGACGTGTTCGAGATCGTCGGCGAGCACGCTCACGAGCCGGACGCCGAGCGTGACAGCAGGGGTCCAGTTCTCGTCGACGATCCGGTCCAGTTCGTCCTCCGACAGCCCGGCCACGAGGTGCATCGTTCGGTCGTTGACCTCGTCGAAATAGCCGAGCAGAAGGTCGGGTGATTCGACGACAACGGCGGCGACGTCGTCGCTCGAGTGACCGTAGCCGGTGTCCGCTGGTGACAGCGGGAGGCGGAACCGGTCGACCCAGCCCGCTGAAAGCCAGATCTGGTCGGTGTCGAGGATGTCGGCGATGTGGTCGTCCTGGATCCGGGTGAGGTGCCAGATGAGCCACGCGATGGAGTTGGCATCGGTGTCGATCCGAGCCATCAGCATCCGTGCATCCAGCCCGTTCACGACGCGGTGAACGCTACCGGAGACTCTGCCGAACGCATCCGTCAACAGCTCTGCACTGGTCATGATGACCTCCCTTGGATCCTCGAGTAAGACGGTTCGCGCAGCCGGCGGGCCCACGGATACCACTCTGCGCCTGGCAACGCATGGCTCACCGGGTCGTACCGGTCCGGAGTGTCGAGTGGGCTGTCGGCGGAACGGCCCAGTTCGAGCACGGCGAACGGATGCCAGCGGCCGGTCGGCGTCGCTGAGTACAGGCGCAAGCGCCAGGTCGTGCGTTCCAGCGCGGCTGCGAGGTCGGTCAGCCCGGTCGGGAGGTCCTCCGGCTCGATCGTGCGGGCGGCGAAAAGCACCGGGCCGCGGGTCGAGCGATACGGGAACAGTGTGGTGAATCGGGCGCGGGAGGGGGAGCGTTGCATGGCCAGCCAGAATCGGGAGGGCACGCCAAAACCGGTTGATGCGAACACGACATCCGCGGCGCCGGCCGGTGCGGCCAGTCGGACAGCGAGCCCGATCACGTCGGGCAGCGGAGAAGGGACGCCCAGCGAGCGGGACGCGCGCGCCGAGACGGCGATCTCAGCGGCGGGCGGGGAGTCGAAGAAGGGCAGACCGGTCGTGCTGTCGGTGAAAAAGCGCACGGTTCCGGTGAGCGCGACCCCATGCGGGTGGATCGGCCGTGGATGCCGCAACCGCTGCAGCAACCTGAAGCCTTCGGCCAGGAGGCGGCCGGCGACGGCCGCCGGGGTGAGCTGCTTGTCGGTATCGGTCACCGCGATGCTCCCTCACGTCGACCGACCTGCAGAGCCAGCGCGACCAGCGGCACCTGCAGAGGCAACCGCGCAAGGGCGATCAGCCGGACCGGCAGCGGTTGCCGGCGAACGACCCTCACCGTGCGCAGATTGGCGGGGAAAACGGCGACGAGGAAGCCGGCGGCGAGAAGCCCTCCGAGATTGCGGGACCGGCGGGACGCGATCAGGGCTGCGAGCAGCAACTCGGCCGCGCCGGACGCATACGTCCACGAACGGCTGGAGCCGGGCAGGCGCCGGGGAACGATCGGGTCGAAGATCTCCGGACGGAGGAAATGCATAGCGCCCGTCACCGCGAACATGCCGGCCAGAACTGCCGCGGGGACGAGCGCCCGGGATCGGGCCCGGGCACTTCGGAACGCAGGCATGGAGCCACAGTATGGGCAGACACGGGCGGAGGCAATGGCGATCCGCGGCTCAGCTTCGCACAAGCAGTCGATTTCGCCGTTTGGGCCGCTCCCCGTGCCATGTGACGTTACGGGATCGGCCGGGATCCGCCGGGAACGGCGGGACCGGTCGGCCAGCGGAGCACGGCCGCAACGCCCGTTTGCTGCGGCAGCCCACCGGGGTCAACGAACATCAAGCGGGAGTCGGCGACCAGCGCCGCCCTCGCCAGGGCGAGGGCGGCTGGCACCGAATCCAGTACCGCAACGCCGAGTGCATCCTCCGGTGCCGAAGCCACCCACGGTTCGGAGGCCAGCGCGAACAGTGTGCGATCGCCGAGTGAGTCGAGATCGAAAAGCATGGTCTCGACCTGCCCCTGCTGAAGAGAGTGAAGCACGGCACCGACTCCGACGGCGCCGTTCTCGAAGTCACCGGCGGAGAGCCGGTCGATCGCGGCGCTTTCGTCCTTCGCGCGCAGCTCGTCGAGCTTGGCGGCGACGTGTTCGTCGAGCGCGTCCCGCGACGAACCTGCTGCCCTCACGTGGGTCGCCACTGTCGATGTGATCTCTCGCGACGCCGGTGCGAGTTCCTCCGAGAGCAGCTGCACGGCTCTGACGTCGCCGGCGAGGACGAGCAGCCGCGGTCGCAGCTCTCGAACAAGCGCGTCGACGGCTTCGGCCAGCTGGTTCTGGTTCTGCTTCCAGATCTCCTCGGAGTGGTTCTGGTACCGGCTGTGCGACCAACCGCCCGCCTGCACCTTGTTCAGGCTGTCCGTCCGCCCCTGGACGTCCTCGTGGTGCAGGGTTCCGTTGTGGCGAGCGCGGAATGCCTGAATTTCACCGCCCTCGCGTCCGGCCTCGACGATGAGGTAGAGCGCGTCGTTGTTCCGGTCGATCAGGAGGGGAAGCAGGTTCGGAACGGGCGAGAACGTCACGATCTCAGGGGATGCCATGGGTCCGGCCAGGATTTCGTTCACGGCCGGTTCACCATCGGTGACCACAAGGAATCGGGAACACGGGCCGCCGACGCCGGTCGGTTCGGCGAGAATCCGGTCGATGGCGGCGCGGTCAGCCGGCGGAGCGCCAGCTGCGGCGAGCGAATCCTGGATGACCTGCCTGTGTGTTTCGGCATCCTGCCCCGAGCCGTCGAAAAGCTTGGCCGCGTCAACATGGACGACGCTGGAGGGGGTCTGGCGACGCCACAGGGCGGCCCATTGTTGAATCTGCTCCGCTCGGATGTCACGAGTCGTGTTCTCGGTTGGTCGGTTGGCCATGATCTCCTCCTCGGTGGGCGCGAGATACACCAGGCGTCGAACAGGCCGGCGACCGCGCCACGATGTAACGATTGCTTCAATGAAACTCTCGGAGCCGGAACAGCACAAGACCTGCTTTCGCGAGTCGTCGGCATTGGCATAGCAGAGTGCGATCGGTCTATCATCCGACGCCGGAAAAAGCCAGCGACCCGCGTCGAAAACGTCCCCCGGGGATCGACAGCTTAGATTTGTACCGGCGCCGTCCGCATGTTCGCGGGGGGACGTCTAACAAGGAGATCGATGGAAATCTGGCCCGGAACCGCCTATCCGCTCGGTGCGACCTACGACGGAAGCGGCACAAATTTCGCCGTCTACAGCGAAGCCGCACACAAGGTCGAGCTCTGTCTCGTCAATGAGGAGGGCGGCGAGGAAACGAGGATCGAGCTGCGGGAGGTCGAAGCTTTCATCTGGCACTGCTACCTCCCCGAGGTGCAGCCGGGGCAGCGGTACGGCTATCGCGTGCACGGCGACTACGACCCCAGCCAGGGCAAGCGGGCCAACCCGAACAAGCTGCTCCTCGACCCGTATGCCAAGGCGACCTACGGCACGAACGACTGGAGCCAGGCGCTCTTCGCGTACAACTTCGGCGACCCGGACTCTCGCAACGACGAGGATTCCGCCCGGCACACGATGCTCAGCGTCGTGGTGAACCCGTTCTTCGACTGGGCTGGCGACCGGCATCCGCGCACCCCGTACAGCCAGAGCGTGATCTACGAAGCCCATGTCAAGGGCCTCACCCAGTTGAACGAGAACATCCCGGAATCCCAGCGCGGAACATACTCCGGTATCGCCCACCCCTCCACCATCGAACACCTGCAGAAACTGGGCGTCACCGCGATCGAACTGATGCCGGTGCACCAGTTCGTGCAGGATTCCACCCTGCTCGACAAGGGGCTGAGCAATTACTGGGGCTACAACTCCATCGGTTTCTTCGCCCCGCACAGCGCCTACTCGTCCACCGGCGAGGACGGGCAGCAGGTGCAGGAGTTCAAGGGCATGGTCCGGTCGCTCCATGCGGCCGGAATCGAAGTCATCCTCGACGTGGTCTACAACCACACCGCCGAAGGAAACCACCTCGGCCCGACTCTCTCCTTCCGAGGCCTCGACAACGAGGCGTACTACCGCCTCGAAGAGAACGACAAGCGGTATTACACCGACTACACCGGCACCGGGAACACCCTCAATGTGCGCCATCCGCACTCGCTGCAGCTCATCATGGATTCGCTGCGCTACTGGGTGACCGAAATGCACGTCGACGGCTTCCGTTTCGACCTCGCCAGTGCGCTTGCCCGTGACTTGTATGCCGTCGACCGGCTGTCCACCTTCTTCGAGCTCGTACAGCAGGACCCCATCGTCTCGCAGGTGAAGCTCATCGCAGAGCCGTGGGATGTGGGTCCCGGCGGGTACCAGGTCGGCAACTTCCCGCCGCAGTGGACCGAATGGAACGGCAAGTACCGTGACACCGTTCGCGACTTCTGGCGTGGAGAACCGTCGACGCTCGCGGAGTTCGCCTCACGGCTCACCGGTTCCGCCGACCTGTACGAGCACTCCGGCCGGCGCCCGGTCGCATCGATCAACTTCGTCACCGCCCACGACGGCTTCACTTTGCGCGACCTCGTGTCGTACAACGAGAAACACAACGACGCGAACGGTGAGGACAACAACGACGGCGAGTCGCACAACCGGTCCTGGAACTCCGGAGCCGAGGGTGACACCGACGACCCGGCGGTGCTCGGGCTCCGCGCCCGCCAGCAGCGGAACTTCATCGCGACGATGCTGTTGTCGCAAGGAGTCCCGATGCTCCTGCACGGCGACGAGCTCGGCCGGACCCAGAAGGGCAACAACAACGGCTACGCGCAGGACAACGAACTGACCTGGGTGCACTGGGACCAGGCTGACGCGCCGCTCGTCGAATTCACCTCCGCCGTTGTGCGGCTGCGGAAGGAACACCCGGTGTTCCGGCGCAGCCGCTTCTTCGACGGACGCCCGGTCCGCCGAGGCGAGGGGGAGCCGCTCCCCGACATCGTCTGGCTCAACCAGGATGGCGAGGAAATGCAGCCGGAGGACTGGGACGAGAATCTCGCTCGCACCGTCGGCGTGTTCTTCAACGGGCAGGGCATCCGAGAGCGTGACGCCCGGGGCCAGGCCATCACCGACGTGAATTTCCTGCTGTTCTTCAACGCGGGTGCCGAAGACGCGGAGTTCACACTGCCGCCAGAGGAATACTCACCGGCGTGGGAGATCGTCGTCGACACGGCCGGGGAGGGGGCGGACTCCGTGCCTCGCCCGGCCGGAGCTCAACAGCCCGTCGCAGCACGATCGCTCATCGTGATGCGGGCGTACAGCGCGCCTGAAGCCGAACCCGACCACTCCGTCGCGGCATCGCTCGCCGTCCTCAGCGGGTCACAGCTCACGAGTTCGACCGAAGTCAAACCGGGAGCGCTTGCATGAGACTTCCCCTCTCGACCTATCGACTGCAGATCCGCGAGAGCTTCGACCTGAACGACGCCGGTGTGGTCACCGACTACGTGACCTCACTTGGCGCCGACTGGCTCTACCTGTCACCGCTCCTTGTCGCGGAACCCGGCTCCGACCACGGCTACGACGTCATCGACCACTCCCAGATCGACCCGGTTCGCGGCGGTGCCCGGGGGCTGGCGAAGCTCGCGGATGTCGCCCGCTCGGCCGGGCGCGGCATCCTCGTCGACATCGTGCCCAACCACATGGGCGTCGCGACCCCGTCAGCCAACGCCTGGTGGTGGGACCTGCTCACCCATGGGCAGAGCTCCCGGTACGCCGGGGCCTTCGACGTCGACTGGGTGGCTGCGAGGGGAAAACTCCGCATCCCCGTGCTCGGCGATGGTGACACCGAGCTGGATGCCCTCGAGCTCGTGGACGGGCAGTTGCGCTACTACGACAACGCCTTCCCGCTGGCACCGGGGACCGCGGACGACGGTGCCGATGCCCGAACCGTGCACGACCGGCAAAACTACGAGCTGGTGAACTGGCGGCGGGCAGACGCGGACCTCAATTACCGCCGGTTCTTCGCGGTGAACTCGCTCGCAGGCATCCGGGTCGAAGTGCCCTGGGTCTTCGCCGAATCCCATGCAGAGATCGTCCGCTGGGTGCGTGAGGGACTGGTCGACGGAATACGGGTCGATCACCCGGATGGCCTCGCTGACCCGGGCGGATACCTCGATGCGTTGCAGGCAGCAACCGGCGGGACCTACGTTCTTGTGGAGAAGATCCTGGAAGGAAAGGAACAGCTTCCGCCGAGTTGGGCCGCCGCCGGCACCACTGGATATGACGCGCTCGGCGACATCGACCGGGTTCTCGTCGACCCTGCAGGCAAACTCGCGCTCGACGCGCTCGAGGGGCGGCTTCAGGGCACGCCTGCCGACATCGACGCGGTGTGGCCCGAACTGATCTACGAGAGCAAACGGCACATCGCCGACGGGATCCTGCGCTCCGAGGTGCTTCGCCTGGCCCGGCTGATTCCCGAAGTTCCGGGAGCAGACGATGCCCTCGCAGAACTCCTCGCCGCCTTTCCCGTCTACCGGTCGTACCTCCCGTTCGGCGCAGAACACCTGCACTACGCCGCGCGAACGGCGGCGGCCCGGCGCCCCGACCTGGCTTCCCGTGTCGATGCCCTCGTGTCCGTCCTCGCCGACCCGGAGCATCCCGCCGCCGTGCGATTCCAGCAGACATCGGGAATGGTGATGGCCAAAGGCGTCGAGGACACCGCGTTCTACCGCTTTTCGAGGCTCACATCCCTCAACGAGGTCGGAGCGGAGCCCGGTGAGTTCTCGATCGACGTCGGCGAGTTCCACACCCGGCAACAACACCGGCAGGCGGTGCTCCCGGCGTCGATGACCACTCTGTCGACGCACGACACGAAGCGTGGTGAGGATGTCCGCGCCCGCATTTCCGTGCTGGCGGAGATTCCCGCCGAATGGGAGACGGTACTCGACGAGCTGCGCTCGATCGCGCCGCTCGACGACGGGCCGTTCGAGAAACTTCTGTGGGAAGCCGTGATCGGTTCCTGGCCGATCACCCGGGAACGACTCGACGCGTACGCCGAGAAAGCGGCTCGGGAAGCCGGGACATCGACCACCTGGACGAAACCGAACGAGGCGTTCGAGGAGAAGATGCACGCGCTGGTCGCCGCCGTCTTCGACGACGAGCGAGTGAACGCTATTGTCACCGGCTTTGTGGAGCGAGTGGCCCGGGCGGGCTGGTCCAACTCGCTCAGTGCGAAGCTGGTGCAGCTCACCGCCCCAGGCGTCCCGGACGTGTACCAGGGCAGTGAACTGTGGGAGACGTCGCTGGTCGACCCGGACAACCGCCGCCAGGTCGACTTCGGCATCCGCCGCGACTACCTGGCCCGGGTCGATCGGGGCTGGCTGCCGGAGGTCGACCAGACCGGAGCCGCCAAACTGCTCGTCACGTCGCGCGCGCTTCGACTGCGCCGGGACAAGCCGGAGTGGTTCTCCCGGTACCTCCCTGTTCCGGCCTACGGGAGCGCAGCCGACCACGTCGTCGCCTTCGACCGGGGTGACACCGTGACGGTGGCCACGAGGTTGCCGCTCGGGCTGGAGGCTGCTGGAGGCTGGGGCGACACGACGCTCGAGCTCGCCGGCCGCCCCTGGCTGGACGCCCTCACCGGCGAACGCTATCCGGGCGGCACGGTGCGACTGGAAGAGCTGCTCCGGCAGTATCCGGTGGCACTGCTGGTCGCCGACGATTTCGACGATCACCGAGCGATGGGGGACTGACATGACCGACGGCATCCGCGTCTGGGCGCCTCGCGCCGCACACGTCGAACTGAGACTCGGCGAAGACACGCTCGCGATGACCCGGACGGAGGACGGCTGGTGGGACCGGCCGGGCCTCGTCGTTGAGCCCGGCACCGACTACGGATACCTCGTCGACGGTGAGGGGCCGTTCCCTGACCCGCGGTCGAGGCGCCAGCCCTCCGGGGTACACGGGCTGTCCCGTACCGTCGACGCGAGCGCGCACCAGTGGGCGGATGCCCGGTGGACCGGCCGCCAACTGGCCGGCTCGGTGATCTACGAACTCCACATCGGCACGTTCACTGCGGAGGGCACTTTCGACGCCGCAGCGGCACGGCTGGACCACCTGGTGTCGATCGGCGTGGACTTCGTCGAGATCCTCCCGGTGAACGCATTCAACGGAACACACAACTGGGGTTACGACGGGGTGCTCTGGTACGCCGTGCACGAGGGTTACGGAGGGCCGGCCGGGTACCAGCGCTTCGTCGACGCCTGCCATGTGGCCGGGCTCGGTGTGATCCAGGACGTGGTGTACAACCACCTCGGACCGAGCGGCAACTACCTGCCGAAGTTCGGCCCATACCTCACCGACGGGCCAGGCAACACCTGGGGCTCCTCGGTCAACCTCGACGGCCCCGACTCCGACACTGTCCGCCGCTACATCCTCGACAATGCTCTGATGTGGCTGGGCGAGTACCACGTCGACGGGCTCCGTCTTGATGCGGTGCATGCGCTCGTCGACTCACGGGCGACCCACCTGCTCGAGGAGATGGCCGGTGAGGTAGCGGCGTTGAGCGCGGCCGTCGGTCGCCCGCTCACCCTGATCGCCGAATCGGACCTCAACGACCCGACCCTCGTCACCCCGCGTGAGGCGAACGGTTTCGGCCTCGATGCGCAGTGGAGCGACGATTTCCACCATGCTGTCCACGTCGCCCTCACCGGGGAAACCACCGGATATTACGCCGACTTCGAACCGCTCGCCGCGCTTGAGAAGGTGCTCACCGGCGGCTTCTTCCACGACGGGACGTTCTCAAGTTTTCGGGAACGGATCCACGGTCGTCGGATCGACACCGACCGGATGCCGACCTGGCGACTCGTGGTCGCCAACCAGAACCACGACCAGATCGGCAACCGCGCCATCGGTGACCGGCTCTCCGCCCAGCTGGATGCCGGCCAGCTCGCGATCGCCGCAGCGGTCACCCTTCTCGGACCGTTCACCCCGATGCTGTTTCAGGGGGAGGAGTGGGGGGCGTCGACTCCGTGGCAGTTCTTCACCTCCCATCCGGAACCAGAACTCGGCAAGGCCACAGCGGAAGGTCGCATCGCGGAGTTCGCCCGGATGGGCTGGGACCCTGACATCGTCCCCGACCCGCAGGACCCCGCCACTTTTCAGAACTCGAAGCTGGACTGGAGTGAAACCGACGGCTCGGACCACGAGCGAATTCTGGCGTTCTACCGCGCCCTTGGCGTGTTGCGCAGGGAGCGGCCCGAGTTCACGGATCCGCGGTTCGGTTCCATTCGGGTCGACGTCGACGAGGCCGATCGCTGGCTCGTCCTGCACCGCGGCGACAGTGCGGTGGTGCTGAACTTCAGTTCCTCCGAGCGGTCGGTTCCCGTGCCGGCAGGTTCGGTGCTGCTGGGCTTCACGGCGTCCGGCGAGAACGTCTCTGCTCCTCTGAACGGAAGACTGAGCGTCCCAGCGCACTCGGTGGTCGTGCTCGGCTGAGATCAGGACGCCAGCGCGATGCGGAACGCTTCGGCCGCCGGTCGATTGAAGACGACGAACCGAACCGGGAATGACGGGGCCTCGGCGCGAACCGTCCGAACCGCGATGGTCGCAGCGTCCGCCAGCGGCCAGCCGTAGACCCCGGCCGAGATGGCCGGGAACGCGATCGAGTCGACGTCGAGGGAGGCAGCGACGCGGAGACTGTTCCGGTAGGCGGCGGCGAGCAGTGCTGACCGGTCGTCCGCCGGATCCCAGACGGGACCCACCGTGTGGATGACGTATCGGGCGTTCAGCCTCCCCGCCGGGGTCGCGATCGCGTCGCCGGTCGGGAGGCCGTTCGGCAGGGTCGTTGCGCGCAACGCGCGGCAGGCGGCGAGGATCTCCGGGCCGCCTGCCCGGTGGATGGCGCCGTCGACGCCTCCGCCGCCGAGCAGCGAACTGTTGGCGGCGTTGACGATGGCGTCCACCTCCTGCGTCGTGATGTCGCCTTCGACCAGTTCGAGTTCCACGGTTCTCCTTCGTCCGGTCAGACTAGCCGCGGGGGTCTCGGTGAACCACCCGTTGCCTCCGTTCCCCGGGAGCGGTAGACCGGAACCATGGACGATCCCACGACATGGATGCAGGCATACGAGCGGGCCTGGGAATCGAACGAACCGGCCGACATCCGTGCCCTGTTCACCGACGACGCCTCGTATTACACCGAGCCGTGGATTGAACCGTGGCGAGGAGTCGATGCGATCGTCGAGGGCTGGCTCGAACGAAAGGACGAGCCAGGCAACCACACCTTCGAATGGTTCACGCTCGTCGCCACGGACGAGGTCTGGGTCATCCAGGGAACGACCGCGTACACCGGCGGCCGGACGTACAGCAATCTCTGGGCCATCCGCCCTGGTCCGGATGGCCGGGCGGCCGAGTTCACCGAGTGGTGGATGGATCAGTCGAGGCCGTCCTGACACACATCGCGTGCCGTCTCAGCGCCCACCGACCGGCGAACCGACGGAACTGCTCGTGTGCCTCGGCGATCGCACGATCTGGATGCCGGTCTGCGAGCCTGGCGCCATCTCGGTGATTCCCTCACCGATCGCGATAGAGCAGGCGGACCCCGGCGGGGTCAACTGCACGAACCGCAGGTTCTCCGAAACACGGTTGTCCTGGTCGGCGTGAAAACCGACCTGGTCCACAGAGAACGCCTTCGCCCTGTCGACGTCTGTGACGGGAACGGCGATCAGCCGTAGCCCCCTCGCGGTTCCCCCACGGGCTGTGTCATCGTGAAGCGTGTTCTCAAGCGAAGGGAGAGTCATGTTCACACCTGTTCACGCCTTCAGCGGATTCAGCGTCGACGACATCGACGCGGCGCGGTCGTTCTACTCGGACAAGCTCGGTCTCACCGTCACCGACGACGACATGGGTTTTCTCCGGATCGTCCTGCCTGGCGGCGCCGACGTCCTGGCCTACCCGAAACCTGACCACACGCCGGCCACCTTCACAATCCTCAACTTCGTCGTCTCAGACGTCGATTCCGCTGTGGATGAGCTCAACGGCAGAGGGGTTCAGACCAAGATCTACGAGAACTCGGACCTTCCCACCGACGACAAGGGCATCATGCGTGACAACGGCCCGACGATCGCGTGGTTCCGCGACCCCGCAGGCAATGTGCTGTCGGTGATCGCAGAATAACAAGCGTCAGGCCTGCTCGGTCGGGGGGCCGAGCAGGTTCGTTGCGACTGTGGAGTGCGCCGATTCCGGGTCGCTCGGGTGGAAAAGCCCGGCGAGAGCGTCACGGTAGAGCCTCGACAGTTCGTTGTCGGCGTCATAGGCGCTGCCACCGGAGACACGGATGGCGGTCTCGACGACGCTGCGGCTGACATCGACCGCACGGGTTTTGGCTCCGACGAGCAGCCGGAACCAGGCCGAACCGTGGTCGGCGACGGAATCGACGTCGGTGGCGAGGGACTCGAGCTGCGGTCCGAGCGAATCCAGGGTGATGGCGGCGTCGGCGAGCTGCCAGCGGATGTCCGGGTCGTCGGAGTACCGCCGCCCGGCGTTCTTCAGGGAGGTGCGGTGGCCGGCTGCTTCGACGCCCAGCTCGAGCGCCCGGTCGGCGATGCCGGCATAGACCGACCCGATGAGCAGCAGGAAATTGCTGAAGATTCCGAAGATGTACGGGTCGGGGCTCGGGCCGACGGGAAGTATCCGGGCGATCCGATCAGCCGGGATGACCGCGCCGTCGAGCTGGGTCGAGAAGCTCTGCGTCGCCCGCATCCCGAGCGGGTTCCAGCTTCCGACCGGATGGTGGCCGTCGGTGTCCCGGGTCAGGTACCCGTGCACCAGGGACGGGTTCGCCGGGTCGGAGTCGTCGCGGCCGAAGATGCCCAGCCGGGTCCACGCCGGAGAGAGGGAGGTGAAGATCTTGCGCCCGGTGAACGAAAACGCTCCGTCTTCGCCGGGCGTCGCCCTGGTGCGGGAGTCGAACAGCACTTCGTCATTGCCGGCCTCGCTGACCCCGAAGGCGAACAGTTCGCCGTCGCTGGCATCGTCGAGGATCCAGTCGAGACCCCAATCGCCCCGGTCGTGCAGGACCCGGGCGACGCCGACGACGACATGGTGCATGTTGATCCCCAGCGCCGTCGCGGGTGCGTACCGTGCCAGGAGCCGTTGATTCCTCACGCCGTCGGCGAGCGATTGCGGGGCGAGGTAGCCGGCATCCCGGAGCTCGTCCAGGTCCTCGGTGAAGAAGCGGTTGTCGCGGTCGTAGCCGGCAGCCCTCGTTCGGATCCGTTCGAGCAGGTCGATGTCCAGGTTCGTCACGATTCCCAGACTACCGAACCGCCCGGTCAGTCCTCCGGGTCGTAGCTGACGGCATCCCGGCCGCGCAGTTTCTCGAGATCACGTCGTTCGCGCTTCGTCGGGCGCCCCGCACCACGATCGCGCATCGGCAGGAGGGCGACCTCTTCGCGGGGCGGGGGTGGGGGAGTCCTGTCGATCAGGCACTCGGCGGCGACGCTCGCTCCGACGCGTTTGACCACGATGCGGGATACCTCGACGATGCGGTCGAAACCGCCTTCTCGGACACGGATCTCATCGCCGATCTTCACGGTGTGCGACGCCTTGACTCGTTCGCCCCCGACCCGGACGTGTCCGGCCCGGCAGGCCGTCGTCGCCATCGACCTGGTCTTGTAGATGCGAACCGCCCACAACCAGCTGTCGACGCGCGCGCTCGGAACGGGGGTGTTCATCCTCCGAGCCTACGACCGCGCCGAACCGGCGGCCAAAAGCGTGTACCCGCGCAGAACCGCGGATTCGACGATCTCCAGGGGGAGCCGCGACGCCGATGCGACTCGTTCACTGGCGGACTCGACCGGTTCCGACTGATCGAACGACGAGCGGATGCCGTTCGCCACGATACGGAGGACGGCGGCCTGGTCGAGGAGGAACCCCAGGTCGACCGGGTGCCCGTGTCCCGGAACGAGGATGTCGCCCAGGGAGATCGACCCGGCGAGCGTGTCGAGCACGTCAGGCCAGTCCAGCGGGAAACTGCCGGAGCCGTACATCGGAGGTCCGGACTGTTCCAGAACGTCGCCGACGAGCCAGGTGGCGGCATCCGGGATCTCAACCACGAGATCAGTGTCGGTGTGGCCGGGAGGAAGCGGGTGTAAACGCACCCGCCGGTTGCCGAGGTCGAGTTCCTCCACGGACGACACCAGCGTCGTAGGCGGCGTCAGTCGAACCTCCGCCCAGTCGTACTGCGGCTGCGCCGCCGGGTTCGCGGTCCAGGCGGCGAGTCGAGGCTGCTCATATTCGGCGAAATGCCTCGGGATGAGGTGGTGCCCGAAAATCTCGGCGTCCGCGAATTGCTGGTTGCCGAAGCTGTGGTCGTAGTGAGCATGCGTATTCGCCACCCATCGGATCGGGAGGGAGCCCAGCTCGGCGACATCGGCGCGAATCTCGTCAGCTTCGCGCGGGTTGCAGCGGGTGTCGACGAGGAGGAGGCCGTGGTCGCCGGCGACCACGGAAACCGAAATGTCGAGGGGGTCGTAGCGGCGGTGATAGACGCGGTCGGAGACTTCGTTCCAGGCGGACATTGCCCGATTCTACGGTTTCACACGTGCCGGGTCAGGGCATGTCGAGGTCGAGCACGTCCGTCCTCGGCGCTTCGGCCTCCGGGCGGCTGGGCTGGAGAGCCCGTGTCATCGCGTTGAGCTTGTCGATGATGTCGGCGTCGAACGGGTCGTCTCCCTGGCTCGGGGCCGGCATCGAGAAGAGCTGACTGGCGGGTCCGACGAGCAGGTGGGCGAGCCCGAGGATTCCGTCGTCGGTGAGGACCGGGACGGCGATGATGTCGGCGTCATCGGTCTCGGCGAGGGCGCGAGCGTATCGGAGGACGGCTTTGCATACCTCGTCGCCTGTCAGGAGGGATCCACTGGAATAGTAAAGTCGTCTCATTCCGTCGACTGTCCTCCGGTCGTGATGTGCACTCAAGGGACTTGTGCAGCAGCGGGCGGACGATTATGCGACGTTCGGGTCGTCGCGTCATGCGCGGCACGCCCGTCGATTCGTGTTGTCAACCCTCGCTCTGCCGTACTCCGGCGACTAGGGTACAGAATGGATCGGTTCCCCCGCCGATTCTGGAAACTCCGAAAGGTCCCGATGGGCAAGCTCTTCTACGACTCGACGCTTACAGTCGACTTCGACGACCGGGTGCTCGCTCACCTTCAAATCGTGATCGGTGCGAAATTGCGGCGCGGTGAATCGTTCTACTTCAGCTGGAAGGACGACCCGGCGGTCGGAGACGGTCGGAGCACCATCTGGCTCGCCCCGAACATTCCCCTGCACTACAAGTACTTCGGGTCCCGCCTGCCGGCACTGAACCGCGACTGGATCATCGCGCTGAGCGCGTCGTCGAACTCCGCTGGTGGTCTCCAGATCGTCCCTGAGCCGCCCGCTGGCTCAGGACCTGCTGAAACGACTCAGCTGTGAAGCGCCTCGAGGTTCTCTACGGCGGTGGGAAGTACACGATCCCGAACCGTGAACTCGCCGATGTGCAGAAGGAGATCACCGATGCCATGGCGAGCGGTTCACCGCACTGGCTCGAAGCCAACAGCGGCGAGGGCATCCTCGAACCCGCGTTCCTTCTGATCACGACGGGGATCCCGGTCGCCGTCGTGGATGTGATGGCGACCGTCTCCTCCGACTAGTTCTTGCCGATGGTGCGGTTCTCCGCGCTGATCATCCAGGCATACTGTTCGAGCTTCGCGATGATCGCGTGCAGGATGTCCGCACTGGTGGGGTCCTCTTCGTCGACCTGATCGTGAACCTCCCGCATTGTGGACACCGCTGCTTCGATACGAACGGTGACGAGATCGACCGTTCTGGCCGTGTCCACCTCGCCTGCTGGGTACTCGGGCAACGTCGTGTTCTCGGCGACGGTGTCGCTGCGGCCGTCAGGGGTGGCGTGAAGAGCACGCATCCGCTCTGCGACCTCGTCCGAGAACTCCCTGGCTGCTTCGACGACCTCGTCGAGCTGCAGGTGAAGGTCGCGGAAGTTTTTACCAACGACGTTCCAGTGGGCCTGCTTGCCCTGGATGTGAAGCTCGATGAGGTCGACGAGGACTTTCTGCATGCAGTCCGCGAGCTCCTTCGACGCCAGGAATCCACGCTCAGGTTTCTGCCGCCTGGTTGTCTTCGCCCCTGATTCGGAGGTGGTGGTACGTTCGCGGGTTGCTGTCGACATGGAGAAGTCCTTTCGAGAATGGAGTTGGGACACTCGAAAGGCTAGGGGCTCACCGCGAGGCCCTCAAGGGCCTTGCAATAGCTGCCGAAGCTGATATCGGGTGCCGGGATTCCTGTGGGTTCTCAGTGGAATAGTCAAGCGCCGGGCTGCCGGCGTCTCCTCTGCCTAAGGTGAACTATGCCCGCGTACATCCGGACCATTCAGACCGCACTGCCGCCGACCGTGCTGGTGCAGGCGGACGCGCGCGAAGTGTTCTCGTCGCAGCCCGGGCTGACCCGGTTGGGGCAGCGGTTGGTGCGCACGTCGTTCGACGGGTCCGGGATCGAAACCCGACGCAGCGTGATCGCAGATTTCGACGCGGGCTCCCGCACCAGCGTGCCGGTGTTCTTCGACTCGGCGACGGGAGCCCTGCTGTCCCCGTCGACTCGCGTCAGGAACGACGTGTACATCCGCGAGGCCGGCCCGCTGTTCACCGCGGCAGCGGAGGCGGCACTGGCCGCATGCCCGGAGATCACCGCCTCGGACATCACTCACGTCGTGACCGTGTCCTGCACCGGTTTCTACGCCCCCGGCCCGGATTACGAGCTCGTGCGGCAGCTGGGCCTGTCCACGACAACCCAGCGGTACAACATCGGGTTCATGGGCTGCTACGCCGCCTTCCCCGCCCTGCGGGCCGCCGCCGCGTTCTGCCGGGCCGACCCCGACGCCGTTGTGCTTGTCGTCTGTTGCGAGCTGTGCACCATCCACGTGCGGTCATCGAACGATCCGGACCAGATCGTCGCCTCCTCGGTCTTCGGAGACGGCGCGGCTGCCGCGATCGTCACCAACCGGCCGCCCCGTACGGATGCTCCATCGCTGACAATCGACCGGCTCGCCAGTGACCTCACCCCGGTGGGTGAGAAGGACATGGCCTGGACCATCGGGGACACCGGATTCGAAATGGTGCTCAGTGCGGCCGTCCCGAAGATCATCGACGTGTACATCGAAGGGGCGATTCAACCGCTGCTGTCCGAGGAACCGGACCTGGCCGCGGACCCGGCCGCCGGCATCCGCTCCTGGGCGATCCATCCCGGTGGACGAAGCATCCTCGACAAGGTCGAAGCGAAGCTCGGCCTCAGCGAGAGCCAGCTTGCGCCGTCGAGGCGGATCCTCCGCGACTACGGCAACATGTCGAGCGCCACTGTCTTGTTCGTGCTCAAGGAAATCCTCGAGCAGGAGGCCGTCGAGGGAGATGACCGCGTCTGTGCGATCGCGTTCGGGCCTGGGCTCACCGTCGAGACCGGGCTGTTCACGCGCGTGGTTGCCGCACCATGATGGCGCTTCAGCAGGGTCTCACCTCGTCTCTCGTGATGCGAGACGGCGCACTCGTCGAACGGATGGACGATCCGTCGTGCGACCAGCAGACCCTGTTCCGAACCTACGCCGCATTCCCGCGCGTGAATCGTGTGGTGTCCGGATGGCGCAGCACCTACCTCTCGCAAATCCGACCCCGATTCACCGGTCCGGCGCACAGTCTCGTCGACATCGGTTCCGGCGGCGGCGATGTCGCCAGGGCACTTCTCGGCTGGGCGCGCCGTGATGGCGTGAGGCTCGACGTCACGGCCGTCGACCCCGATCCCCGGGCTTTCGACTACATGCAGACCCTGCCGCCGGTCGACGGTTTCTCCTCGCGCCGGTGCTCAAGTACCGACCTCGCGGACGAGGGGGCCCGTTTCGACTTCGTCATCTCGAACCACGTGCTGCACCACCTCGCAGCTGCCGAACTCGGCGGGGTGCTCGCCGACTCGGAACGGCTCGCCCGTCGAGCGGCGGTGCACAGTGACATCCGCCGGTCGGCTGCGGCATACCTGCTGTTCTCGGCGTTCACCGCAGCCCGGTTCCGCGGCTCCTTCATCCGCGAGGACGGGCTGCTGTCGATCCGGCGCAGCTACCGCTTCGACGAACTGGCCGCCATCGTGCCGCCAGGCTGGACGGTGAAAGAGCAGGCGCCGCACCGACTGCTGCTGCTCTTCGAGCCGGACCCGTCCGGTGCATGACGTCGCGATCGTCGGGGCGGGACCGGTCGGTACGTTCCTCGCCGCGGTGCTGATCGACGCCGGTCTCGACGCCGTCGCCGTGGATGCCAGGACGGGGACGTCCGGCTCCTCCCGTGCCATCGGCATCCATCCACCGTCCCTTCGCTTACTCGACGCGATCGGCGTCGCCAGCCAGATCCGGGACTCCGGCGTGCAGATTTCGCGGGGTGTCGCCCGCTCAGGGGGAGTGCTGCTCGCGGAGCTCCGCCTGACGGAGCCAGGCGCGCCGCCGATCGTGTCGGTTCCTCAGCCGGTGACCCAGTCGATCCTCGACGCCGCGGTTCAGTCCCGGCGACCCGATGGCATCCGCCGCGGTATTCGCGTTGAGGCCGTGCACCGAACGCAGGCGGGGTTCGTGCTGACGGGGAAAGAACGCGGCAGCCACTGGGAAACGCAGGCCCGATTCGTCGTCGGGGCCGACGGCGCGAGCGGATCGATGCGGTCCCTCCTCCACACAGCCGGGCGACGCGTTCGCTATCCGGATCGTTACCTGATGGGGGACTTCCGTGACGACACCGGTGACGGGTCGCTCGCCGTCCTTCATCTCGAGCGGGGTGGGATCGTGGAGTCTTTCCCGTTACCCGGCGGCGTGCGGCGCTGGGTGGTGCATGAGGGTGCCTCCCGGCTCGTCGACGGGCCGGCCGCCCTGGCCGACCTCATCGAAGGACGAACCGGGTGCCGGCCTGACCCCGGTTCGTCGTCCATGTTCAGCAGCTTCGTTCCGCACCGGGCGATCGCCTTCGGAATGGTGGGGAATGGTCTCGCCCTCGTTGGCGACGCTGCCCACGAGCTGAGCCCGATCGGCGGGCAGGGCATGAACCTGGGCTGGGCAGACGCCGCCGAGCTCGGCCGGGTCCTCCCACGTTTCCTGACTCCCGGGAGCGATCGGCGCGAGCTGGAGGAGTTCGGTCGCCGCCGTCTCGCGGTCGCCCGACGGGCCGCCCGGCAGGCGGAACTCAACATGCTGTTGGGAAGGCCCGCACCTGCGGTGCTCCAGCCGGTACGGGCGCTGCTCGCGAAGGCGATCGCACACCAGCCAGTCGGCCGGAAGGTCGCACGCGTGTTCACGATGGCGACGCTATGACGCACTGACGCTCTCTAACGCTTCGACGGTCAGCGGAGCAACGCCTCGAGCACGGTCGTGGCGGTGACCGCGGAACCGGTCGGGCTCGGGTGCAGGAGGTCGGGCAGGAGAAGCAGCTCGGGCGACGCGGCGGCACGGTACGCCGAGTAGACGTCGATCGGTCGAACGGCCTGGTTCTCGGCAAGCCATGAGCTGACGTTGTCGATCACAGTGTCGTGTGCGCTCGCCCATTCGTCGAGACGTGGGTTCTCGAGGATGGCGGCATAGCCGACGGCGTGCGGCCAGTATCGTTCGACCTCCGCAACCAGGGCGGTCAGCTGCGGGGCGACCGTCTCGGGCTTCGACACGTTGTTCAGGCCGTGATTGAAAATGACGAGGTCGGGCTGAGCCGGCACGAGCGTGTCGAAGTGCGCCAGCGAGTACTGGCCGGTCTTTCCGCTCGCCGAGCCGTTCCAGACGACGATCGGAGCGGACGCCGCGTCGACGTTCGACCGGATCTCCGGCAGGTACGAATCGGTGAGAATGTCCCAGGGGTGCTGGATCAGCGGCCGGTCGAGGTCCTCGGCCAGGACCCGGAACGCCAGATCGACCCATTCGCCAGACTCGTTCCCGGTCGAGTCGCCAATGACGGTGACGACGAACGGCCGGCCCTCGTCGGCGAGCCGATCCCGTGCGTCGGCGAAGGACACCAACTGTAACCGTGGCTCAGCAGCGATGGCCGGCCCGCTCTCCGTACCGGCGGAGGTTCCTGCCGCCGGCCGAGGTACCGTGGCCAACGCGACGCTGAGGGTCACTCCGGCTACCACCACCGGGATGCCGACGCGGAAGAGCAGCATCGAAAAGTAGCGACGACCGTACCGGCGAGGATTCAACGGGGTCGGCCGGGGCCACGGGTTCATGCGTAAACAGTACGTCGTTCAGGGGCTCTTCCCCGCCATGCCCCTCGCTCTGGGGGAGGGGAGCGGTGTTCCCGACCGGCGACCGCGCGGCGACTCCTCCATCTCTCCGGGCGGTCCTTAGACTGGGCCCGTGGCACAAAGGGAGCAACCAGAAGCGAGTGACCGTATCCTGACGGTCCCGAACATCCTGAGCTTTCTCCGCCTCGCGCTCGTACCGGTGTTTCTCGTCCTCCTTGTCGAGGGAGAGGACCTCATCGCCCTCGTTGTGCTGGCCGTGTCGGGCTTCACCGATTTCCTTGACGGATACCTTGCGAGGCGCCTCAATCAGGTCTCGAAGCTCGGCCAGCTGCTCGACCCGGCGGCTGACCGCCTCTACATCCTCGCCGCATTGCTCGGTTTGGGCTGGCGAGATCTCATCCCGCTCTGGGTCGTCGTGGTGATTGTGGCCAGGGACGTCATGCTCATCGCCCTTGCCGCCTGGCTGGCGAAGATCGGCCATGGCGCTTTCCCGGTGAACTGGGTGGGCAAATGGGCGACAGCATTCCTGTTCATCGGTCTTCCGCTGCTCATGCTCGCGGCAGCATTCCCGGCGACCGCGGTTTTCACCCAGCCGGCCGGACTGATCGTCACCATCCTCGGTGCCGTCCTGTACTGGTGGGCCGGCGGGCTGTACCTTCTCCAAACCGTGCGAGCGAGTGGAAAACGCAAGGGACAGACGGAGCCTCAATCCGATACGCTGGAACCCTAGGAGGTTCAGGTGTCATATCCCCACGAGCAGACTCCCCGTACCAGGGCGTTTCTGCGCGAGCCAGCGGCGCAGAACGATGCAGCCGGCGGTGCCGCAAACGATACAACCGCAAGTTTCAGCCGGGAGTTCGGCGCAAGCCTGTCGAACGTCGACAGCCTCGTTAGTGCTGAAGAGCACCAGGCGATCGCGGCACTGCCGAGCGGGTCAGCGCTGCTGATCGTTCGTCGCGGTCCGAACAGCGGCGCCCGATTCCTCCTCGATGCGGATGTCACGCTGGCCGGCAGGCACCCGGACGCCGAAATTTTCCTCGATGACGTCACCGTTTCGCGCCGTCATGCCGAATTCATCCGGCATGGAGTGGCGTTCGAGATCAAGGACCTCAATTCTCTCAACGGCACCTATTTCGACGGAGTCCGTATTGACAGCGCGCTGTTGAGCGACGGAGCCGAAGTTCAGATCGGCAAGTTCCGTTTGACCTTCTACCCGTCACGACTCGACCTGCACCCGCCAGCGGGCGCCTAGCCCGTGACTGGCCAGGCAGCGCACCGCAGCTACGACCAGCGCGACCCCGGCAAAGCAAGGACCACACCGGCTCCTCAACTCCTCAGCATCGGCCAGGTCCTGGCGCGACTGGCGAAGGAATTCCCTGAGCTCAGCAACTCGAAGCTGCGCTTCCTCGAGGAGCAAGGACTGGTTTCTCCCTCACGGACGAAGTCTGGGTACCGCAAGTTCTCGCCGCAGGACGTGGAGCGGCTGAGGCTGATCCTCTCCATGCAACGCGACCACTATCTTCCGCTCAAGGTCATCCGCGGCCACCTGGCTGAGATCGACGCCGGGCGAACCCCGACCCTCCCCGGAGCTCCAGCCGGCGGCCAGATCTCGACGATCATTCCGGCCGGCCGCCGCTACCCGCGCGAAGACGTTCTCCGCGAGTCCGGGGCGTCGGCCACCCTCTTCTCCGAGGCGATCTCGGCATCCATCCTCACCCCTGCGGAAAGCTACGGCGAGGACGCGGTTGCGGTACTTCGGTCGCTCGTTGCCCTGAAGAAGTGCGGCATCGAACCACGCCACCTCCGCGGCTACCGTGCGACGGCCGAGCGGGAAGTCAGCATGATCGAGAGCGCGCTGCTCCCGATCGCTCGGCGCAAGGATGCCGCCAGCCGCGCCCGCGCCGCCGAGCTCTCCGGCGAAATCGCCGGACAGCTCGACGTCATCCGTGCCAGCCTCGTCCGAAGTGCACTGGGCCGATTGACGTCGTGAGATTAGACTGAAGTTTGGCCGTGATTGTCACAGAATGATCACAGCCAACCGACACGCCGACCACCCCAGCGCGGATGTCGTTGAAGAAGACCGCAGCCCTCGGTACCGTGGACTGTGCGGTACCGCCGCAGTCGAACATAGAGGAGCACACGGATGAGCGAGATTCCCGCCAACGACAGTCCTCGCTATGACCTCGGCCTGCTCTTCACCGACGGGCTGCCCGAGATGGACGACCAGGCCGGCTACCGCGGCGCCGTCGCCGCCCGCGCCGCAGGCATCAGCTACCGTCAGCTCGACTATTGGGCACGCACGGGGCTCGTCGAGCCGACCGTGCGCGGCGCAGCAGGATCCGGGTCGCAGCGACTGTACGGGTTCCGTGACATCCTCGTTCTCAAGCTCGTCAAACGGCTGCTCGACACCGGGATCTCCCTCCAGCAGATCCGCACGGCCGTCACTCAGCTCCGCGAATCCGGTATCAACGACCTCGCCCAGACTACGTTGATGAGCGACGGAGCGAGCGTGTACCTGTGCACGTCAGATGATGAGGTCATCGACCTCGTCAGCCGGGGCCAGGGAGTCTTCGGCATTGCCGTCGGCAAGGTCCTCCGCGAGGTCGAGACCACTCTCATCGAGTTCGGCTCGCAGGCGGCTGACCCGATGGACGAACTCGCCGCGCGTCGCGCCGCTCGTACGGCCTGAGCTCGACTCCGCCCGTTCACCCGCTGCGGACAGGAACACCCGGTACGCCGGGTGAAACGGTCCGAAGTGAGTGAATCCGCGGCTCGGTAGCGCACCGGGACGCGTGGGGGAGCGGCGGACGCAATGCTCGCCGGATCACTCACTGCGGACAGGAGCACCCGATACGCCGGGGGTGAATCCGTCCGAACCGGGTGAAGTGGCGTGCTGGCCCACTCCCAACGCTCCGGTGCGAGACGATGTGGCGGAGCCGCCGGGGCAGCGCGGCCAGGGTCATCAGATCACTCGCTGCGGACGGAACCATCCGCTGCACCGGGTGAAGTGGTCCGAAGTGGGTGAATCCGCGCGGCCCGGGGCGGCCACAATCCGCACGAATCACTCAGTGCAGAATCACTCGGCGCGGACAGGAACACCCGGTACGCCGGGGGTACCGGTCCGGAACGCGTGAATACGCGAGCCCGGCCTGACCGGCGACGCTAGCGCGCGGCGTTCGCCGTCTCGGCGTACTCGCCGACACGACCGGTGCGGAGCACGCGATCGAGCAGCTGGTCGAAGTTCGCCGCCATCTCCTGGGCGCTGTCACCTGGCCAGATGTGCAGCGGTTTGGCTGCGCCCTGTGCCTGCTGGAGCGAGGTGCGCTCCGGCAACTGGGGGCTGAGCACGAGGGGGCCGAACATGTCGCGGAGTTCCTTGATCCGGAACTGGTGCTCCATGGACTGCGATCGGACCCGGTTGACGACGATGCCGAGGGGCTGCAGGCGCGGGCTCAGACCCCGGCGGATCTCCTCGATGGCGCGCAGCGCGCGGTCGGCAGCGGCGACGGAGAACAGTCCGGGCTCGGTGACGACGACGACCCGGTCACTGGCGGCCCACGCCGTGCGGGTGAGCGCGTTGAGTGACGGAGCACAGTCGATCAGGACGAGGTCGTAATCGTCCTCGACGTGCGCGAGCGCCTCTTCCAGTTTCCAGATGTCGCGGATCGACGGGTGCGGCCCGTCGAAGTTGATCGCGGACGGGCTGCCGATGAGTACGTCGATGGTCCCGGCGTGGGACTTGGTCCAGCCGCTCGGCGCGATCGCCTGCCTGACGGTCTTCTCCTTGGGAGAAGCGAGCACATCCGCGACATTGAGTCGGCCGGCGAGGGAGATGTCCATGCCGGTCGAGACGTCCGACTGCGGGTCGAGGTCGACGACGAGGGTGCGGACGCCTTTGGCGAACGCGGCGGACGCCAGGCCAAGGCTGACTGTAGTTTTCCCGACGCCTCCCTTGAGGCTCGAGACGCTGAGTACGTGCACAAGTAGATACGTTACCTTCACTAAGCTGGCAGAACCTAACTGTTCCCTGTGCGCTGTCCTGCCAGAGAGGTCTGCATGTTCAAAAAAATTCTTGTTGCCAACCGAGGCGAAATCGCCATCCGCGCCTTCCGCGCCGCGTACGAACTCGGGGCGAACACCGTTGCGGTCTTCCCCTACGAGGACCGCAACTCCATGCACAGGCTGAAAGCCGACGAGGCGTACCAGATCGGTGAACCCGGCCACCCGGTTCGCGCGTACCTCGATGTCTCGGAGATCATCCGTGTGGCCCTCGAGTCCGGCGCGGACGCCATCTACCCCGGTTACGGGTTCCTTTCCGAGAATCCCGACCTCGCCGAGCAGGCCGCGGCGAACGGCATCACCTTCATCGGACCCACCTCCGACGTGCTCGAGATGGCCGGCAACAAGGTCACCGCAAAAACCCATGCGATCGAGGCCGGCGTTCCGGTGCTCGCCTCCACTCCGGCGTCCCGAGACATCGACGAACTCCTCGCCGGTGCGGACGCGGTCGGATTCCCGCTCTTCGCCAAGGCAGTCGCCGGCGGCGGCGGTCGAGGGATGCGACGCGTCGCCACTAAAGAGGAACTCGCCCCCGCACTGGCAGAGGCCATGCGGGAAGCGGACAGCGCTTTCGGCGACCCGACCATGTTCCTCGAGCAGGCCGTGATCCGTCCCCGCCACATCGAGGTGCAGATCCTCGCGGACGCCGGCGGCGAAACCGTCCACCTGTTCGAGCGGGATTGTTCCGTCCAGCGCCGCAACCAGAAGGTCGTCGAGATCGCGCCGGCGCCCAACATCAGCGATGAGCTCCGTGCCAACCTGTACCGCGACGCCATCGCGTTCGCCCGGTCGATCGGTTACGTCAACGCCGGGACCGTTGAATTCCTGCTGGACACCGCAGGGGCGAACAAGGGCAAGCACGTCTTCATCGAGATGAACCCGCGCATCCAGGTCGAGCACACCGTGACCGAAGAAGTCACCGACGTCGATCTCGTGCAGGCGCAGATCCGCATCGCGGCGGGGGAGAGCCTGGCCGACCTCCGGCTCACCCAGGACCAGATCCAGCTGCACGGTGCCGCGTTGCAGTGCCGCATCACTACCGAGGACCCCTCCCAGAACTTCCGCCCGGACACCGGCAAGATCACGACATACCGTTCCCCGGGTGGCGGCGGCATCCGCCTCGATGGTGGAACCATCAACCCCGGCGCCCAGATCAGCCCGCACTTCGACTCCATGCTCGCCAAGATGACCTGCCGCGGCCGGGACTTCCCCGCCGCCGTCGCCCGGGCCAAGCGGGGGCTTGCCGAGTTCCGCATCCGCGGCGTCTCCACCAACATCTCCTTCCTTCAGGCCGTGCTCGAAGACCCGTCGTTCGTCGCCGGCGACCTCAGCACCTCCTTCATCGATGAACGCCCCGAGCTGGTCCGCGGGCGGGTCTCCAAGGACCGCGGCACGAAGATCATGAACTGGCTCGCCGACGTCACCGTGAACCAGCCGAACGGTCCGCGCCCCACCAACTTCCACCCGGCCGAAAAGCTGCCGGAGATCGACCTGAGCCAGCCGGCGCCCGCCGGCGCGCGCCAGCGTCTGCTCGAGCTCGGTCCGCAGGGATTCGCCCGTTCGCTGCGAGAACAGACCGCCCTCGCCGTCACCGACACCACGTTCCGCGATGCGCATCAGTCGCTCCTCGCCACCCGGGTGCGTACCCGTGACCTGCTCGCCGTGGCACCGTACGTCGCCCGGATGACCCCCCAGCTCCTCTCAGTTGAGGCCTGGGGTGGCGCGACGTACGACGTCGCTCTCCGTTTCCTCGGCGAAGACCCGTGGGAGCGTCTGTCGAGCCTCCGCGAAGCGCTGCCGAACATCAACATCCAGATGCTGCTCCGCGGGCGGAACACGGTCGGATACACGCCGTACCCGACGGCGGTGACGGATGCTTTCGTCCGCGAGGCTGCGGACAGCGGCGTGGACATCTTCCGCATCTTCGACGCGCTCAACGACGTCAGCCAGATGCGCCCGGCCATCGACGCCGTGCTCGCCACCGGCACCACCGTGGCGGAAGTGGCCGTCTGCTATACCGGGGATCTGCTCGACCCGAACGAGAACCTCTACACGCTCGACTACTACCTGCGACTGGCCGATGAGATCGTGTCGGCGGGAGCTCACATCCTCGCGATCAAGGACATGGCTGGGCTGTTGCGCCCGGCTGCTGCTGCCCGACTGGTCTCGGCGTTCCGCGACCGCTTCGACGTGCCTGTGCACGTCCACACGCACGACACCGCCGGTGGCCAGCTCGCCACGCTTCTCGCCGCCTCCCAGGCCGGCGCCGACGCCGTCGACGTGGCCAGCGCACCGATGTCCGGCACGACCAGCCAGCCGTCGGCATCCGCCCTCGTCGCCGCGCTCGCGCACACCGAACGCGACACCGGCCTGTCGCTCGAGGCCGTCACCGACCTCGAGCCCTACTGGGAAGCCGTCCGCCACATCTACAAACCGTTCGAGTCCGGACTGCCCGGCCCCACCGGCCGGGTCTATCGCCACGAGATCCCGGGCGGCCAGCTCTCCAACCTGCGCCAGCAGGCCATCGCACTCGGCCTTGCCGACCACTTCGAACTGATCGAGGACATGTACGCCGCGGCGAACAACATCCTCGGACGGGTGCCGAAGGTCACTCCATCATCGAAGGTCGTCGGCGACCTCGCCCTGTACCTCGCCGCGGTGAGGGCCGACCCTGCCGACTTCGCCGAGAACCCCGACAAGTACGACGTCCCTGACTCCGTCGTTGGATTCATGGCGGGAGAACTCGGGGACCTGCCTGGCGGCTGGCCGGAACCGTTCCGCAGTAAGGTGCTCGCCGGAAAGAACATCAACATCGACGTCGCGCCGCTCAGCGACGACGACCAGAAATTGCTTGACGGCAGCTCGCTCGAGCGTCGGGCAACGTTGAACCGGTTGCTCTTCGCCGCGCCGACGAAGCAATTCGAGTCCGTCCGGGAGACCTACGGGGACCTCTCCGTCGTCGACACGATCGACTACCTGTACGGCCTCGAACCGGGTGCAGAGCATGTCATCGAGATCGCCAAGGGCGTTCGCCTGTACGCGGGACTCGAAGCCATCGGCGAGCCGGACGACAAGGGCATGCGGACGGTCATGACGACCCTCAACGGACAGCTGAGGCCGGTGTTCATCCGCGACACGAGCATCTCCGTGGAGACGAAGGCCGTCGAGAAGGCCGACACTTCGAAGCCCGGGCAGGTGGCGGCGCCGTTCTCCGGTGTCGTGACCCTCAAGGTCCAGGAAGGCGACATGGTCGCCGCAGGGGACGCTGTCGCATCGATCGAGGCGATGAAAATGGAGGCGGCCATCACCACGGCCGTCGCCGGTCGCGTCCAGCGGCTCGCCATTCCCGTCACCCAGCAGGTCGAAGCAGGGGACCTCATCGTTGTGGTGCACCCGGAGGATTAGGGCAAACTCGAGGAAAGCTCGCGATTGTGCGACTGCCGCCTAAGCTTGACGTCGAACCCGAAGGAAGGGGGTAGTCCCATGACTTCCACCAGACCAGGCGGCGGCAGCGCTCGTCATACCAGTGACGAGGTCGTCGCGCCCACGCTCGAGAACGTCAACGTCGACACAGCGGAGATCGACATCGTCGGATCATCGCCAACGGTATCTGTGCAGCTGCCCGCTTCGCCGATCCACGACATCCCTGAGGACGAACGCGCCGTCGCCATCGACGACGTTGCCGTGAATCCGGAAAACCTCGACGCTGTGCAACCCACCACCCACTCCGTCGAGGTCGTCGCGACCGTCGTCACCGTTCCGGCGGCCCAGCCGGGACCGTCGGCGATCAGCGCCACGCGGTACCAGAAAGGCGCGCCCGAATCGTCGGCCCTGCTGACGAGCGACCGCCTCCTCGAGGGGATGCCGTCGACCCGCATCCCGCCGGAGGGTCGCTGGCAGCGGCTCGTGTACGACGCCACCTTCCGCCGTGTGAACCTGGGGGACTCGGCGGCCGTGTCTGCGCGCAAGGAGCTCGACCGTCGCATCCGTCGCCCGCTGGAGGGAGGGGCACGCTTCGTGCCGGTCCTGACGCGCAAGGGCGGTGTCGGCAAGACCACCGTCACCGCGCTGCTCGGAATGGCTCTCGCCGACGCCCGCGACGACCGCACGATCGCGATCGACGCCAACCCTGACCGGGGGACCCTCTCAGAGCGGATCGCCCAGCACACCGGCTTCACCGTCCGGGACCTCATCCGCGACGCCGACCAGATCACCGGATACACCGAGTTCTCGGAGCGGGTCGCCCGTGACGAAACCCGCCTCGACGTTCTCGCGTCCGACAGCGACCCGCACCTTGCTGAGGCGTTCAACGAGGACGATTACAACACGGTCGCGGAACTGGCCGCCCAGTATTACTCCTTCGTGCTGACCGACTGCGGTACAGGGATCGTGCACTCCGTCATGCGGGCAACCCTCTCCCGCGCCGATTCCATCGTCGTCGTCTCCGGGTCCAGCGTCGACGAAGCGCGACTGGCATCCGAGACGCTCTCATGGCTCGAGCAGAACGGGTACGAGCGTCTCGTGTCCAACGCCATCGTCGCGCTCAACACGGCGACCCAGGGAGCCCACATGGTGCGACTCGACGAGATCGAAAGCCACTTCCAGTCCCGCGTGCGCGAAATAATCCGCATCCCGTACGATCCGCAACTCGCAGCGGGTGCCGCCATCAGTTTCCGGAACCTCCGGCCGGTGACCAGGCACGCTGCCCGAACACTTGCCGCACACGTCGTCGAGGGCCTGCCCTCGCGGCGATCCTGACTCCCGCACCGACCGAAAGACACCAGTGACAGAACGACAGATCCGCATTTTCGGCGATCCGGTCCTCAAGACCGCGTCCGCACCGATCGACACCATCGATGAAGGCATCCGGGGGCTTGTCGATGACCTGCTCGACAGTGTTCGCCCCCCTGGCCGGGCCGGCGTTGCAGCCAGTCAGATCGGGGTGAACCTTCGGGCGTTCAGCTACAACATCGACGGTGACATCGGTTACATCCTCAACCCGGTCATCGTCGAAACCGAGGGCGAGAAGGAGCCGGTCGATGAGGGGTGCCTTTCGGTCCCCGGGCTCTGGTACCCGACCCCGCGTTACCCGTTCGTGCGCGTCGTCGGAAGTGACCTCGACGGGAATCCGGTCGAGCTGAGCGGCACGGGGCTGCTTGCGCAGGCGCTGCAGCACGAAGTCGATCATCTGGACGGTTTGCTCTACCTCGACCGTCTGGACACGGACAACCGCAAGGCGGCGATGAAGGAAGTTCGCGAGAGCGCCTGGTTCTAGTCGGCGACCTGCCGGCGACACGAAACGGCCGGTTCCTTCCCCTGCGGGGAACGGAGCCGGCCGTTTCGTTGTGCCTGAACCCGAGTTGAGCCTTAACCCAGTGGGATGCCCTGGGTCGGCGCGTCCGCGTACAGGTCGTCGATCTTGCTCGCGAAGTCCTGCAGGATGACGTGACGCTTGATGCTCATTTTCGGCGTCAGGTGCCCGCTGGCTTCGGTGAACTCCATCGGGAGGATCGCGAACTTGCGGATCGACTCGGCGCGGGAGACCTTGCTGTTCGCCGCATCGATGGCCCGCTGGATCTCCGCCAGGACAGCGGGGTTCTTTGCCGCGTCCTCCAGCGAAAGCGACGGTTCCTGTCCGTTGTTCCCCAGCCAGGTCGGAAGCATCTCCGGGTCGAGGGTGATCAGCGCGGAGATGAACGGGCGCTGGTCGCCGACGACGACAACCTGTCCGACCACCGGGTTGGCACGGATCGGGTCCTCGAGGGCGGCTGGCGCGACGTTCTTGCCGGCAGCCGTGACGATGATCTCCTTCTTGCGACCGGTGATCGTCAGGTTGCCCTCCGGGTCGAACGATCCGAGGTCGCCGGTGCGGAACCATTCGCCGTGGAATGATTCTGCCGTTGCTTCGGGGTTCCTCCAGTACTCCTTGAAGACGTTGATCCCCTTTACCTCGATCTCGCCGTCGTCCAGAGTCCGGACGGAAACACCGGGCATGGCCGGGCCGACGGTTCCGATCGGGGTCTTGCCCGGGCGGCCGACGGTCGCCGGGGCGGTCGTCTCGGTGAGGCCGTAGCCCTCGAGGATCTCGATTCCGAGGCTGTGGAAGAAGTGCCCGAGCCGTGGGCCGAGGGGGGCGGAACCTGAAACGGCGTACTCGACGTTGCCGCCCATCGCGGTGCGCAGCTTGCTGTAGACGAGCTTGTCGAAGAGTGCGAACTGCAGCTTCATGCCGAGCGGGATCGATCCGCCCTTCTGCTTCGCGATCGAGTGAGCGACGGCGACGTCGGCCGCCTTCCTGAAGATCTTCCCCTTGCCGCCGGCTTCGGCTTTCTGCTCGGCGGAGTTGTAGACCTTCTCGAAGACCCGCGGCACGGCGAGGAGATAGCTGGGTTTGAACGACCCGAGGGACGGAAGCAGCTGCTTGGTGTCGGGCTGGTGACCGGTCTTCACCCCGGCATGCACGTTCAGCACCGAGATGAAGCGGGCGAAGATGTGCGCCAGCGTGATGAAGAGCAGAGTGGATGCCCCTCCCGGGCCGTCGACGACCTCAGAGAGAGCGACCGCCGAGTTTCGTGACAGCTCCACGAAGTTGGAGTGCGTGATGACGCAGCCCTTGGGTTTGCCGGTCGAACCTGACGTGTAGATGAGTGTCGCCATGTCCGAGCCGACGGCGAGGTTACGGCGGCGTTCGATCTCCTCATCCGAAATGGCCGTTCCGCTTGCGGCGAGCTTGTCGAGGTCGCCCAGGTCGATCTGCCAGACCTTTCGGACGAGCGGGAGCTCCGGGTGGACCTCGTCGAACCGGGCGAAGTGGTCTGCCGTCTCGAGGATGGCGGCGACCGCGCCGGAGTCGCTCATGTTCCACTGCACCTGGCTCGGGGCGCTGGTCTCATAGATCGGGACCAGGATGGCACCGGCGAACCAGGTCGCGAAGTCGATGAGCGTCCACTGGTAGCTGGTCTTGGCCATGAGCCCGATTTTGTCGCCCGGTTCGATGCCTGCCGCGACGAGTCCCTTCGACAGGGCGACGACCTGGCGGTGGAATTCGGCAGCGGAAACATCCTCCCAGCCGGAGCCGCGCGGAACGGCGAAGAGGGCGGAGTTCGGAGTGAGTTTCACTCGCTCCACAAGAAGATCGGTCGCATTGGCGGTCGGATCGGCGGGGACGGCGGCGGGGACTTCAAACTGTTCCAAGGTAGCTCCTTTGGTACCTACAAGGGCATGATACGTCTACTCTAGGGGGCAGTCGATGGCCATCCCATGCTTCATGGCGGCAGTTGGGCCGGATCACTAAGCTGAACCGGGCCGCGAGGATAGTTGTTGTGGCTTTCGACAGTTCACCGTCCCCTGCCTGGAGGTTCTTTCGCGTGCACGCCATTGGCATCGATATCGGCGGAACGAAGATTGCCGGCGCCCTGGTGGACGATGACGGGGTCATCGTCGACGAGTCGCGCGTCGCCACGCCGACGGGTTCCACGCAGTTGATCGAGGATGCCGTCGTCGAGATGGTGAGCAGGCTGGCATCCGGTCGTCAGGTCGAAGGCGTCGGTGTCGCCGCCGCTGGATTCATCGATGCCGCGCAGTCGACGGTGTACTACGCGCCGAACATCAATTGGCGGAACGAACCGTTCCAGTCACGGCTGTCCGCGCGCATCGATCTGCCCATCATCATCGAGAACGACGCCAACGCGGCCGGCTGGGCTGAGTTCCGGTTCGGCGCGGGGCGCCTTGTCAGCGACATGGTCATGCTCACGATCGGCACCGGCGTCGGGGGAGCGTTCGTCACCGAGGACCGTCTCTTCCGCGGCGGCTTCGGCGCCGGCGCTGAGCTCGGTCACCTGCGGCTCATCCCCGACGGGCTCCCGTGCGGCTGCGGCCAGCACGGATGCCTCGAGCAGTACGGCTCAGGCCGCGCGTTGTTGCGGATGGCCAACGAGTTCGCCGACGCCGGCGGAATCGGCCAGGCACTCGCCGAACGCCGCAGCGTCACCGGCGTCCTTTCCGGTCACGACCTGGCTGAGCTGATCGGTGACGGCGACGGTGGAGCACTCGCCGCGCTCCGCCAGCTCGGCAACTGGCTCGGACAGGGCTGCGCCTCCCTCGGCGCCGTGCTCGACCCACAGCTGTTCGTCTTCGGCGGGGGAGTGGCACAGGTCGGCGAGCTACTTCTCGAACCGATCCGCCACTCCTATCTCGAACACCTCCCTGCTCGGGGGTACCACCCGGAGCCGGAATTCCGTATTGCTGAGCTGGTCAACGACGCCGGTGTCGTCGGCGCGGCCGACCTGGCACGGGTGTCGGCACGCCGAACCGTCCCGCGGAACCGGGTATAGGGGATACTGGGACGACGATGTTCTATTGGTTCATGAAGTACCTGGTGGCAGGGCCGCTGCTGAAGTCCTTGTTCCGCCCGTGGGTGGTCGGCCAGGAGAACATCCCCAAAACCGGCGGCGCGATCATCGCATCCAACCACCTGTCGGTCATCGACTCGGTGTTCCTGCCGCTCTACCTGGACCGACGGATCTCGTTCCTCGCGAAAAGCGAGTACTTCACCGGCAAAGGGATCAAGGGCTGGGTCACCCGGGTCTTCATGAAGATGACCGGGCAGCTGCCGATCGACCGCTCGGGCGGTAAAGCGTCAGAGGCATCGCTCCTCACCGGACTCCGTGTGCTCGGCGGCGGCGACCTGCTCGGCATCTACCCGGAGGGGACACGGAGCCCGGACGGCAAAATGTACCGGGGCAGGACCGGCGTCGCCCGCATGGTGCTCGAGGCCGGTGTGCCGATCGTCCCGATCGCCATGGTCGACACTGAAAAAATGATGCCCATCGGTACACGGCTTCCCCGGTTCCGGCGGATCGGGATCATCATCGGCGAACCGCTCGACTTCAGCCGGTTCGAAGGTATGGAGGGCGACCGGTTCATCCTTCGCTCGATCACCGACGAGCTGATGTATGAAATGCAGCGGCTGAGCAAGCAGGAATATGTCGACGTCTATGCCACGAGCGTCAAGGAAAAGGCACCAACTCTTTCGCGGTAGGGTTGGCAAATGGGCCTCTTTGTGCCCGCTTCCCCAGAGAGAAACAGGAACATGTTCGTGGCAGATTTGACTGATCCGGTGGTGTTGGCAGATGATTCTGTGATTTCCGGTTTGGACTATTGGCGCGAACTGCCGATCAAGCAACAGCCCGAATGGCCCGATACGGATGCCGTCGGCCGCGCGTCTGCCCAGATCGCTTCGTTCCCGCCGCTCGTCTTCGCCGGTGAGGTGGACATCCTTCGGGAGCGTCTCGCTCGCGCCGCGAGCGGTGACGCGTTCCTCCTGCAGGGCGGCGACTGTGCCGAGACCTTCGCCGGCGCGACCGCCGACCAGATCCGCAACCGGGTGAAAACGATCCTCCAGATGGCGGTCGTTCTCACCTACGGCGCCTCGATGCCCGTCATCAAGATGGGCAGGATGGCTGGGCAGTTCGCCAAACCGCGCTCGAGCGACACCGAGACGCGCGGTGACGTCACCCTGCCCGCATACCGCGGCGACATCGTGAACGGCTATGACTTCACTCCCGAATCCCGCCGTGCTGACCCGAATCGGCTCGTGCAGGGCTACCACACTGCCGCGTCGACGCTCAACCTGATCCGCGCGTTCACCCAGGGCGGTTTCGCTGACCTGCGTCAGGTCCACAGCTGGAACAAGGGCTTCGCATCGAACCCCGCGAACCACCGCTACGAACAGCTCGCCGGCCAGATCGACAAGGCCATCCGGTTCATGGAGGCCGCCGGTGCGGACTTCGACGAGCTCAAGCGCGTCGAGTTCTACACGGCCCACGAAGGCCTCCTGATGGACTACGAGCGTCCGATGACGCGGATCGACTCGCGCACCGGTACCCCGTACAACACGTCTGCGCACTTCATCTGGATCGGGGAACGCACGCGCGACCTCGACGGCGCCCATGTCGACTTCCTCTCCCGGGTGCGGAACCCGATCGGTGTGAAGCTCGGCCCGTCCACCACGCCCCAGGCGATGCAGGAGCTCATCGACAAGCTCGACCCGAATCGCGAGCCGGGCCGGCTGACGTTCATCACCAGGATGGGTGCCGGGAAGATTCGGGATGCCCTCCCGCCGCTCCTCGAAGCGATCAAGGCGGCCGACGCCAACCCGCTCTGGGTGACGGACCCGATGCACGGCAACGGGATCACGACGCCGAACGGGTACAAGACGCGGCGTTTCGACGACGTCGTTGACGAGGTCAAGGGATTCTTCGAGTCGCACCGGGCTGTGGGAACGCACCCGGGTGGCATCCATGTCGAACTGACCGGAGACGACGTGACCGAGTGCCTCGGCGGGTCCGAAATGCTGGATGAGGCTTCCCTCGCCACGCGTTACGAATCGCTGTGCGACCCTCGGCTGAACCACATGCAGTCCCTCGAGCTGGCGTTCCTCGTTGCCGAGGAACTCGGCAAGTAGCAACAATCGACGAAGGCGCCCGGGTTTCCCCTCGGCGCCTTTCGTCGTGCCTCAACGCTGGTGGCGTCGCCAACGCCGTCGATCGGGACCTATGGGGCTTCCTCGAAGAGGTATGCCGTGATCGTCACGGTCGATCCGCGCCGAAGGGTTTCCCCGGCGACCGGGTCAGTGGAGTCCACGCTGAGCAGCGGGCTTCCCCAGTTCGGTTCGGCGATGTCGCTGATCACTTCGACGGTGAATCCAGCATCTTCGAGAGTCTTCTTCGCGGCTGCCACGTTGTCGCCGACGACATCAGGTACCGCTACGAGATCGACGCCTTTCGACACGACGAGACTCACGGTGTCGTTCGGGCGCACGGTGCCCTTCGGAACCGAAGCGGAAAGAACGAGCCCCTTGTCGATGTCGTCGCTGAATTTCTGGGTCACATCGTCCGATACGACGAGGCCGCGTTCCTCGAAGGCGGCACGTGCTGCTTCGGGGGTCAGGCCGACGACATTGGGAACCTCGCCGACCGAGACGGCCAGGTTGAGCGTCGCACCCTGGAGGATCGTTCCGCCGCCTGAGTAATCCGTTTCGGTCGCGGGGTCGGTAGCGGCGATGACGGCGCCTGATTCCAGGTCGGCATGAAATTGCTGGTCCACCGTGCCGAGTGTGAGCCGGTTGTCGGAGAGGAAGGTCTCGACATCCTTCTGTGCCATTCCGGTGAGGGTCGGAATCTGGACGCTCTGGCGGCCAAGCGAGACGTTGACGGTGACCGTCGTGTCACGGTCGACCTGGGTCCCGGAAGCCGGGTCAGTACTCGAGACGAGGCCAGCGGCAACGTCGAAGCTGTGCTCCTCACCCTGCACGACCTGGAGGCCGAGCTCGGTGAGCGTCGCCTTCGCGTCTTCGGGCGTCGAGTTGATGAGGCTGGGAACAAGGACCTGAGAACCGGGGCCCGCGCCGAAGTACCACCCGGTTCCTCCAGATGCGGCGGCGAGCAGCAGGACGAGGGCGAGGATCCACCATCCCTTGCGGCGGCGGCGGGCCGTGGTCGTCCTCAGGGCGGACGTCGCGTCGACCGGCGCCACCGGATCCGTTGCCATGTTCGCCGAGGTCAGCGCTTGGGTGAATTCGGCCGTGTCGCTGATCGGTGCGGCGGCTGGCATCAGCATGGTCGGGTTGTGCGCGCCCGTCGCTGCGAAGCCGAGCTGCTTCTCGACTTCGCGGAGGCGTTCGAGCAACTCACGCGCGTCGCTTGGGCGTTCGTCAGGGGACCGCTCCGTCGCCCAGAGCACGAGGTCGTCGAGCGGATCCGGCACAGACGGGTTGACGACACTGGGCCGGGGAACGGACTCATTCGCGTGCTGGTAGGCGATCTGCATCGGCTGCTCACCCTTGTACGGCTGCTCCCCAGTGAGCATTTCGTACATCATGATGCCGAGTGCGTAGATGTCGCTTCGAGCGTCAGCAACGCCGCGAGTGACAAGTTCGGGGGAGAGATAAGCAATCGTCCCCAGAAGGGACTGTCCGGTCGCCGTATTCGCGCTCGCGGCTCGGGCAAGACCGAAGTCACTGATCTTGATCCGGCCGTCGTCGGCGAGCAGAACGTTTTCTGGTTTCAGGTCACGGTGAATGATCCCGGCGCGGTGGGCCGCCGCAAGCCCGCTGGTGACGGCATCCATGATGTCGACAACCTGGCGCGGTGTCAGCTTGCCGTGGTCGCGGAGCAAATCGCGCAGGGTGATCCCGGGCAGGTACTCCATCACGAGGTAGGCGAGGTCGGAATCCTGACCCTGGTCGAACACACTCACGACGTGTGGATCGGCAAGTCGAGCGGCTGACCGCGCCTCCTGAACGAACCGGTTGCGGAAGTTGCTGTCGTCGGCCAGATGCCCATGCATCACCTTGATCGCGACGCGGCGCTCCAGGCGCCGGTCGGTCGCGAGATAGACAGTGGCCATGCCGCCCCGGGCGATCCGCGATCGAACCTCATAGCGGTCGTCGATGAGACGACCGATCATGGGGTCGGTCCGCTGGCTGGTTGTCACGGTTTGAAGTCTATGGAGCGAGGTGCAATGCACGCTGGCAAAACACCGCAGGCGACCGCAATGGCGACAAATTTGTGACCAGATTGTGAGGAAAGGGATCGATCACGGCTCGGTGCGCGACCCAGGGGGTCAGGCGAGCCGGCTGAGCCAGGACCGTGCCGATGTCTCCCACTTGGCGTAGGCATCCGGGTGTGCCGACTTCTGGACGGCCTGCGCCGCTTCGGTGACTGACATCGAGGACCACCCCGGGATGTCGAGGAGACCGTTCGTCAGGCCCGGGTTCGGATTCGCTGAGCCGCCGAGAAACGCCTTCGTCGACCGCACGGGGTCGAGGAGCTGTGTCGGCGTGCCCCACCCCTGGCTCGGGCGCTGCTGGAACAGCCCCAGCGAGTCCCGGTCACCGAACTGGACGTTACGAAGGCTTGACTCCTGTGCGGCCGCGGCGAGGGCGACGACGATGGCCTCGTCGCTCGCGCCGAGCGATCGCGCCGTCGAGACGATGATGCGCGCGTTCGCCGCCATCTCCTCGCTGAGCGGCGTGACAGCGCCGTCGGTTGCTCCTGGCGACGGTTTCGGCGTCGGAGCGGGCAGCGAGGCGGAGGCGGCAGTCGTGCCCGGCGCCGGAAGAGTCAGGGACTGTCCCGGGTAGATGATGCTTGCGCCGCCCAGGCCGTTCGCGGCGAGGATTGCGGCCACGCTTACCCCGTGGTCGGACGCGATACCGCTGACGGTGTCCCCCGAGGCAACCGTGTAACTCGATGCCGGTGTCGCTGCCGTCGGCGGTGCAGGCGTCGCGGTTGCCCCGGTCAGTTCGAGGACTTGGCCGGGGAAGATGAGGCTCGACCAGCCCAGACCGTTGAGAGCAAGCAGAGAAGCCGTCGCAATGCCGAAGGTGGAGGCGATCGAACTGATCGTGTCACCGGATGCCACCGTGTACTGGGCCGGCGGCGTCTGGACCGCGACCGGCGCCACCGCCTGCGGAAGCGGCGCCGGGCTCGGCGCGCTCGATCGGGGGACACCCTGTGGCGCGGCAGCGGCCTCGGTCGGAACCGAGACGTGCATGCCGGCGGCGAGTGAACCGGTCAGGAGAATCGGAAGTGTGAGATTGCGCGCCCGCTGGCGCGGGTCGACCGCTGACCGCGGTGTCGCTGTTCGCTGCGCCATGAAAAAGGCCCCCCATTCGTGTGTCACGAGCCCCCACGTTCCCACACCGCCGCGCTCGGAGTCAATCACAGTGACCGGTGAGGTTTGGCGTAACACGCTCGAAACATGGGGGAGGGTCCGGCTGGGCGGACCGATCTGTCACACTCGTACGGTGACGAATGTGTATGAAGACCGACAGTGGCTGACGATTCCGGATCTCGTTGAGAAGCTCAACCTCACACCGAGCAGGATTCGCCGACTGATCGAAGAACGACAGCTCCTCGCGATCAAGCGCAACGGTGTCCTCAGTGTTCCTGCCGACTTCCTCGGTGAGGAGGACCTGCCGCTCAGTGAGTTGAGAGGCACCCTCTTCGTGCTGGCAGACGCCCGGTTCACCGATGAGGAAGCAATGGAGTGGATGCTCAGCACCGAGGAGAGCCTCGGCGCCGCCCCGATCGATGCTCTTCGAGCGGGCCGTAAGGCCGAGGTACGGAGGGTCGCCCAGGCGCTGGCCTGACCGATTCGGCGCGACCGGCCTGTCGGCAGCTCAATAGTTGCGGCGGGTTACGGCTTCCGCGAGCGAAAGCAGGCGGGCTGTCGCCTCTTCGCTGAGGCCGGCACCGTGCATCGCCTTCGTCGCGCGCCCGAGGTTGTCTGCGATCATCGACTCCACCTTCTCGACCGCTCCGGATTCCCGGATGGTCGCCTGGAGGGACGAAACCTGGTCAGCTGTGAGATCTGGGTCTCCGAGAAGTTCGTCGAAGATGCGCCTGGCGGTCGGGGGCAGCGCCGTCCGGGCGAGCGCCACGAGAACCGTGCGTTTCCCCTCGAGAAGGTCGTCGCCGCTCGGCTTGCCGGTGACGTCGGCGTCCCCGAAGACGCCGAGCAGGTCGTCGCGGAGTTGGAAGGCTATGCCGAGAGGAAGGCCGAACGCCCGCAGGGCCGCTACCTGCTGTTCCGACCCGCCTCCGAGCAATGCACCGATGACGAGCGGGCTTTCGACGCTGTATTTTGCCGACTTATAGGTCAGCACCTGTTCGGCTCGGGCGAGTTGTTCGCCTTCCGGGTGTGAACGCCACGCGCGCTCCTCGAGGATGTCGAGGTACTGGCCCGCGGTGACTTCGGTGCGCATCCGGACGAACTCTGCCCTCGCGGCCAGCCGGGATGCCTGGGAAAGGGAGGTCAGGCCTTCGTCGAGGAGTTCGTCGCTCCAGCCGAGGAGCAGATCGCCGAGGAGTATCGCTGCAGCGCGGCCGTAAGGATCGCCGTTGCCCTCCCAACCGGACTCACGGTGGAGGAACTCGAATCGTCGATGTGCGGCAGGCGCGCCACGGCGGGTGTCGGAGTTGTCGATGATGTCGTCGTGAATGAGCGCGGCGGCGTGGAAGATCTCGAGCGCGCCGGCGACAGACACCACCGCGTCGAGGTCATCAGCCGGGTCTGTCGACGCCCCGGAGACGCTGTTCCAGCCCCAGTAGCAGAAGCTTGCCCGGAAGCGCTTGCCACCGCTGAGAAACTCCCGAGAGAAGGCAGAAAACGGCGCGAGATCGGCTCCAACCTGAGCGAGAATGGGCTCACGCGATTGCAGGAAAATGTCGATTCGGGACTGGACCAGATCGTGCAGGTTGGCAGTTTCACTCACACGGCTAGCCTAGCGATCTGAGCATGGCTAGAATTGACCCGATGGACCTGTGTCGCACCCGAGTTGGAGGGAACATCATGCCACTGTCTGAACAGGAGCAACGGCTTCTCGATGAGATGGAGCGCAACCTCTACCGGAACGACGCCGACTTCGTGTCGACCGTCGGAGATCGGCGCGGTCGCCCCACCTATCGAAGTATCGCGCTCGGAAGCGTCATCACCATTGTGGGTGCCGCTGCTCTCGTGCTCGGTGTCGTCCTGCAGCAGCCCCTGATTGGCATCCTTGGTTTCGGAGTAATGCTCGCCGGCGTCCTTGTGGCGATTTCGCCGGGCAAGGCAAACGCGCGAGAGTCCGGCGACAAGGGCGGTTTCGCATCCGCCTCGACGGGCAACCGCCCGAAGGGCTCGACGACCTTCATGGATCGCATGAACGATCGCTGGGACAAGCGCCAGGGCGACCGCTAAGCGGATCCTCCACTTTCTTCCCTGAACTCAGGGCCGACCGCCAGGTCGGCCCTTTTTTGTGCCCGAAAGCGGTCGGGAGACGGCCGACAGAAGCGTGCTCTTGCCGGAGGACTCCACGGCGGGGCAAAAGTGCTCCAATTCCCTCCACCTCGCTTCGCGTTGAAACGGCGGGCTCTCCGAGGCGATGAGTGCGCCAATATCACGATTTTCGTGACTTTGTGGTGCGAAGTGGAGTAAAGTGGAGTACATCGGGGTTGGCCGGAGCGAAAGGGGGGGCGTAGCGATGTTTCTTGGCACCTACGCCCCGAAGCTGGACGAGAAGGGACGCATCATCCTTCCCGCGAAGTTCCGCGACGAACTGGCTGGGGGAGTGGTCATGACCCGCGGCCAGGAACACTGCGTCTACGTGTTCAGCAACCGCGAGTTCGAGTCTCTGCACGAGAAGATCCGCCAGGCGCCCGTCACCAGCAAGCAGGCGCGCGATTACCTCCGCGTCTTCCTCTCCGGTGCCAGCGCAGAGACCCCGGACAAGCAACACCGCGTCACAGTCCCGTCCACGCTCCGCAACTACGCAGGCCTCAGCCGCGACCTCACCGTGATCGGTGCGGGGAGCCGCGCCGAGATCTGGGACACCGAAGCCTGGGAGGCCTACCTGGCCGAGCAGGAAGCAGCATTCTCCGACACCGCCGAGGAGGTGATTCCCGGACTCTTCTAGTCCCTGAAACCTGACTCCCAGCCGTTCACGCGCCCTGGCACACTTCCCCGGTGCCAGGTCGGAATGGATGGGGATCAGGATCCAGGGGCCCTCCGGAAATGATCATGGAATTGAACAACATCCACACCCCGGTGATGCTCGAACGGTGCATCGAGCTGCTTGCCCCGGCCATCGGCAAGCCTGGCGCCGTCCTCGTCGACGCGACGCTGGGGATGGGCGGTCACGCGGAAGCGTTCCTCGAGCGGTTCCCGGAGCTGACGCTCGTCGGGCTGGACCGTGACCTCGACGCGCTGGCGATAGCGGAAGAGCGACTGAAGCGTTTCTCCACCCGCTTCCACCCCGTGCACACCGTTTACGACGGCATCCGTGAGGCGCTCGATTCCCTGGGAATCGCCCACGCCAGCGGCGTCCTGTTCGACCTGGGTGTCTCCTCGCTCCAGCTCGATCGCGTGGAGCGAGGCTTCTCTTACTCTCAGGACGCCCCACTCGACATGCGCATGGATGCCACGAGCGACCTCACCGCGGCGCAGATCCTTGCCACCTACCGGGAGGGCGATCTCCGCCGCATCTTCGAGGATTACGGCGAAGAGAAGCTCGCCGGCCGCTACGCGCGGAAGATCGTCGAGGCTCGCGGAGTGGAGCCGATCACCCGCTCGGGCCAGCTGGTCCAGATTCTGCAGGACGCCACCCCTGCCGCGGTCTCCCGCGCCGGGCACCCGGCGAAGCGGGTCTTCCAGGCCCTCCGTATCGAGGTGAACACCGAATTGAGTGTTCTCCGGGCGGCGATCCCCGCTGCCCTCGAAACGCTGGAGGTGGGCGGGCGGATCGTCGTGCTCTCCTACCAGTCGCTCGAGGATCGCATCGTGAAGAGGGATCTGCAGGCCGCAGCGGCGTCGACATCGCCGGCTGGGCTGCCCGTGGAACTCCCCGAGCATTCCCCGCGCTTCAAGCTCCTCGTCAGGGGAGCGGAGCTCGCCACAGACGCTGAGAAAGCAGATAACCCGCGTGCCACCCCCGTCCGGCTGCGCGCGGCTGAACGACTGAAAATGAGGAACCCATGAGCGCCACAGCAGTCAGTTTCCCCCGCGGGGCGTTCGCTCCCACCCCTCACGAGACCGCACCGAGGCCGGTTCGCGCCGTTCCAGCCGCGACCCCGCGCCCACGGCCGAAGCTCGCCTACGCGGTCGTCGCGATCGGCGGTGTCCTGGCGATGGTGGTGGCACAGCTCCTCCTCAGTGTCGGGCTGAGCCACGGTGCATACGAGATCTCAGCATTGCAGCAGCAACAGCAGACGCTCACCTGGCAGCAGCAGGCGGCCTCCGACGACCTGCTCGAAGTGTCCTCGCCCCAGTTCATCGCCGCCAACGCCCAGGCACTCGGCATGGTCATCAACGGCACTCCCGCGTACCTCCGTCTCTCAGACGCCGCCGTCATCGGCGTGCCGGCCGCGGCGATGGAAGAGACAGAGATCCCGGTGGGCCCGTCGACCCTCGTAGCGAACTCGTTGATCGACGGCGTTCCTCTCGTCACCGTGCCAGGAGCGACCGTCGACCCGAATGCAAGCGGAACAGGCGTGGCAGACGCGGCACAGCCGGTCGCGCCTCTATCGTTGGAAAATGGCATCCCCGCGCCACAAACCCGTTAGGCGCCGGATCTGAAGGATGGCTCGGATCAAAGGACAGCGCGTGGTGAAGCACTCAGTCTCGACACGACGGCGAGTGGCGGTTTCGATCATCTGCGTGGTCATGATCGTCGGAGCGTTCGTCGTCCGGCTGGTCGACATCCAGGTCGTTCGGGCTGACCAGCTCGTCGCGGCCTCGCTCGAGAAGACCTCGGGTGCAGGCACGCTGTACGCTCCGCGCGGGAACATCGTCGACACGAACGGCGTCCTGCTCGCAGGCAGCGTTACCCTGTTCGACGTCACCATTTCGCCGAAGGATGTCGACGACATCACCCGCACGGACGAGAACGGTACGACGGTCACCGTACCGGCGGCCGAAGCGCTGGCCGAGGTCGCGGCCGTCACCAGCCAGAAGCCGGAAGATCTGCAACAAATCGTGAAAGACGCTCTCAAGATCGACCCGTCGTCGAACTTCGCGTACCTGACGAAGGGCGTCGACTATGCCACCTACCAGTCGCTCATCGACCTTAAGAAACGGGGGACCTGGTGGGTCTACACCCAGCAGACCTCCGGCCGGACGTACCCCAACGGATCCGTCGCCGGCAACGTCGTCGGCTACGTCGGAAGTGACAATGCCGGGCTCGGGGGGCTCGAGCTCGCACAGAACACGTGTCTGACCGGTGTGAACGGCCAGCAGGCCTTCCAGCGAAGCAAAGACAACGTGGCGCTTCCGGGGACAACGGAAATCACCAAGGAACCCGAACCCGGCGGAGAGCTCAAGCTGACGATCGACAGTGACCTCAACTGGTACCTCCAGCAGCTCGTCGCGTCACAGGTCCAGGCGCAGGGCGCGAAGTGGGGCACTATCACGGTGACCGAGGCGAAGACCGGCAAGGTCCGCGCCATCGCCGAGGCCCCCTCCCTCGACCCGAACGACGTGTCCGCGACCGCCTCAGAGAACAGGCGATCCCGGGTGTTTCAGGATCGCTTCGAACCGGGGTCGGTCTTCAAGCCGCTCACGGCAGCCTCCCTCATCGACGCCGGGGTTGCGACGCCGGCGTCGCAGGTCGTCGCCGATTACCGCTACAAGCCCGATAATGGGGCGAGCATCAAGGACGCACACCCCCACGAGCGTCAGCAGCTGACGCTCGCCGGGGTGCTTCAGACATCGTCCAACACCGGCACCAGCCAACTCGGCGAACGGCTCAGCCCGGAGAAGCGCTACAACTACCTGGACGCGTTCGGCTTCGGACACGGCAGCGCAATCGGCTTCCCTGGCGAGCAGAAGGGCGTTCTCCATCCCTGGCGAGAATGGGACAACCAGACGTACTACACGACGATGTTCGGACAGGGCGTAGACGTCACCGGCATCGAACTCGCCGGCGCCTACCAGGCCCTCGCCAACATGGGCGAGAAGCTTCCGCTCACTCTGGTCGAGGGATGCAGCTACCCCGACGGCACCGTGACCGAGGTGCCTGAGGAACCGAAAGCCCAACGCGTGATCTCCGAGAAGGCGGCCCTGGAGACCCTCGGCATGATGGAGACGGTCGTCACCGAGGGCTTCTGGTCCGAGTCGCTTGAGATCCCCGGCTACCGCGTCGCCGCGAAGTCCGGAACGGGTGAGCAGATCATCGACGGTATACTTCAAGACACGTTCTATTCATCGATGGCAGGCGCGGTTCCGGCCGACGATCCTGAATACGTGGTCACCGTCACCCTGAAAGACCCGCTGTACAAGCGGTCGTCAGCGGCGGCAGCACCCGTGTTCAAAGAAGCGGTCCTCCAGGTGATCAAGAAGTACGGAATCCCACCGTCGACGACCCCCGGCGCGAACTACCCGGGGACCTACTAAACCAAGGGCGCGAGTCGATGCTCCACTCGCGCAGGCCGCATGACACCGAGCGTGCCGGAAAGATACATTCACATGATTCGATTGACGCTGTCAGAGATCTCAGACCGGCTCTCCGGCACCCTGCACGCCGCGGGAACGGATGCCACCGGGAGTACGATCGTGGACGGCCCGGTCGAGACCGACTCCCGTGAGATCGTGCCTGGCGGGGTGTTCGTCGCCAAGCGTGGCGACGACACCGACGGTCACCTGTTCGTCGATGCGGCGGTTGACCGTGGGGCGGTCCTCGCCATCGTCGAGCACGAGGTCGATGCGGCCGTGGCTCAGATCGTCGTCGCGGATGCCGTGATGGCACTCGGCGAACTGGCTCGCTTCGTCGTCGAGCGGGTCCGCGCCGATGGCAACCTGACCGTCGTGGGGATCACCGGGTCCAATGGCAAGACCACCACCAAGAACATGCTCGAGCGGATCCTCTCGGCCGAAGGCGAAACCGTCGCCCCGATCCGTTCGTTCAACAACGCGGTCGGCGCCCCGACCACAATGCTCCGTACCACCGAATCCACCCGCTACCTGATCGTCGAGATGGGTGCGAGCGGAGTCGGCGACATCGCGAGGCTCGTGGCGATGGCCAGGCCGGACATCGGCGTCGTTCTCAAGGTCGGGCTGGCCCACGCCGGCGGGTTCGGCGGCATCGAGGCGACCCTTGCCGCGAAGACCGAGATGGTCACCGACCTCGCCGCAGACGGCGTCGCCGTTCTGAACACCGACGACTCGCGTGTAGCGTCGATGGCCGCGCGTACGAAGGCGCGGGTGCTCCGCTTCGGGGAGAACGCCGCGGCGGATGTCCGCGCAAGCGGCATCTCCGGCTCCCGGACCGGAACGGCTTTCACAGCACGCGTTCCTGGTGAGGATCCGGTACACATCCAGCTTCGTGTCCTCGGCGAGCACCACGTCTCCAACGCACTCGCTGCGATCGCGGTCGCCCACACGCTCGGTGTGCCGCTGGCCCGCTCCGCCACCGCCCTGGAAACCCTCACCCGCGCCGAACGCTGGCGGATGGAGGTACTCGGTGGCCGGGATGACGTCACGATCATCAACGACGCCTACAACGCAAGCCCTGATTCCATGTCTGCAGCGATCAAGACCCTCGCGCAGATCTCCGAGCCGGGCAAGCGCACCATCGCAGTGCTCGGCGCCATGAGCGAGCTCGGCGAATACTCCGGTGAAGAACACGACCGGATCGGGCTGCAGCTTGTTCGCCTGAACATTTCCCGGCTCGTCGTGGTCGGCCCTGAAGCCCGCCGAATGCACATCAGTGCCATCAACGAAGGTTCCTGGGACGGCGAGAGCGTGTACTTTGGCGATATGGATGCAGCCTACGATTACCTCGCTGCAGAGATCACCCCGGGGGACACGGTTCTCGTGAAGTCCTCGAACTCTGCCCAATTGCGATTCCTGGGCGACCGATTAGGAGAACTGTTCTCGTGGTAGCACTTCTCACCGCCGGCGCACTCGCGATGGCGTTCTCGCTGTTCCTCACCCCGCTGTTCGTCAAACTCTTCAAGAAGCTGGAGTGGGGCCAGTTCATCCGCGACGACGGCCCGAAGTCCCACCACGCCAAGCGAGGCACCGCGACGATGGGTGGCCTGGTCATCATCGCTGCCACCCTGTTCGGGTTCTTCACCGCCATGCTCATCACCGGCGACGCCATCAGTGTCTCCGCCCTTCTCGTGCTGTTCATGATGGTCGGCCTCGGCGCCGTCGGCTTCATCGACGACTTCACCAAGACCCGCAAACAGCGCAGCCTCGGTCTCACCGGCTGGGCGAAGATCTTCGGCCAGGTGCTCGTCGCCGTTTCGTTCGGCATCCTCGCCATCAACTTCCCGAGTGCGGATGCCGTGACACCGGCATCCACGGCGATCTCCCTCACCAGGGACTTGCCGATCGATCTCATGATCCTCGGCCCCGTCATCGGCGTCACGCTGTACCTGATCTGGACCAGCTTCATCGTCACTGCAGCGTCGAACGGCGTGAACGTCACTGACGGGCTGGACGGCCTCGCCACGGGCGCGTCGATCCTCGCCATCGGGTCGTACGTCATCATCGGTTTCTGGCAGTACAACCAGTCCTGCTACGGCGCTGCCCTTGCCGACGACGTGAAGTACAAGTGTTACGAGGTGCGCGATCCGCTGGCCCTCGCCATTGTCGCAGCCGCCATCTGCGGTGCCCTCATCGGGTTCCTGTGGTGGAACACGTCGCCCGCGTCGATCTTCCTCGGCGACACCGGGTCCCTCGCCCTCGGCGGTGCGATCGCCGCCCTCGCGATCCTCACCCGGACCGAACTGCTCCTCGTCCTCATCGGCGGGCTCTTCGTCATCGAGACCGGCTCGGTCATCGTGCAGCGGGCGTACTTCAAGGTGACCAGGGGCAAACGGATCTTCCGGATGAGTCCCATCCACCACCACTTCGAACTCAAGGGCTGGGCCGAAGTCACGGTCGTCGTGCGGTTCTGGATCGTCGGCGGACTGCTCGTGGCCGCCGGTGTCGGCACGTTCTACCTCGAGTGGATCCTGAGGTAGTGGTGGCGAACCGACTGGACACCCTGACCAGCTGGCACGCCGACTGGACCGGCCTTCGAGTCGGCGTTCTCGGGCTCGGTGTCACCGGCTTCTCGGTTGCAGACACCCTCGCTGAACTCGGATCAGACGTCCTTGTCGTCGCTTCGAAAGCGGAGGATGCCCGCTCCGGGCTGCTGGACGTGATCGGCGTCCGGCTCGTGAGAAGTGACCTCGACGCCCCGCCGGCTGAGCTTGTCGCCCATCGGCCGGAGGTGCTCGTCGTCTCACCCGGTTTCGTACCCGACCACCCGCTGCTCGAGTGGGCAGCTGAGGCAGGCATCCCGGTCTGGGGAGATGTCGAACTCGCCTGGCGCGTGCGCGACAAGGTGGGCAGGCCAGCCGAATGGATCCTTGTCACCGGGACGAACGGCAAGACAACGACTGTTCAGTTGACGGCGGCCATGCTCGCCGAAGCGGGATTGCGAGTGGCGCCGTGCGGCAACATCGGCGTCCCCGTCCTCGACGCGATCCGCGACCCGCAGGGCTTCGATGTTCTCGTCGTCGAACTCTCCAGCTACCAGCTGCACTACCTCGCCGGCCAGGCGGGACAGGCCAAGGTCACCCCGTACTCCAGCGTCTGCCTCAACATCGCCGACGATCACCTCGACTGGCACGGCTCCCTCGAGGCGTACATCGACGCGAAAGCCGAGGTCTACTCGCGCACCCGCGTCGCTTGCGTCTACAACCGGTCAGACCCGGTCACCGAGGACATGGTCCGCAGGGCCGACGTGGCCGAGGGCGCCCGCGCCATCGGATTCGGACTGGGCGTGCCCGGACCGAGCGATCTCGGCATCGTCGACGGCATCCTCGTCGACCGAGCGTTCCTCGACGATCGATTCACCTCCGCGCTCGAGCTGACCACGGTCGACGATCTCGCCGCGGTCGGACTGGCGGCACCGCACATCGTTGCGAACATCCTCGCCGCGGCAGCCCTCGCCAGATCCTTCGGCGTCCCGCCCTCGGTGATCAGGCAGGCGCTTCTCGGCTTCGCACTCGACGCGCACCGCATCCAGCTCGTGCTCACCGCAGGCGGCATCGGCTGGATCAATGATTCGAAGGCGACGAACCCGCACGCCGCTGACGCCTCCCTGCGTGCCTACCCGTCGGTCGTCTGGATCGTCGGAGGGCTGCTCAAAGGTGTGGACGTGGGCGACCTGGTGTCCCGCCACGCCGAAAGGCTCCGCGGGGCCGTGGTGATCGGCGTCGACCGGGCCGCCGTCCTCGCTGCATTCGAACGACACGCGCCAGAAGTCCCGGTGTTCGAGGTGACGGCGGATCACACTGGGGATGTCATGACCGAGGCCGTGAAGCTGGCGTCAGGGGTGGCGGCGTCAGGTGACGTCGTTCTCCTCGCCCCCGCCGCGGCATCCATGGACCAGTTCGCCGATTACGCCGAACGGGGACGACGATTCAGCGAGGCTGTGCAGGAACGATGGGGAGGGTTGACCGATGAGCGCCCCGACGACCAGCCGACCGCGTAGCGACGACACCGTCGCATCCTCCGCCCGAATCCTTCTGGGGCGAACCCTCACACCGCAGTCACGCAACTTCCTGCTCGTGCTCGGCACGACGCTGTTCCTCGTCGGGGTCGGACTGGTGATGGTGCTCTCCTCCTCATCGGTCGACTCGTTCCTCGACAACAAGGGATTCTTCGGCGGCTTCTGGAAGCAGGCGACGTATGCCGTTCTCGGCATTCCGTTGATGCTTGTGATCAGCAGGATCCCGGTCAGCTTCTGGAAGCGCTGGGCCTGGCTTGTCCTCGCCGCCGGGCTGATCCTGCAGATGCTCGTCTTCACCCCGCTTGGCTTCGACGGTGGCGGTAACCGCAACTGGATCGCCCTCGGCCCGATCAACGGCCAGCCCTCCGAACTGCTCAAACTCGCCCTTGCGATCTGGCTCGGCGCCGTCCTCGGACGCAAAATGGATCTGCTGTCGGACTGGAAACACGCGCTGATCCCTGTGTTCCCCGTGGCAGCGATCGCCCTCGGCCTCGTGCTCGCCGGGCAGGACCTCGGCACCGTGGTGATCATGGCCGGACTCGTGATCGGCGCCATGTTCTTCGCGAACGTCAAACTCCGTTTCCTCGTCGTACCCGTCGTCGCCGGTCTTCTCCTTTTCATCGTCATGGCGATCCTCAGCCCCAACCGCATGGCTCGAATCATGACGTTCCTCGACGACGAGTGCCTCGACTACGAGAACCTGTGCTGGCAGCCGCTGCACGGCACCTGGGCACTCGCCAATGGGGGAGTGTTCGGTCTCGGGCTCGGCAACTCGCGCGAGAAGTACTCGTGGCTGCCCGCCGCGTCCAACGACTACATCTTCGCGATCATCGGAGAAGAACTCGGGCTCATCGGCGCGGTCGTCGTTCTCGTCATGTTCGTGCTGCTCGCCATCGGTTTCGTCCGCATCATCCGTGCAAGCTCAGACCCGTTCGTGCGCATCACAACCGGCGCCATCCTGGTCTGGATCATCGGCCAGGCATTCGTGAACATCGGGGTCGTCCTCCGTCTGCTCCCGGTGCTTGGCGTCCCCCTCCCATTCATCTCAGCAGGAGGAACCGCTCTCTTGACCTCACTCGCCGCCATCGGTATCGTGCTCGCCTTCGCCAGGGAGCAGGCCTCGCCCCCGCGCCTCGCTCCTGAGGGGCGGTTCCGATCGTGACCACCTATCTCCTCGCCGGTGGCGGAACTGCCGGCCATGTGAACCCGCTTCTCGCCGTCGCGGATGCCCTCACCGAACGCGAACCTGACGCCAGCGTTTATGTCCTCGGCACGAAGGAAGGGCTTGAAGCGCGACTCGTCCCGGAACGCGGCTACGAACTGCTCACCATCGCGAAGCTGCCGTTCCCGCGGCGCATCAACCGGAAGGCATTCAGTTTCGGTCCACGCTTCTCGGCGGCGGTTCGGAGCATCCAGTCGATGATCACCGAGCACGGAATCGACGTCGTCGTCGGGTTCGGCGGCTACGCCGCTGCGCCCGCTTACCTGGCGGCACGGCGCGCCGGCATTCCGATCGTCGTCCACGAGGCGAACGCGAAGCCCGGCCTGGCGAACCGACTCGGCGCCCGGTACACCCCATTCGTCGGCGTCGCCTTCCACGGGACCAGACTGCGCAACTCCCGATTCGTCGGAATGCCGCTTCGCCGCGAGATCGAACGACTCGATCGTGACGCGGCGCGCAAAGCAGGCAGAGAGTTCTTCGGCCTCGCGGATGACCGGCCCACCCTCCTCGTGACCGGCGGCTCGCTCGGAGCCCGACGCGTCAACGAAACGATCTTCGCGGCACGCCAGACGCTCGTCGATGCCGGCTACCAGATTCTTCACATCGCCGGGGACAAGTCGAAACTCAGCGACCCAGGCACTCGGCATTACCACCTCGTGTCGTATTGCGATCAGATGGACCTCGCCCTCGCCGTCGCTGACTTCGCGGTTTCCCGTGCCGGGGCCGCGACCGTCTCCGAACTCTCAGCCCTCGGCATCCCCGCTGCTTACGTGCCATACCCCGTCGGAAACGGCGAACAGCGGTACAACGCCGCCGACGCGGTCAACGCCGGGGGCGCGGTGATCGTGCTCGACGCGCGATTCACCACGGAGTGGATCGAGAGATCGCTCGTTCCCCTGCTCACCGACCGGATGCGGGTACAGGACATGGCGGTGCAGTCCCGGCTGATGGGGACCCTCGAGGGGTCGAGCCGGATGATCGACCTGATCTCCGAGGCGCTCGCGCGGCGCTGACGCCCAGCCCGATGCGTTATAACTTAATGTCCCGCACAGCCCACTGAACGAAAGAGAACACCCAGCGTGATCAAACCCGACTTCACCACCGAGATTCCGGACGAGCTCGGAACCGTGCACTTCGTCGGGATCGGTGGATCCGGGATGAGCGGCATCGCCCGGCTGTTCCTCAGCGCCGGTCACACCGTCACCGGCTCGGATGTTCGCGACTCGGCCAACATCGGAGCCCTTCGGGAACTGGGAGCCACGGTGATCATCGGACATGATGCGGCGAACCTGGGCGACGCGGACACCGTCGTGGTAACGAGCGCGCTGTGGCCCACCAACCCTGAATACGTTCTCGCGAAGGAACGGGGCATCCCCGTCCTCCACCGGTCGCAGGCTCTCGCGGCCCTGGTCAGTGGGCAACGCCTCGTCGCCGTCGCCGGCGCACACGGCAAGACCACCTCCACCGGGATGATCGTCACGGGCCTGCTCGGACTGTCTGAAAGCCCCAGCTTCGTCAACGGCGGCGTCATCGAATCCCTCGGTGTCTCCAGCGCACAGGGCACCGGAGACCTCTTCGTCGTCGAAGCGGACGAATCGGACGGCTCTTTCCTGTTCTACGACACCGCCGTCGCCCTCGTCACCAACGTCGACGCCGACCACCTCGACCACTACGGGTCCCTTGAGGCGTTCGACGACGCCTTCGTGACGTTCGCCCAGAAGGCATCCGAACTGGTCGTCATCTCGTCGGACGACCCAGGTGCCGTCCGCGTCACAACGAAACTCGCCGGTAAACGCGTACTCACGTTCGGCGAAGCGCCGGACGCCGACGTGCGGGTGCACTCGATCAGCACCGAAGGTCCCGTGTCGTTCATCGTGAGCTACGAGGGCCAGGACAACGGCGCCACGCTGCGTGTCCCCGGCAAGCACAACGCCATCAACGCCGCAGGCGCGTTCGCCGTGCTCGTCGGTCTCGGTTTCGGCGCCTCCGAGTCGCTCGCCGCCATCTCTGACTTCGGCGGCACCGAACGCCGGTTCGAGCTCCACGGCACTGTCGACGGCGTCAGCGTCTTCGACGACTACGCCCATCACCCCACCGAGGTCGCTGCTGCGCTCTCAGCTGCACGGACCGTCGTCGGCAGCGGACGCATCATCGCGGTCCACCAGCCGCACCTCTACAGCCGCACCCGGCTAATGGCCGGTGAGTTCGCAGCGACGCTCGAGTCCCACGCCGACCAGACCGTTGTCCTCGACGTCTACGGCGCGCGGGAAGACCCCGAGCCGGGTGTGACCGGTGAACTGGTCACCGGCCGGTTCGAGGACGCCTCCCGGGTCGCGTACATTCCGGACTGGCAGGAAGCCGCCGACTACGTCGCCTCGATCGCCCGGCCCGGTGACTACGTCATCACCCTCGGCTGCGGTGACGTCTACAGGATCGTTCCCCAGCTGCTCGGTTCCCTCACCGCTGCCAGGCGCTAGACGTGAAGCGGCCCTCAGGGTTCACCCCCCAGCGACCGTCGAAACCCGAGCCGAGCCGACCGGATTCGTCGCGCCCGGGGCGCGCGCCCCGACAGGGCGTTGCGGCGCCGGCCGCACCCGCCGACCCTATTCCGTTCGCTCCGATTGCCCGCAACGAGCCCAACGAGCACGACCAGGCTGCGGGTCCGACGCCGCCGAGGTCTCCGGATCTTCGTGAGGCGCAGAAGCAACGCAAGCGCATCGAACGAGCGGAAGTCCGACGATTCACCGCAGAGTCCAGGCGCAGGCGCAGGACCTGGCTGTCGGTTCTCGGCGGGATCGTCGGCCTGGCGTTGCTCGCGTGCCTGCTCGCCTACACGCCGATCCTGTCCGTTCGGACGATCCAGGTCCAGGGAGCGGAGCGTGTCAGCTCCGACGCGATCGTCGCGGACCTCTCGAGCCAGCTCGGCTCGCCGTTTCCGATGGTCGACGAGAGCGCGATCAAGGCCGCATTGGTCGGCTACCCGCTGATCGAGTCCTATTCCGTCGAAGCCCGCCCGCCGAGCACCCTCGTGATCCGGCTGGTCGAGCGCACACCGGTGGGCGCGGTCGACACCGGCGACGGGTTCCTTCTCGTCGATGCCGCCGGAGTGGTGGTCGAGTCAGGAGCGGACAGACCGGGGGCATACCCGCTGATCGCCGTCGACGGGGGAATCGATGCCGAGGGCTTTCCATCGGCCGCTGCCGTGCTCCGCTCGTTGCCGAGCGACCTCTTCGCGCGGGTCGACACGGTCACGGCGACAACGAAGGACGACGTGCGCTTCACGCTGCGGGACGCCGAAACGACGGTTGTCTGGGGGAGCGCCGAGGAAGCCCCGCTGAAGGCGTACACCCTTGCCGCGCTCATGAAAGCGCAACCCGGTTTCGCCGAATACGACGTCACATCACCGGATGTCGCCGTCGTCCGCTGAGGACGGCCGCCCAGAAATATTTCCCGACTTCGCGACACGCGGATGCTCATCCCGCTTTCGCGTGAAGTCGCGCCTAACGTCAGGTTCAAGAAATGCATACTGAGCATAACTTTAAGCCTTAACCTGAGGTTGAGGGTTTCTACCGGAGGCCGGACGTGACTACAAACCAGAACTACCTTGCCGTGATCAAGGTCGTCGGCATTGGCGGCGGCGGCGTCAATGCTGTCAATCGAATGATTGAGCTCGGCCTTCGCGGCGTCGAGTTCATCGCCATCAACACCGACGCTCAAGCGCTGCTCATGAGCGACGCTGATGTCAAGCTCGACGTCGGGCGGGAGATCACCCGTGGACTCGGCGCAGGCGCCGACCCCGAGGTCGGCCGTCGCGCCGCAGAAGACCACGCCGAAGAGATCGAAGAAGCCCTCGCCGGGGCCGACATGGTCTTCGTCACAGCGGGGGAGGGCGGCGGAACGGGAACCGGCGGCGCCCCCGTCGTTGCCCGCATCGCCAAGTCGATCGGCGCCCTGACCATCGGTGTCGTCACCAAGCCGTTCGGCTTCGAAGGCCGCCGCCGCCAGCAGCAGGCCGAGCTCGGCGTTGCGAAGCTCAAGGAAGAGGTCGACACCCTCATCGTCGTTCCGAACGACCGGTTGTTGGAAATCAGCGACCGCGGCATCAGTATGCTCGAAGCGTTCTCAACGGCTGACCAGGTCCTCCTCGCCGGTGTCCAGGGCATCACCGACCTGATCACCACCCCCGGCCTCATCAACCTCGACTTCGCCGACGTCAAGAGCGTCATGCAGGGCGCAGGATCGGCGCTCATGGGCATCGGTTCGTCGCGCGGGGCGGACCGGGCCATCAAGGCGGCCGAACTTGCTGTTGCGTCGCCGCTCCTCGAGGCGTCGATCGAGGGCGCCCACGGTGTGCTGCTCTCGATTCAGGGTGGCTCCAACCTCGGGATCTTCGAGATCAACGACGCCGCCCGGCTCGTTCAGGAGGCCGTGCACCCCGAGGCCAACATCATCTTCGGTGCCGTCATCGACGACACCCTGGGCGATGAAGTGCGGGTCACCGTTATCGCCGCTGGCTTCGACGGAGGCGAACCGCCGTCGCGGCAGAACGAGTCAGCCCGTGAAGCCGTTGCAAGCTCCGCCAGCGTCTCCTCGAGTGCTCCTGTGGCTGCCGCGGCCGCCGGTGGAAGCGACAAGCCTGCGGGCGGCGCCGTGCTCACCGAGACGGCTCAGTCGTGGAAGGTGACCGAACAGTCCCTCGCCACTCCGCCGGTGTCAGCCGACCCGGCCTTCGCCGACGAGGACGAACTCGACATCCCCGACTTCCTCAAGTAGCGATGCCGAACGGCGACGACCAGGCGCTCGACCAGCTCTCGCTGGCCGAGCGCCTGGCGCGTGTCCAGGCGGGAATAGCTGATGCCGCTGCAGCCGCCAGCCGGCCGGCATCCGACATCACGACCATCGTCGTGACCAAGTTCCACCCGGCTGCTCTGCTGCGCGAACTGCACGAGCTCGGCCTCCGGAACTTCGGAGAGAACCGGCACCAGGAGGCAACAGCGAAAGCTCAGGAGCTCGCTGACCTTCAGGACCTGACGTGGCATTTCGTCGGCCAGCTCCAGTCGAAGAAGGCCAGGCAGGTCGCCGGGTACGCCGGCGTCGTGCACTCCATCGACCGCCCAGCGCTCGTCACGGTCCTCGGCGCGCCGAGGGACCACCCGCTCGACTGCTTCGTCCAGGTGAATCTGACGAGCGACCCGGCCCGCGGCGGCGTCGCACCGAGCGAGCTTCAGCTCCTCGTCGAACAGGTGCTGGACACCCCGGCGCTCCGGCTGCTCGGTGTGATGGCTGTCGCCCCGCTCGACGAAGAACCGAGGCGGGCTTTCGCCCGGCTCAGGGCACTGTCAGAGACGGTGACGACCCTGGCTCCGGATGCCGACCGCATCTCGGCAGGAATGTCTCACGATTACCGCGAGGCGATCGCCGAAGGTGCGACACACCTTCGCATTGGGACCGCAATCACGGGTAACCGGCCCGTCCCCGGTTAATGTTCTAGAAGTAGGAACCGCACAAACGGAGGTAGCGATGTCCAACCCGCTGAAGAAGACCATGGTCTACCTTGGCCTCGCAGATGATGATCTCGAGTACGAGGATAACCAGGCCACTGCTCCCGCCACGACCCCGCCAGCGGCGGTCGCGCACAACCCGTCGAACGCGAACACGCAGCCTCCGGCAGCGGTGCAGAACCGTGCGCCTGTGACGCCGCTGCGCCGGCCAACGGCGACGAAGCAGGCGGCGCCGGTCGAGCTCAACGAGATTCTCACCGTGCACCCCAAGCAGTACCGCGACGCACAGGTCATCGCCGAGACGTTCCGTGACGGTGTCCCGGTCATCATCAACCTCTCCCAGATGAGCGAAGGCGACGCCAAGAGGCTCATCGACTTCGCCAGCGGCCTGTCGCAGGGCCTCTACGGCAAGATCGAACGGGTCACAAGCAAGGTGTTCCTGCTGTCCCCGGCACACGTCGCTGTGCTCGGTGATGCAGGCGGCGCTGCCGCCGATGCAGAGTCCACCTTCTTCGCTCAGCAATAATTGACGGGTGGACTCCTTTCTTTCGCTTCTCCGAGGCATTCTGTACTTCGCCCTCCTGCTGTATTTCTTCGTCATGTGGGCGAGATTCGGTCTTGACCTGGCTCGCTCGTTCAAGCCGCGCTGGCGGCCGACAGGCACCGGCCTGGTCGCCGCCGAGATCGTCTTCTCGCTGACCGATCCTCCGATCCGGTTCTTCCGTCGCATCCTGCCCCCCGTGCGGATCGGCGCCCTCGCCCTGGACTTCGGCTGGAGTCTCACCATGCTGTGTGTCATCGTCGCGATGACGCTGGTGAACGCGCTCCTGCGCTGATCCCCACGGCGGGGTATCCTGTAAGTCACGTGCCCAACCGATTCTTTGCCAGCAGCCGCTGCCGGTGTTTGCTAGCGTTAGCACGTCCATTCGAGCTCGAACAAGTAAGAGGTGGGAAGCCATGGCGCTAACTCCGGAAGATGTAGTCAACAAGCAGTTCCAGCAGACCAAGTTCCGTGAGGGCTACGACCAGGATGAAGTCGATGACTTCCTGGACGAGGTCGTCGTCGAACTGCGTCGTCTGCTGCAGGAAAACACGGAGTTGAAGGCGCGCCTCGAAGGATCAGACTCCGGTGAGAGCCGCCAGGCCGAGCCCGTCGCCGAAGCAGCACCCGCCGCAGCCCCCGTGGTCGCAGCGCCTGTCGAGCCCGCCGCGTCGGCGCAGGACGACTCAGAGTCGTCCTCGAGCCTGCTCCAGCTGGCTCGCCGTCTCCACGACGAGCACGTCCGTGAAGGCGCCGAGAAGCGCGACTCCCTCGTCGCCGAGGGCCACGCCACCGCGGCTCGCGTCGTCGCCGAGGCGGAAGCCAAGCAGCGCGCACAGATGAACATCCTCAATGAGGAGCGTTCAACTCTTGAGAAGAAGATCGACGAACTGCGCATCTTCGAGCGCGAGTATCGCCAGAAGCTGCGCGGCTACATCGAGAGCCAGCTCAAGGAGCTCGACGCCAACGGCGGTCCGGGCGCGCAGGGTGCGGGCTCCGGCTACGTGACCAGCGAAAAGTCCAACGCCTGAGCTCGCCAGAATAAAGTTCGCCAGAATAAAGTTCTTGCCCAAGAAAACACCGGCTGGTCCTCCCAGCGTCCGGGCGCTCGTCCTGCTCGCAGTCCTTGCGGTCTCGGCACTCGCACTGGACCAGTTCACGAAACACCTCGTCGTCTCCACCCTGCCGCTCGGCGAGCAGGTGAAGGTTCTTGGCGAACTGCTCATTCTGCAGTTCGTCAAGAACCCGGGGGCGGCGTTCTCGCTCGCGGCAGGCAGCACCTGGATCTTCTCGATCCTCGCCGCCGTTGTCACGGTCGCGATCATCGTCCTGGCCAGGCGCATCCGTTCGATCGGGTGGGCCGTCGTGTTCGGGCTGCTGCTCGGCGGGGTTCTCGGAAACCTCACTGACCGGTTGTTCCGGGAGCCGTCGTTCGGTCTCGGACACGTCATCGACTTCATCTCGACTCCGTGGATGATCCCGGCGATCTACAACATCGCCGACATCTGCATCGTCTCAAGCATGGGACTGTTCATCCTCCTCACCATTCGCGGGATCAACCTCGACGGCACCCGAACCGTTTCAGGGGAGTCCCGTGACGCGGATGCCACGGCGCAGGACGCGACTCGGTCGCAGCCCGTCCCTGGTACCGGAACGGCTGAACCTCAGATCGAACCGCACCGGTCGGACGCCTGATGGAGACCAGAAGCCTGCCCGTCCCCGACGGGCTCGAAGGCGCGCGGGTCGACGCCGGCCTGGCCAAAGTGCTCGGGTTCTCACGCAGTTTCGCTGCCGAGGTCGCTGAGGCCGGCGGTGTGAGCGTCGACGGACGGCAGGCGGGCAAGTCGGATCGACTCCACGCCGGAGCCTGGCTCGAGGTCACCTGGGCCCCACGCCAGGAGCCGGTCGTCGTCCCCGTTCTCGTGAGTGATCTCGCTGTAGTCCACGACGACGACGACATCATCGTCGTCAACAAACCCATCGGCGTCGCGGCTCACCCCTCGGTCGGCTGGACCGGTCCCACGGTTCTCGGGGCTCTCGCCGGCGCCGGGTACACCGTGTCGACGTCAGGTTCGGCCGAGCGTGCGGGAGTCGTGCACCGGCTGGATGTCGGAACCACCGGACTGATGGTCGTCGCCAAGAGCGAACGCGCATACATCCACCTCAAACGCCAGTTCCACGACCGCGAGGTCGACAAGGTCTACCATGCCGTCGTGCAGGGCCACCCCGATCCGCTCGCCGGAACCATCGACGCGCCGATCGGCCGGCACCCGAAGCACGACTGGAAATTCGCCGTCACCGCCGAGGGGAAACCGTCGGTCACGCATTACCAGACGGTCGAAGCTTTTCCCAGTGCGTCTCTGCTCGAGATCCACCTCGAGAGCGGCAGGACCCACCAGATCCGCGTCCACATGGCCGCGCAGAGGCATCCGTGTGTCGGAGACCCGCTGTACGGCGGCGACCCGACGCTCGCGGCCCGCCTCGGGCTCTCCCGGCAGTGGCTTCACGCCGCGCAGCTTTCCTTCACTCACCCCGGCTCGGCGGAATGGGTCACTTACGATGCGGCGTACCCCGCGGACCTGCAGCACGCGCTCGATGTCCTCCGTGAGGATTAGGCTGGATATCCACCCCAAAGTTCTCCGGAGAAGTCTTGCCCGCATCTGACGACTCATTCGTTCACCTCCACGTTCACAGCGAGTTCTCGATGCTCGACGGCGCAGCACGCGTCAAACCCCTGATCGATGCCGCTGTTTCGGAAGGGATGCCGGCCGTCGCGGTCACCGACCACGGCAACATGTTCGGCTCATTCGACTTCTGGCGCACCGCGACGGCGGCGGGAATCAAGCCGATCATTGGCACCGAGGCGTACATCACGCCGGGTACCCACCGCACCGACAAGACGCGCGTGAAATGGGGAACCAGCGCGCAAAGCCGCGATGACGTCTCCGGTAGCGGTGCTTACACCCACATGACGCTCCTCTCGGAAACCACCGAGGGAATGCACAATCTCTTCCGGATGTCGTCGCTCGCGTCGATCGAGGGCTACTACTTCAAACCGCGCATGGATCGCGACCTCCTCGCCACATACGCCAAGGGCGTCATCGGCACGACGGGTTGTGCCGGTGGGGAAATCCAGACCCGGCTGCGATTGGGGCAGTACGAGGAGGCGAAGGCCGCTGCCGCGGAGTTCCGCGACATCTTCGGCAAGGAAAACTTCTTCTGCGAAGTCATGGACCACGGCATCGACGTCGAGCGCCGCACCATGACCGACCTGTTCCGGCTGGCGAAAGAACTGGACCTGCCGCTCGTTGCCACCAACGACCTCCACTACACGCACGCGCACGACGCGAAGGCCCACGCAGCCTTGCTCTGCGTCCAGTCAGGGTCGACCCTGGACGACCCCAACCGGTTCAAATTCGACGCCGACGAGTTCTACCTGAAATCCGCGCAACAGATGCGCCAGATCTTCCGTGATCACCCTGAGGCCTGCGACAACACGCTCGCGATCGCCGAGCGTTGCAACGTCGAATTCAACACAAGCGCGAGCTACATGCCGCGCTTCCCGGTGCCGGCCGGGGAGACCGAAGAGACCTGGTTCATTCAGGAGGTCGAACGCGGTCTCGTCGCGCGCTACCCGAACGGCATTTCAGACGACGTGCGTGCCCGCGCGAACTACGAAGCCGGCGTCATCGTGCAGATGGGTTTTCCCGGGTACTTCCTCGTCGTCTCCGACTTCATCAAGTGGTCGAAGGAGAACGGCATCCGGGTCGGCCCCGGTCGTGGCTCCGGCGCCGGGTCGATGGTCGCGTACGCGATGAAAATCACGGACCTCGATCCGCTCGTTCACGGTCTCATCTTCGAGCGGTTCCTCAACCCGGACCGCGTTTCGATGCCCGACTTCGACGTCGACTTCGATGATCGGCGACGTGGTGAAGTGATCAACTACGTCACCAGGAAGTACGGCGATGAGCGCGTCGCCCAGATCGTGACTTACGGAACGATCAAGGCAAAGCAGGCGCTCAAGGACTCCTCCCGAGTGCTCGGGTTCCCTTTCGGGATGGGCGACAAGCTCACCAAAGCGATGCCGCCGCCCGTCATGGGCAAGGACGTCCCGCTCACCGGGATCTTCGACAAGACGCACCCCCGCTACAAAGAGGCCGTCGACATCCGCACGATCGTCGAGACGGATGCCGAAGCGAGGACCGTCTTCGACACCGCGCTCGGCATCGAGAACCTCAAGCGTCAATGGGGCGTGCACGCCGCCGGCGTCATCATGTCGAGCGACCCGCTGATCGACATCATCCCGATCATGAAGCGTGAGCAGGACGGCCAGATCGTCACGCAGTTCGACTACCCGGCCTGTGAAGCCCTCGGGCTGATCAAGATGGACTTCCTCGGACTGCGCAACCTCACGATCGTGAGCGACGCTCTCGACAACATCGAGTCGAACCGCGGCACCCGGATCGAACTCGAGGAGCTCGCCCTCGATGATCCCGGTGCGTATGAACTCCTCGCCCGCGGCGACACCCTCGGGGTGTTCCAGCTCGACGGCGGACCGATGCGCAGCCTTCTGCGGCTGATGAAACCAGACAACTTCGAAGACATCTCCGCGGTGATCGCGCTGTACCGCCCGGGCCCCATGGGCGCCGATTCGCACACCAACTACGCGCTGCGCAAGAACGGCCTGCAGGCCATCACGCCGATCCATCCTGAACTCGAGGAACCGCTCGAGGAGATCCTCGGTGGAACGCATGGCCTGATCATCTATCAGGAACAGGTCATGAGCGTCGCGCAGAAGCTGGCCGGCTTCTCGCTCGGCCAGGCGGACATCCTCCGTCGCGCGATGGGCAAAAAGAAGAAGTCCGAACTCGACAAGCAGTTCGAGGGCTTCAGCGGCGGCATGCGGGAGCGCGGCTACTCAGACCCGGCGATCAAGGCCGTGTGGGACATCCTGCTGCCGTTCTCCGACTACGCCTTCAACAAGGCCCACTCGGCGGCCTACGGCGTCGTGTCGTACTGGACCGCCTACCTCAAGGCCCACTACCCCGCCGAATACATGGCTGCGTTGCTGACGAGCGTCGGCGACTCCAAGGACAAAGCCGCCATCTACCTCAACGAGTGCCGCCGGATGGGCATTCAGGTCCTGCCGCCGGACGTGAACCAGTCGATCGGATTCTTTGCGGCCGTTGGGGAAGACATCCGGTTCGGACTCGGCGCTGTCCGCAACGTCGGGTTCAACGTCGTCGAGGCGATCCGCGCCGCCCGTGAGGCGGAGGGCGAGTTCACCTCGTTCCATGACTTCCTCCGCAAGGTGCCGCTGCAGGTGGCCAACAAACGCACCATCGAGTCGCTCATCAAGGCCGGGGCGTTCGACTCGCTCGGCGCGACGCGCCGTGGCCTGATCGAGGTCCACGAGGACGCCGTCGACAGCGCTGTCAGCCTCAAACGCAACGAGGCCAACGGCCAGGTGGATCTGTTCGGAGGCATCTTCGACCTCGATGCGCCGGCGGAGTCCGCACCCGACCGACCCGAGTGGTCAAAGAAGGACAAGCTCGCCTTCGAACGGGAGATGCTCGGGCTGTACGTATCGGACCACCCGCTCGCGGGCCTCGAACTGCAGCTAGCCAAGCACGCCACGACGACGATCACCGACCTGCTCACCTCCGAACACACCCAGGATGGCGACACGGTCACCATCGCCGGCCTGGTCACGAGTGTGCAGCACCGGGTCGCCAAGACTTCCGGAAACCAGTACGGGATGATCCAGGTCGAGGACTTCGGTGGCGAAATCACCGTCATGTTCATGGGTAAGGCCTACCTGGAGTTCGCGCCCACCCTCATCAATGACTCCGTGGTCGTCGTTCGCGGCCGGGTCAGCATGCGCGACGACGGCATGAATCTGCATGCCTACAGCATCTTCTCGCCCGAGGTCGACCATGGCGGAGTGTCAGGCCCGCTGACGCTCACCATGCCGGACGCCCGTGCGACGACCGAACTGGTGACGCAACTGGGCGGCATCCTCACCCGCCACTCCGGTGACGCCGAGGTGCGGCTGAAGCTGGTCCGTGGCGACGTCGCACGCGTCTTCGAAATCCCGTACCCGGTGAAGGTGACGCCCGACCTGTTCGGCGAGCTGAAATCCCTGCTCGGGCCGAACTGCCTCGGTTGACACTACGCTCTAACCCGACACCTCCCGCCCGCGCGGCGACCGTCAGCACTGCCAGAAACGAAGGATTCCCCATGTCGAACCCGAACACACCCGAGCCTCAAGGCACCGGGCCGGTCCCAGGGGAGCCGCAGCAGGCTCCGTTCGCGCCGCAACAGCCGCATGCTCAGCCCGGCGGATACCCGCAGCAGCCATATCCGGCCGAGGCGCAACCGCCGCAGCCTGTCTATCCGGCTCAGGGGCAGGCGCTCCAGCAGCCGTATTCCACGGCCTACCCCCCGCAGCCAGCCCCCGCCCTGCCGGCACAGCAGCGCCAGCCACGCCAGCCCCGGCCGAGGACCGACCCGAACGGCGTGCCGTACGGGGTGGGCCCGTTCACGCTGCGTGAGGTGATCTTCCTCGGGGCGGCTGCACTCGTCCTCATCGCTTCCTTCCTGCCGTTCCTCAGCGGGGACTACGCCGATGTCTTCGGCTACGCCAACGCCTGGGCGCCTGCGGGCTGGCTCGTCATCCCCGCCGCGCTCGTTCTCGTCGCCGCTGCTGCTCTGATCGTGGTCCGCAGGCTCACCACGGTCAGGCGCCTTGCGGTCGGTTCCCTGTCGGCGGACCAGTTCGCCTCCGCCGCATCCGTGGTGACCGCCGGCTTCTACCTCGGCGCGCTGTTCCTCATCGCCGGATTCCCGGCCTGGTTCGGCGGGGGCTCCGACATCCTCGAACCTGGAGCCGGCGTGATCGTCGGCCTGGTGTTCTCCCTCGTGGCTGTCGCAGTCACAACGCTCGCCCCAGCACTTCCCGTCTTCGGTGCGGAGTTCGAGAGCCGGCACGAAACCAGCGCCCACCCGCTCGCTCGTCCAGCATCCGCTGTGCCTCGTCGCCCGCGCGCGGAACGCCCGGCAGCAGCGCCGCAGCAGCCTGCACCGCACCCCGGGCACCCCGGGATGCCCATGCCACAGGCAGGGCCAGGCCAGTTCGCCGCCTATCGGCGCAAGGGGTCCCAGCCGGATCCGCTGCCGGTCGACGACCGGGCCGCCCCCCTCTTCCCGGCTCCAGCGGCCGGGGCAGCGGTCGCGGCGGTCGCCTACCAGCCCGATCAGGCGGCTTCTTCGGCTTCGCCCGCCATGCCGAGTACGAATGATCAATTCGCGGCGCATCAGGCACACGCCTCCGCTCAGCCGAACGCCGAGTCGCCCGTCGTCGAGCGGCCCGCAGATGCTGTTGACATTCCCGCTGAGCACCAGGCGGTCGAACAGCCGTCCGCGGAGGTCGCCGCAGGCGGGGCCACGCGAACCCTGCCGACGCATGCGGCCGACCCATCGCAAGCCGTCGCGCCCGGTTTCGTCGCCACCGAGGTGC
>NZ_JBKJWH010000082.1:0-5427 GCF_046716805.1 Mycetocola sp. | reverse complement strand
CCGGTGGGGTGCTGATCCTCGCAGCCACCGTCGATGCGGTCTCCCGCAAGCGCGGCGGCGCCGTCGTGCGCACCTGAGCCGGGCGTTGTGTTGGCGTGCGAAACCGGCATTGCGAGGCCGGGGGTTTTCATTTTGGTGCGCGGAGAATGCAGTCGCAGGCGCGACGGCCGGCTCCTGACGCAAGGCACCACCACCGCCTGCGGGGCCAGGAGCGAGTGGGAGAAATACAAGAGAGCGGATGACGGGAATCGAACCCGCGCTATCAGCTTGGGAAGCTGAAGTTCTGCCATTGAACTACATCCGCGCGTGACGCCCGGTGGCGTCGCCGCAATACTATCAAGCCTCGCCCTTATAAACTGACCTCGTGCTTCTCTCCGACCGCGACATCAAAGCTGAACTGGCATCCGGACGTATCGGCCTCGAACCGTCGCATCCGGAGATGGTGCAGCCCTCCAGCGTCGACGTGCGACTCGACCGGTACTTCCGGCTGTTCGACAACCACAAGTACCCGTACATCGACCCGGCCGAAGACCAGCCCGAACTGACCCGCCTCATCGAGGCGAAGCCGAACGAAGCGTTCATCCTGCACCCGGGCGAGTTCGTACTGGGATCCACCTACGAGCAGATCACCCTGCCAGACGACGTCGCTGCCCGCCTCGAGGGCAAGAGCTCGCTCGGCCGCCTCGGCCTGCTCACCCACTCCACCGCCGGATTCATCGACCCCGGCTTCAGCGGGCACGTCACCCTCGAACTCAGCAACGTCGCCACACTCCCCATCAAACTGTGGCCAGGCATGAAGATCGGCCAGCTCTGCTTCTTCCAGCTGAGCTCAGCGGCTGAGAAGCCATACGGTTCGGCGGAATACAGCTCGAGGTACCAGGGGCAACGCGGCCCGACGGCATCCCGCTCGTTCCAGAACTTCCACCGCACAGACGTCGGCGTCGTCGACGTTGGAAGCCTCGGCAGCTAGCAGAAAGGCCACCGCCATGAGCGAGAACGCCGACCTCCCCTTCGCCGAAGCCCTCATCTCGGATGCCGCCACACCGCTATATCCCTACCGCATGTCCCGATTCGGCCGCATGGTCGGCCGCTGGCACGTGCGCTCCAGACGCCTCGACGAGAAGACCGGCGACTGGCACGAAACCGAGTTTCTCTGGGTGATGTCGTACATCCTCGACGGCAAGGCGGTCCAGGATGTTGCGCTTCACCCCCGCGAAGACGGTGGCTACGATGCGATCGCCACCGCTGTGCGCGTTTATGACCGTGACATGGGTGCCTGGCGGGTCAGCTACTTCGAGCCGGAACGCGGGGAGTACGCCCACCTCGTGGCGACCGTGCACAAGCGGGACGGCATCCGTCAGGACGGCACACGCAACGACGGGCTCCTGATCCGCTGGAACTTCTCCAAAATAACCGACACCTCGTACACCTGGGAGAGCTTCGTCTCCGAGGACGAGGGCGCGACCTGGGTGCTGAACGAGCACAACGAAGGCCACCGCATCGGTTGACGAGGGGAGCGCACGGCAACGGGGCCGTGTACGCTGCGGCTCATGAACGAACTGCACCTTCCCAGACTCGGATACGGCGGCGCGAACCTCGGCAACCTGTACCGTCCGATCCACGAGGACATGGCGTGGGAGATTCTGCAGACGGCGTGGGATGTCGGCATCCGCTATTTCGACACGGCCCCGCACTACGGACTGGGTCTGTCGGAGCGACGGCTTGGCGCGTTCCTCGCCACGAAGCCGCGGGACCAGTTCGTCGTTTCGACGAAGGTCGGGCGGCTGCTCGTGCCGCACCCGGAGGGCGCCGCCGAACTCGATTCCGAGCACAACTTCGCCATACCCGCCGACCATCGGCGCGTGTGGGATTTCTCGGCCGACGGCATCCGCTCGAGTGTCGAGGAATCGCTTGACCGCACCGGGCTCGACCGCTTCGATGTGCTGTACCTGCACGACCCGGAGCGGCACGACCTCAAGGAAGGGCTCGACGTGGCCATTCCGGCGCTGGCGCACTTCCGCGACCAGGGGATGACCCGGGCGGTCGGCGTCGGCTCGATGGACACCGGCGCGCTCCTCGCCTCAGCGAATACCGGTGCTATCGACCTGCTGATGGTTGCCGGCCGTTACACGCTCGCTGAGCAGCCCGCGCTCGCCGACGTCGTGCCCGCGTGCCGTGCTCACGGCGTTGGGATCGTCAACGCGTCCGTTTTCAATTCCGGGTTGCTCGCCACGGAACACCCGGATGCCGACACCCGCTACGAGTACGGCGACGTGCCGCAGGCGCTGCTCGAGCGAGTACAGGCGATCGCCGGAGTCTGCCGGGATGTCGGAGTCGCCCTGCCCGCCGCTGCCCTGCATTACACCCTGCGCGACGACACCGTCCGCTCCATCGTGATCGGAGGCAGCAAGCCGGAGCAGCTCCGGCGGAACGCCGCCTGGATGGCCGAAGCAGTTCCGGAAGAGCTGTGGACAGCGCTGGCCGAGAGAAACCTCATTCCGGCATAGCGCGGCAACGGCCTCGACGACTTGCGCGCTCAATTGGGTCCCCGGATGCGGCGCGCGCAATACTGGTACTCGGAAACTGGTCGCTTCGACGCCGACAGGGCGTCCCTCGGCCGCGGAAAGAAACGGTGCCCCGACGTGTCGAACCTGCCGAATGACCCACACATCACTGCGATCGTCCGAGCCGACGGCACCGGTGAAGTCTCGGTCGACGGCGAAAGGTCCGCAGTGCGGACCGCCGATGTGGCCGGTGCCCGGGGCGAGGTCATCGCCCGCGTGGCCGAAGAGGCCGCTGCCCGCGATCGTCCGGTCCGGGTTGCGATCACCGACCTCGACGGAATCTACGCGCTGTTCGTCCACCCGGACGGCAACGTCCACTCCGAGGGGCCGATCCTCGCGGACGACGAGTATGACGACGACGTCGCCGAGCCGACTGCGAGCGTCGCGACCGAATCGGCGCGGATTCCCCTTCCCCCCTTCGGCATCGACAACCTCACCGACGTCACCGAGGAGGAGGCGGAACCCTTCATCGGCAAATCCTATGAACCTGCCCCGACCCGGCGGTCGACGTTCCGTGCGTACAGCGAGGAGCCGGTCATCCCCGACAGAGGCAATGACTCCGGGTACGTGTCGGCGGGCGGAACCGTCCCGTCCCTGCCCGATTTCTCGACGAACGTGGACACCGTCACCGCGACGATCGCCGCACCGTACGCGGCCCCCGACACCGAGGACCTTGCCGAGTCGGACGCGGATGCTGCCGAGAGCGACCCGATGCTCGACCCGGACCCTGCCGGAGCTCCCGCCGGTCCTGCGGCGTTCTCGCCGCCAGCCGGGACGGACGCCGTCCCGACCCTCGACGATTTCCTGCAGTCCCGCCCCTCGGCGCCGGAGGGCCCGGCGAAGACGGGCTGGCAGGGCCTCGTGCGCCGCATCACCGGCGGGCTGATCTCCCCGCGGCCGGGCAAAGTCGAGCAGGTCCACCGGAACGCCATCCGTCGCGTCCAGCGGAGCCTCAGAGGGCCGCGCACGATCGTTGTGCTCAACCCGAAGGGCGGCGCGCACAAGACGACCGCGACGCTGCTGCTCGCGGCGACGTTCGGCATCCACCGCGGCGGTTCCACCCTCGCCTGGGACAACAACGAGACCCGCGGGACGCTCGGCTGGCGCGCGCAGCCGTCGCGCCACTCGAACACCGCAGTGGACCTGCTCCGCGACATCGGCCGGTTCGCCGACGTGGAGTCGGCACGGGTCGGCTACCTGGACAACTATGTGCGTGGGCAGGGAGACGCCCAGTTCGACGTCCTCGCCTCGGACGAGGACGCCGCGGCGTCGTCGACGATCGACGCGAAGGCATTCGGCAGCCTCCACTCGACGCTCAGCCGGTTCTACCGAGTGCTGGTCATCGACACGGGCAACAACATGCGCGCATCGAACTGGGAGGCCGCTGTCGAGGCCGCCGACCAGCTCGTCGTGGTGACCACCGTGAATGAGGAGACCGCGGCGAGTGCCGCATGGCTGCTCGACGGGCTCCGGCAGAAGGGCCACCAGGACAAGGTCAGCCAGGCGGTGACGATCCTCTCGGCGCCCGGAGACGCGGCGCAGCCCGAGCTGTCGCAGCGCCTGCACGCCCACTTCTCGGCGCTCACTCGCGTCGTGCTCGAGGTTCCGTACGACCCGGGGTTCCAGAGCGGAGGGCCGCTCAACGTCGAAGTGCTCTCGCCGCAGACCCGCGAGGCGTGGTTGCAGGTGACGGCGGCGGTCGCCGACGGGCTGTAGTCGCAGCATCCGTTCATCGTTCTCGAACGAGAAACAGGAGAAGGCTTCGCGGGACGAAAGTCGCGCGACCTCCTGAGGAACCGGACGTCCGGCCGGTCAGGCTCCGACGCCGGACGCGGTGAACAACTCGGCGCGACGGGTGATCTCGGCCCAATCCTCGGAAGCCAGGGCGGCCGACGACACCAGATCGCTGCCCGCGCCGACGGCAATAGCTCCGGCGGCGAACCAGTCGCCGATGTTCTCAGGGCTGACCCCGCCGGTGGGCATCAGCGGCACATCCGGGAACGGGCCCCGAAGCGCCTTGAGGAACGCAGGCCCGCCGAGCGAGGCCGGGAAGATCTTGACGACGTCGCTGCCGTACTCGGCCGCGGCCATCACCTCGCTGGGGGTGAGCGCACCGGTCATGACGATCAGGCCCGTCGCCTTCATCGCGGCGGTGAGGCTTTCGCGTGTGCCGGGGCTGACGAGAAACCGCGCACCGGCATCCGCTGCCTGGTTTGCCTGTTCCGTCGTCGTCACTGTGCCTGCGCCGAGGTAGACCCGGTCGCCGTACTTCTCGTCGAGGGCACGGATCACCGCGGGCGCGTCGGGGGTCGAGTAGGTGATCTCCAGCCCGGTGACCCCTCCGTCGACGAGGGCGTCGGCCGCCCGCAGCGCGCTCTCGGCCGATGGAGCCCGCAGCACAGCGAGGACGCGAGTGGATTTGAGGGTTTCGAGCGACATGGGATGTTTTGTTCCTTCGGATGCGTGGGGCCTGGTGTTGAATCCCGATATCACTGTAGCCGCGCCCCGGCGGGCGGTCTGTCGCGTCCTCCCGGCGGCGACTTCACTCGTTGCGGACCTGTTCACGCGGTGGGCCGGATGTTTCCGTCCGGAGTGCGTGAAAACGTGGTGCGAGGGGCGGATGGATGGCGTCGCTGCGCGCTACTTCAGCTGCTGCTGCTTCGCCTGAACAGGAAGAAGCAGGAGCAGGCCGATGAAGATGACGAGGATGATCCCGAGGATTCCCCAGTACTGCTTCCCACCGATCGTGATGAACAGCGCGAAGGCGGTGGGCGCCAGGAACGAGACGGCGCGCCCCGTCGTGGCGTACAGCCCGAACACCTCGCCCTCGCGGCCGGCAGGGATGAGCCGGGCCAGGAACGAG
>NZ_JBKJWH010000081.1:0-3928 GCF_046716805.1 Mycetocola sp. | reverse complement strand
CCGTATGGTATTGGTATCTACCATACAGTATACCAGAATGGCACTACACGAAGATCAACAGAAAGTCAAGCGGAGTCCGAAAGAATCAAGCAACCACTGGCTTAGTGCCGCCGTAGTAAGGCACGGCAAGTCCAGCAGCAACGAGAGACTGGTTGACCTGCTTGTCGTCAACGTAGATATTCACAAGCCAGCGTCCGTACTTGTCGTGGTCTTTGAAGACATCGATACAGACCTGAGTATCGACCGGAGCCATGGCTTCAGCGAAGTCGGTTGCCTCTCCCCAGAGGGCGTCTCCACGCTCTGGAGTATCCATTCCGTAGAGACGGAAGCGGGTCTTGACAAAGTGATAGAAGCCGAGATCTACTAGTAGATCTACGGTGTCGCCGTCAATCCATTTGAGGTCGGTTGCTCGGTATCGGTATTCTACAGAGTTCATGGTATATCCTTAGTGTATGTTAAAAGAGCAAGCTGGTCATCCACGCGCATCCCACCACTTTGTTTCCAGTTGCGGCGTAGTCTAAACGATCCTCCCCAAAAGATCTCCTGCTACCGTTTTCCGGATCACGTGCCATAGCCTTGTCCGATGTGCTTGCAGTCGGGAGTGGTGGAATCGAACCAACCATCTGCGAAACGTCTTCCGCCGCTCTAACGTCCGTTGAGCTAACTCCCGTAGTCGAGTGTGATGGAGTTGCACCATCGTCTCCGGAATCGAGTACCGGTGTTTTGCTAAAGGTATCTCGTGTCCCGTGTACTTAGGGAGTGTACCTTTTATTCAAACTAACCCTCGTAGGTTATTTCTTCTCTCTTCGATCCTGTACAATCTTCTGCACACGCAGAGGGTTGACGTTGAAGAGTTCTGCCAGATACAGCAGAGTGCGTCCGTGAACGCGGTCGGTGATACCTTCCTTGAGGAATGCTGCCTTGGTTGCTTTGTACGCAAGGTAGATCCGGTCTTCTCGGGTCTGGGGCATGGTATCTCCTATTTATCAATTGTATCAGAATGTGGGACGACCCGGACAGCATATCCGACTGTCCGGGTCTTATCATATGTCCACATTGGTTGTCACATCTACACGTTTAAGCTCACGAATCATATTAACATTATGCGCTTTTCCACTAAGCTACCCGCCCGAGAGGACTGCATGTGTCGTGGACACAGAGGGCGGGAAGGGATTCGAACCCTTGTCTCGTAATTCAGTTCGTGAGCGGTTGATTAGATGTGTGCGGTAGCTTGCTAAGTCTAGAGCAATAATCTGAGTCTGATATCGTCTAAACAGCGCCTCTACCATTGGGCTATCCCGGCCTGATTGGTGCCGGGAGATGGACTCGAACCACCACCTGTACTGTCTTGACTAATTAGGCTAAGTTTCAGCTTTAGTCTATAGCGCCATTGCGCTTACCCTGTGCTCAACAGGGAATCTAGGGGACTACGCTGCGAACAGGTAGTCGAACACGGCCTTTCCAGCTTCTTCATCCGTGATTTCGGTGTTGTTGGCCTCTTCGCGTGCAAACTTCACAGCGGTCTGGAGAGCTTCAACACGTGAGAGGAGTTCGTTGACTCGGGTGGCCGGGAGCGCACCGGAGAATTCTTTCTTGGACCACGTGCCCACGATGACATCTTCATGGAAGATCTCGACCTGAGCCGGGTGACGGTCGGTGGCTTCAGCCTTGACGTGGTTCTTCAAGACCTTCTTGGTCTTGACGGACTGAATGACGGGAGTAGCGTACTGGCCCGATGCTGCGTCGTAGGTCCAATCCTGTGAAGGATCGAGAGTCGGGAGCTTGGAGACGAATTCGTGGATCTCGACAAGCTTCTTCTCAAGGAAGAGAAGGTAGGTGACGGGCACGTTCGCGAGGATGACGCGGGAGCCGACCTTGACATCTGCCTTGGCAGCAGCGTTGGCGGTCTCCTTGGTCAGGGTGACATCGAAGAGTCGGGTCAGAGCAGACGTTGCACGCTTGATGACATCTTCGGCCTTGACCTGCACGAGGGTGGACTCTGCGGGAAGGCTATCACCGTTTTCCTCGTCCTTCGGCTGGTAGGTGCGGGAGAGGCCAGCAAGGAGGGCAGGCTTGGAGACTTCACGGTGAAGGTCAGTGAACTCGCGGTTCGCCTTGGACTTCACGGAGGGTTCTACTGCAATGATCTGGTTAAGCTTGGTCATAAGTTTGATGTTTCTTTTCTATGTCGTTTCGTCGTTATGTATCAATTTTACCACCCGACTGCTTGAGTGTCAAATCGATGTTTACTGCTTAGTCTTTGGAGGAGATCGTTGTCTCTTCCGTTGTTACTGAGTCTACCTGAACGTCTGTATCTTTGTCAAGTCGATCAATAATTGCTTCTTCGACTGGATTCTCTTCGTGCTTCTTCTCGATCTTCATCTGAAACCATAGGTTCCAGTGAGACACTACCACAGCATACACGGAAATGAAAACCAGAAACGGTACGGAAGTGGAGAGCCAGATTGAGATAGGGAAGGCTGCGGTGAACCAGATAATGGTGAGCCATCCGTGCAGCTTCTTGTTGAACTGCATGCTTGTGGAGAAGATTTCCCAGAAGTGGGCAAGTTTGGATTTGATGGTATCGAGCATAGGATCTCCTTGGTGTTGGTAGTTCCATTATACTCTATGGTGCCCCCAGCGGGTTTCGATCCCGCGTCCCCGATTTAAAAGATCGGTGCTATCCCAACTCAGCTATAGAGGCATTCGCTGTACTCGGAACCCCAGAAATCAGGCCTGATTGGGGACACACTCGTAACCTATACAGCTATTTGAGATATGCGCGGTGCTGCGCTATCGTCTCGTGGGGCCGGTAGGACTCGAACCTACGATGTTTCTTTGTCACTGATTTACAGTCAGTTGCCTTCGCCGCTTAGCACACGACCCCAAGTTTTTCAATTATAGAGTGGCCCCGGTGGGTTTCGATCCCACGTCCCCAGATTAAGAGTCTGGTGCTATCCCAACTCAGCTACGGAGCCATTGTTTGTTGCTAGGTATTCCATGACCTTTGCGACGACGATATCACCCTGCAAAGAGTCTACGGGTGAGACTGTGGCGCATGAAATCTTACCGACTCCTCGACCATTACAACAGAGTCCCTAGACGGATTCGAACCGCCGACGCTAACCTTCGTAGGGTTACGCTCTTCCTCTGAGCTATAGAGACGGGTACGGACTTGGTTTTGGCAAACCTCACCGATAGCGAAGAGACGCTAGCTCCCTCCCGACCTGCTTCCCGGTAGTCATCACCGTCCAGTAGGTGACCCTCTTACCATTTACGGTAGTAAGTTCCGTTTGATCTGCCAAGATCAAAGTAGGAGTGATGGGATTCGAACCCACAGTGTATCAAAGTATGCGATCCTAAATCGCACGCGTCCACCAATTGCGCCACACTCCCATATCTTAGCTGTTCTTCCAACCCCTGTTTGTCGGCTCCTGAGAGTGACAGTTCGGACAAAGAAATCTAAGATTGTCTCTTAAATTATTATACCAGTTTCCGTCAATATGGTCAACGTGAATCTGGATAGGTTTCCCGTTCCAAGCGTTAGTCAAGCCGCATCCACACATTTCCGGGACACCTGATTCGATCAGCGCTCTCCTAAGCTGCTCCGCTTTAGGCCTGTTAGATCCCTCTGGGAGAAGCACGAAGATTTGATCAAGGGTCTTACGGTTATGGGCCGTAATTCCTGTAGTGTTTCCTCGCATTATGAAGTGCGAAGTGTCGATACCGAACGACTTGATTCTGCGCGAGATATGGCTATGTGTCCCGCCAGCAGCCTTGAGTCCAAGGTACCTCATCACGTCTGAAACGGAGTGACATTTAGATACAGCGTCCTGAAGAAGTTCCTCAGTATAACGTATGTTAGCCATTCCATCCTTCTGTAATCGTAGCCAAGATGGGACTCGAACCCACACGTCCCGAAGGACAC
>NZ_JBKJWH010000080.1:0-4230 GCF_046716805.1 Mycetocola sp. | reverse complement strand
TCGACTCTTCCCAGCCCCCGGTTCAAGCCTTCGACCGGTCAGCACCGTTCGACCCCGGAACCCACCGTCGCGACGGGCATTACGCGGTGCGGCTCGGCCTCGCCGCAGTCACCTCGATCGGGGTGCGCAAGGCCGAGCAGATCGTGGCCGAGCGGGAACGCGGCGGCGATTACCGAGACATGCGCGACCTCGCGCGCCGGGTCGGCCTCAACTCCGCACAACTCGAAGCGCTGTCAGCCGCCGGGGCGTTCGACAGTTTCGGACTCTCGAGGCGAGGCGCCCTCTGGGACGCCGAGCAGGCATCCCAGGAACGACCAGACCAGCTGCAGGGCAGCCACCTCACCGTGCAGCCGCCGTTGTTCGCGATGCTCACCGATGAGGAGCAGGTGATCAACGACCTGTGGTCGACCGGTGTCACTCCCGACGATCACCCGATCCGGCACGTCCGTGGCCTGCTGGCCGAGCGGGGGGTGAAGAGCGCCGAGCAGCTCAAGACCACCGAATCCGGGCGGCGGATCGAGGTCGGCGGTGTCGTCACCCACCGGCAACGCCCGGCGACAGCGAGCGGCATCACCTTCGTCAACCTCGAGGACGAAACCGGGCTCGTCAACGTGATCTGCAGTGTCGGCGTGTGGGGACGCTACCGGCGGACCGCGAGGGAGGCACCGGCGATGATCGTCCGCGGCATCCTGGAACGATCCCCAGAGGGCATCATCAACCTGCTGGCCGATCGGCTCGAACCGCTCCCGCTCCGTGCTCGGACCCGATCGAGGGACTTCCAGTGACCGCGCATACGTCTGAGGACCGGATCCTGCAAGAAACTGGATAGACTTGCCCCATGGCTTTCGTCGTCTCCTTCGCGCTGTTCCTGGCTGGCATCTTCCTCTTCTATTTCGCGTTCACCGTCGAGAGCTTCCAGGCCATCATCTTCTTCGCCGGCATCCTCTCGGTGTCACTGTCCTTCGGCATCCCTGCGCACGTTCTCGCCAAGCGCTAGAATGCCTCGGCTCAAGCCCGACCGTCACAGGTCGGCCGTCAGCAGGTGACCCATCCGGTCACGCTTCGCCCGCAGGTACTCCAGATTCCCCGGTAGCTCCCCGACGAGAAGCGGAAGCCCTTCGGCGACGTCGATTCCGGATGCCGTGAGTTGCGTGATCTTGTCTGGATTGTTGGTGAGCACCACCCAACTCCGCGATCAGCGCGAGCGCCACGTCGAGCTGTGGACCGCACTCGCACTTGTGCGATCCGAAGACCTCCCCGGTCAGGCATCCGAGTGAACCCGCACCACGGCGCCGAAACCCGCCGGATCGCCGGAGACGATCGCCAGGTGCTCACTGTCTGTGACGTTGTCGCGGTACGCCCGGAACCGGAACGGGCCGTACCGGGTCGGCGCGGTCGTCTCGACCTCGAAGGTGACCGGAGCCGTGTTCGTCGCAGCGAGCGTGTTCACGGCTCAGGCCGATTCGAGCCAGCCGCGAGTGCGTCCGCAACCGTCGTGGCGAGTTGTTCGCCCGACGCCAGGAAGGTGGCGACGCCTGCCTTCTCGAGGCTGAGCGTCACATCGTCGTACGAGATGCCCAGGTCGGCGACCGTCGCGAGTACCTGCCGGGATTGTTCATAGGTTCCCGCGACGGTGTTGCCGCGGATGTCGCCGTGGTCGAACGTCGCCTGCAGCGTACGCTCCGGCATCGTGTTGACGACGTTCGGTGCGACGAGTTCCTCCACGTAATACGTGTCGCGCATGGCAGCGTCTTTCACGCCCATTGACGCCCATAGCGGCCGTTGCGGATGTGCCCCGAACCCGGCCAGCCGTTTCGCCCGCTCGGCGGCGAACTCCTGCTCGAAAATCTCGTACGCCAGCCGGGCGTTCGCGATGCCCACCTTCCCTCTCACAGCACGCGCAGCATCCGACCCGATCGCATCGAGCCTGATGTCGACCTCGGTGTCGACCCGGGAGACGAAGAACGACGCCACCGAACGGATGCCGCGCAGGTCGCGTCCGGCGGCGTGGGCCTGCTCCAACCCGGTCAGGTAAGCGTCGATCACCGCCCGGTACCGGTCGAGGCTGAAGATCAGGGTGACGTTGACGCTGATCCCGCCGGCGATCGACGCCGTGATCGCGTCGAGTCCCGCGAGCGTGGCGGGTATTTTCACGAACACGTTCGGTCGGGCGATCGCGGTGGCGAGGCGCTCAGCCTCAGCGATCGTCGCAGGCGCGTCGTGGGCGGACAGAGCGGAGACCTCGATCGACACCCATCCGTCGAGGCCACCCGTCTCGTCGTGGATCGGCCGCAGGACATCCGCCGCGTGGGCGACGTCAGTCGTGGTGATCCCGAACACGGCATCCGAAGCCGATGTGCGGGATGCTGCGAGCGATTGCAGCTGGTCGTCGTACGCATGCCCCGTCGAGACGGCGTTGGCGAAGATCGTCGGATTGGTGGTGACGCCGACGACGTTCCGTTCGGCGAGAAGCGTCTCCAGGCCTCCCGAGAGGAGGCGTTCCCTCGAGAGATCGTCAAGCCAGATGCTCACTCCCTCTGCGGAAAGGGCGGCCGTCGGCGTCAGGGGTGTCTTGTCGGTCGACGCGAGCATGGTCACAGCTCCTCGAGCGGGACGGACTCGTCCGACAGCCGCGCGGCGTCGACGGCGTTGCCGCGACGGATGATGCCCTGAACGGCCTCGTTGACATCCCAGACGTTGACGTTCATCCCCGCGACGACACGGTCGCCGGACACCCAGAAGCAGACAAATTCGCGGCCCGGCCGGTTGCCGCGATACACGACGGTCGCGCCGCGAGTGAGGGGGCCGAAGCCGGAGTACTCCATGCCGAGGTCGAACTGGTCCGTGTAGAAATAGGGCACGTCGTCGAAGGAGACAGGCTGTCCGAGCATGGAGCGCGCGGCAGCGGCTCCGCTGTGGAGCGCGTTCGCCCAGTGTTCGCTTCTCAGGCGCAGGTCGACCAGCGGATGGAGCGCGTTGGCGATGTCGCCGGCGGCGTAGATGTCAGGGTCGCTCGTGCGGAGTGACGCGTCGACGAGAACGCCGTTGTCGACGGCGAGGCCTGCTGCCTGCGCGAGCCCGACATTCGGCACGACACCGACCCCCACGAGCACGAGGTCCGCGGGAACGGTCTGGCCGTCGTCGAGGCGGACGCCGGTCACATACCCGTTCTCGCCGGCGATCTCTGCCACCCGAACCGATGGGCGGAGGCTGACGCCGTGCTCGGCATGCAGGTCGGCGAACATTTGCCCGAGTTCGTCGCCCAGCGCGTTGGCGAGCGGAATCGGATCGCGTTCGAGGATCGTGACGTCGTTGCCGAGGGTCCGGGCGACGGAGGCGACCTCCATGCCGATCCAGCCGGAGCCGACCAGGACGAGCCGTTTGCCGCCGTCGGCGAGTAGTGTCCGGAGGGTCTCCGCCTGGTCGACGGTGCGAAGGTAGTGCACCCCAGGCAGATCCGCCCCCGGGATGTCGAGTTTGCGGGGAGTGGAGCCGGTGGCCAAAAGGAGGGCGTCGTAGTCGACCCAGCCCTGGCCGTCGAGCTCCAGCCGGTGTGCGGACGGATCGAGAGTGACAGCTTCGGTACTGAGGGTGAGGTCGACGTCGTGGTCCCGGTACCATCCGGACGACTCGACGTCGGCGGATTCCCGGGTGGCCGACCCGGCCAGGAAATCCTTGGACAGGGGCGGCCGGATGTACGGCCGGTGCCGCTCCGTGCCGACCAGCTGGATTCGCCCCTCGAAGCCCTCCTCGCGGAGCGTCTTCGCCGCCGTCGCGCCGGCGAGGCCTCCTCCCACGATCACAAACTTCTCTGTCTTCGACATCGGGAACCTCCTGCTCGTCGCTTCCTGCGCCCTGAGGCCGATCGTACGACCGCAAATTTCTTTTGTCAAGATTCGCTGTTTTAGAAAATAGAATGTCGACATGAGCATTCGAACCCGGGCGGAGCAACTCTCCGCCGTCGCATCGATCAGTGATCCGATTCGACGCGCGCTGTACGACTTCGTGTTCCGCAGCCCCACGCCGGCCGGTCGCGACGAGGCCGCTGCGGCACTCGGCATCCCGCGCGGAACCGCCGCCTTCCACCTGGACCGGCTCGTGGAGAGCGGGGTCCTCGAAACGGAATTCCACCGGCGCAGCGGGAAGGCGGGGCCAGGAGCGGGGCCCCCGGCGTAACAGTAAACCCCGGCGGCGGCCCGGGGTTGCCCAAGAGGTGCCGCACGCCCTAAA
>NZ_JBKJWH010000079.1:0-6831 GCF_046716805.1 Mycetocola sp. | reverse complement strand
CTGCCAGGCGGTTGGCAGGATGTCGCTGAGAAAAAGGTAACGGTCATCCGGCAGATCGTGACCGACCTTCGTGGCGTTGAAGTCGGCCAGCGGAACACGCAGGCGTTCAGCCTGCCCTCCGGGTACGGATCCGTACAGTTCCGTGTAGCCGTAGAGCGCCGCCCCCGTGCCGGTGTCGGTGTTCTGGGTCGTCTCGCACTGGGTGTGAAGCCCGCGCTGGCACATATAGCAGTCGCCGCAGGCGATGACGAAGGGAATCACCACTCGGTCCCCGGGGGAGAGCCGAGTGACAGCTGAACCGACCTCCTCAACGACGCCCATCGTTTCGTGGCCCAGGATGTCGCCTTTGGTGAGGAACGGACCAAACAGCTCGTACAAGTGCAGGTCGGAGCCGCAGATGGCGGTCGACGTCACCCGGATGACGACATCCGTGGGTTTCTCGATTGTCGGGTCAGCGACGGTTTCGACGGAGACGGAGCGTTTGCCTTGCCAGGTGAGTGCCTTCATGTTCCCTTTACTACGCTCTCGCGGCGCTCACGTCGATACCTTGACCGTGCATCGAGCGCCCAGTACCGTGACCGGACGCATCCACGAGTGAGGGTTGGACCATGAACGCAGAACCGGACGCACAAGCAGCCGCCCCCCGAGCGGGACTCCGGGAACTCTGGACGGACCGGCTCGGGTATCTCGGTACACGCAGCATCCAGATCCTCCTCATCGTCACGCTCGCCTCCGCGATCGTCTACGCGCTCGTGCAGTTGAAGCTCGTCGTCATCCCCGTCCTCATCGCGATCATCCTCGCGGCGGCCCTCGCACCGGTCGTTCTGTGGCTCCGGCGCAGGGGACTTCCGGCCATCCTCGCCACCTGGATCACGATTCTCGGCGGACTCGCCATCTTCGGCGGCATCGTCACCGCCATTGTCTTCGCTGTCCGCAATCAATGGGACGAATTGTCCACCGCGGCGTCCGATGGCCTCGACGAACTGCAGTCGTTCCTCGCCACCGGTCCGATTCCAATCGACCAGGAACAGATCACTGCGGCTCGAGAAGCCATCGTCGGCTTCCTGACGAGCAGCCAGTTCGGATCAGGGGCACTGCGCGGGGTGTCTGCGGCCGCCGAAGCCGTGACCGGAGCGCTGCTCCTCTTCGTCATCCTGTTCTTCTTCCTTAAAGACGGCGACCGGATCTGGGCGTTCTTCCTGCGCCCGTTCTCCGGGCATCGACGTGCTCGGGGTGAGCGGATCGGGCGGACTTCGCTTCGTGTGCTCGGCGGGTACGTTCGGGGCACGGCGGTGATCGCCTTTGTCGACGCCCTGTTCATCGGCGTCGGTCTGGCGATCCTGCAGGTTCCGCTCGCTCTTCCGCTCGCCGTCATCGTGTTCCTTGGCGCTTTCGTCCCACTCGTCGGCGCGACACTCGCCGGCATCCTCGCCGCTCTTGTCGCCCTCGTGGCGAACGGCCCCTTCGTCGCCCTCATCGTGATCATCATCGTCGTCGCCGTCAACCAGATCGAGGGCGACCTGCTGCAGCCGATCGTGATGGCGCAGTCGCTGAAGCTGCACCCGCTCGTCATCCTCGTGGCGCTCGCCGCAGGCACCATCCTCGGCGGGATCACCGGCGCCGTGCTGGCTGTTCCGATCGCGGCCGTCGCGTGGGCGATCGTGAAGGTCTGGAACGGGCCGGACACAACACTCGAGCAACCCCTTCGGCCGCGTCGGCCGCGTCGGCCGCTGCGCCGGTGGAGACCGGCGACGGACGCCCCGTCATCGACTGCGTGACGGATGCCGCCTTGGCGATATCAGGAATGCACACGCCGCGCGACGCCGCGAGTATGGACGAACGCACTAACTAGTCTTGGAGAATGAGCGCAGAGAGCGAACGACCCGAGAGCGACCGTCCCGCCGTCCGGGAGTTGTGGACCGACCGGATCGGGCATGTCGGCACGCGCAGCATCCAGATCCTCGTCATCATTGCGCTCGCCTCCGTGGTGATCTTCGCGATGATTCAGCTGAAGCTCGTCGTCATTCCCGTGCTCATCGCCCTCATCGTCGCCGCGGCCGCGGCACCGGTCATCCGCTGGCTCCGCCGCTTCATGCCGAACATTCTCGCGGCCTGGGTCGCGCTGCTCGCGGGAATGGTCTTCTTCGGTGGAGTCATCACCCTCATCGTCTTCGCCGTCCGGGATCAGTGGGACGAACTTGCGGACTCAGCCGTCGAGGGTATCGATCAACTGATCGTCTGGCTGCAGGAGGGCCCCCTCCCGATCGACGCCAAGCAAATCCAGGATGCCAGCGACGCGATCATCGACTTTCTCACCAGCAGCCAGTTCGGCTCAGGCGCGATCGCGGGAGTGTCGGTCGCCGCGAACATCCTCACCGGACTGGTACTCGCGATCGTCATCCTGTTCTTCTTCCTGAAGGACGGGGACGCGATGTGGAACTTCTTCCTCAAGCCCTTCCGTGGCGAGCGACTCGAGCGGGGCAGACGAATCGGCAAAACCGCGGTTCGCGTGCTCGGCGGTTACGTCCGCGGTACTGCTCTGATCGCCCTGGTCGACGCATTCTTCATCGGGCTCGGACTCTTCATCCTCCAGGTTCCGCTCGCGCTGCCGCTGTCCGTCATCGTCTTTCTCAGCAGTTTCATCCCCATCGTCGGAGCCACCCTCGCCAGCGTGCTTGCCGCATTGGTCGCACTCGTCGGCACGGAGAACGGGCCGGTCGTCGCCCTCATCGTCCTCGCCATCGCCGTGGGAGTGAACCAGCTCGAGGGCAACTTCCTCCAGCCGATCGTGATGGGCCAATCGCTCAAACTCCACCCGCTCGTCATCCTGGTCGCCTTGACTGCCGGCACGATCGTCGGCGGAATCACCGGCGCTGTTCTCGCCGTGCCGATCACCGCGGTCGCGTGGGCGATCATCAAGGTGTGGAACGGGCCGGAGCTGCCTGATCGCCCGCTTCCGAGGCGTCGGGGAAATCGCGCTGCGGTGCCCGCTAAAAGCGTCGAGGCTCCTGCAACGGAGACGTCGGCGCTGTAGCCGAAATTTCTGCCGCGAATTCGGCCAGGATCTCCGCCACCTGCGCCGCCCTGGTGTGTTGCACGACGTGTGCGGCACCGGGCACCTCAACGAGCCTGCCGTTGTGGGCCGTTGCTGTGAGCCTCGCCGACCAGCCGTGCGGGGCGATCGGATCACGTTCACCACGCAACACGAGCACCGGAACCGACACGAGCGGCAGTCTTTCCTGGGTCGGGTAGCCGAGCATCACGGGCAGCTCGGTGAGATACCAGCGGATGCCGCTGCGTATGTAATCCGTCGAAACGATCCAGTTCGCGCCGAGCGACTCCCGAAGCATGTCCCGGCCCAGGCGCATCCCCTGCTGCCACGGCATGGGCGCCCGCTCGTCGACGACCGGCCCGGCGAGGACGATCGCCCCGATCAGGGTCGGATGCACGGCGGCGACTTCGACCACGAACTGGGTTCCCATCGAATGCCCGACGAGCACCGCGTCTGCGAGGCCTTCTGACCGAATGAACTCCGCGAGGAGGCCGGCCCCGGCTTCGATGGTGAGCTGGCGTTCCGGTCGCGGTGCGGCGCCGAAACCGGGAAGATCGACGACGAGGACGGTTCCGGAGCGGCTGAGTTCGCGGGCCAGCCGTTCGAAGTACCGCGACGACACCCCGATGCCGTGGACGAGAACGAACGTGGTTCTGCCTGCCCCCGGCGCGGCATCCCAGCGCCGGACGAGCATGGTGAGGTCGCCGAAGACAAACGTTGCTTTGTCGCGGGAGGCCTTCACGGACGTCGTCCTTCCAAGACAGACGTCACGGAAGCGGAATGGGTTGAGGCTAGGGACACGTCGCGGTTCCTTTTGATTGGTGGATGCCTCACTCTAAGCCTCAGGCTCTCCGGACGGGCAGCGGCACGAGCGTCATGCCTGACGACGCTAAAGTTGGAGAGTCTTACTACAAGAGGAGCAAACCAGGTGTCTGACGGATTCGAAAGATTTACCGACCGTTCCGTTGTCGCAATGCGCGTCAACGGCGAGTTGAAGGATCTGGCGACGCCGCTCACCGACACCGACGAGGTGGAAGCGGTGACGATCGACTCCGCTGACGGACTCAGCATCCTGCGACACTCAGCCGCGCACGTGCTCGCGCAGGCCGTGCAAAAGGTCAACCCGGATGCGCGACTCGGCATCGGCCCGCCCATCACCGACGGTTTCTACTACGACTTCCAGGTCGCCGAATCCTTCACTCCTGAGGACCTCAAGGCGTTATCCAAAGAGATGGACCGAATCATCCGGCAGGGCCAGCGCTTTGTGCGCCGCGTGGTGTCCGAGGATGAGGCGCGCACCGAACTCGCCGCCGAACCGTTCAAGCTCGAGCTGATCGGCCTCAAGGGCGGGACCGCCGAGGGCGCGGACAACGAGAACGTCGAAGTCGGGGGAGCGGAGCTCACCATCTACGACAACGTCAACCCGAAAACCGGCGAGACGGAATGGAAAGACCTCTGCCGCGGCCCGCACCTGCCGAACACCCGGATGATCGGCAACGGTTACGCCCTGACGCGCGTCGCCGCGGCATACTGGCGCGGCTCGGAGAAGAACCCGCAGCTGCAGCGCATCTACGGAACGGCGTGGCCGACCAAGGACGAACTGCGTGCATACCAGTCGCGCCTCGAGGAGGCCGCGAAACGCGACCACCGCAAGCTCGGCTCGGAGCTCGACCTGTTCAGCTTCCCCGACGAGATCGGCTCAGGCCTTGCCGTGTTCCACCCGAAGGGCGGCATCATCCGCTCCGAGATCGAGAACTACCTGCGCGAACAGCTCATCGAGAACGACTACGAGCTCGTCAACACCCCTCACATCACCAAGGGGCACCTGTACGAAATCAGCCAGCACCTCAACTGGTACCGGGATGGCATGTTCCCACCCATGCACATCGACCAGGAGACGGATGCCGACGGCAACGTCACGAAAACGGGCCAGGACTACTACCTGAAGCCCATGAACTGCCCGATGCACAATCTGATCTTCCGGGCGCGCGGGCGCAGCTACCGGGAACTTCCGCTCCGTCTCGCTGAGTTCGGCACCGTCTATCGCTACGAGAAGAGCGGAACCCTCTCCGGGCTGACCCGGGTGCGCGGTCTCACCCAGGACGACGCCCACATCTACGTCACCCAGGATCAGATCAAGGACGAGGTCGGTCGCCAGCTGCAGTTCGTGCTTGAAACCCTTCGCGGTTATGGCCTCGACGACTTCTACCTCGAGCTGTCCACGAAAGATCCTGTGAAGTTCGTCGGCGACGACGACGTCTGGGAGAGCGCAACCCAGACGCTTCGCGACGTCGCGCTGGACTCCGGGCTCGAGCTCGTCGACGATCCGGGCGGAGCCGCGTTCTACGGGCCGAAGATCTCCGTCCAGGCCCGCGATGCCATCGGCCGCACCTGGCAGCTGTCGACGGTGCAACTCGACTTCAACCAGCCTGAGCTCTTCGAACTCGAGTACACGGCCGCCGACGGAACCCGCCAGCGCCCCGCGATGATCCACCGCGCGCTCCTCGGTTCGGTCGAACGGTTCTTCGCCATCCTGCTCGAGCACTACGCCGGCGCGTTCCCGGTGTGGCTGTCACCCATCCAGGCGATCGGCATCCCGGTGGCAGAGGAATACTCGGCATACCTCGACGAGATCGCCGCGAAGCTGAAGAAGCGGGGCGTCCGCGTCCAGGTCGACCACAGCGATGACCGGATGCCCAAAAAGATCCGCACCCACACCAAGGCGAAGATCCCGTTCCAGCTCATCGCCGGCGAGGACGACCGCGCCAACGGTGCGGTCAGCTTCCGGTTCCGTGACGGAACGCAACTCAACGGCATCCCCGTCGACGATGCGATCGAGCGGATCGTGTCGTCCATCACGAGCCATGCGCAGGTGTCGACCGCATGGCTCGACTAGGACTGGACGACCACCAGGAGCCGAACGACCAGGCGGCGCCCGTTGCGGACTCTGTCGAGGCCGCAGCGCACCTCGGCGGCGTTCCAGACGAATTCCAGCGGTTATGGACGCCGCACCGGCTGGTCTACATCCAGCACGGCCAGCAGCCGGACAAAGACGACTGCCCGTTCTGCCATGCTCCCCAGATGAACGACGAGGATGCCCTCATCGTCGCGCGTGGCACCCACGCCTACGTCCTGCTCAACCTGTTCCCGTACAACAGCGGCCACCTGCTCGTCTGCCCGTACCGCCACATCCCGACCTACGACAGAGCGACACCTGAGGAAGTGGCCGAGATCGGCGCGCTGACCCAGACGGCCATGACCGTAGTGCGTACCGTTTCGAGAAATGACGGCTTCAACATCGGCATGAATCAGGGCATCGTGGCCGGCGCGGGGATCGCCGGGCACCTTCACCAGCACATCGTTCCTCGCTGGGCGCAGGACGCGAACTTCCTGCCGATCATCGCGAAGACGAAAGCTCTGCCGCAACTCCTCGGCGACGTCCGCGCTGCCATCGCGGACGCCTGGCCCACCGACTGAACTTCCGCCGCCACCCCCGGTGCGGCACGCTCCTCTCCAACGATCTAGGATGAATTCACTATGACTAACAGCACCAACACCGGCGAACAGGGTTCCAACCGCGTCAAGCGCGGTCTCGCAGAGATGCTGAAGGGCGGCGTCATCATGGACGTCGTCACAGCCGAGCAGGCGCGTATCGCCGAGGACGCCGGCGCCGTCGCCGTGATGGCCCTCGAGCGCGTCCCCGCCGACATCCGCGCCCAGGGCGGCGTCTCCCGGATGAGCGACCCCGACATGATCGACTCGATCATCGAGGCCGTCTC
>NZ_JBKJWH010000078.1:0-3811 GCF_046716805.1 Mycetocola sp. | reverse complement strand
CTCATCTACCACTCGGCATCCGAAGCGCAGGACACGGAATCAGCGGACGCTCTACCAACCACGGCGGGATCGTCATCGACGTGTCGCAGATGAATACGATCGAAGTTCTCGACACGGCGACCCGGCTCGTTCGAATCGAGCCGGGCGCACGGTGGATGGACGTCGCCGCTGCGCTGGCCGCGCACGGGTGGGCGCTCAGCTCCGGCGATTACGGCGGCGTCGGCGTCGGCGGCCTCGCCACGACCGGCGGCATCGGCTTCCTGGGCCGCCAACACGGGCTCACCATCGATCATCTTCGAGCGGTCGAGATCGTACTCGCCGACGGCTCGGTGGCCCGGGCGAGTGCCACAGAGAACGAAGACCTGTTCTGGGCGGTCCGCGGCGCGGGCGCGAACTTCGGCATTGTCACCTCCTTTGAATTCGAAGTTGACGAGGTCGCCGACGTCGGCTGGGCTCAGCTCACCATGGACGCCACCGACACGGCGACTTTCCTGCAGAAATGGGGAGCAACCCTCGAGGCTTCCCCGCGCGACACAACGAGCTTCATCTCCCTCGGTGCCTCGCAACCTGGCCAGCCCACCATGGCATCCGTCATGGCAATGGTCGACTCCGGCGATCCGGATGTCATCCTCGAGCGGGTGGAACGATTCGCAGAGATTTCGCCGTTGTATGACCACTCCGTGCAGCTCACAAATTACCAAGCCGTGATGACGAACGCCCGCGGCACCGGCAATCAGGGCCGGGGAGAACCGGTGGCGCGCTCCGGGTTTCTCGAGCACATCACTCCGGGATTCGCCCAAGCGGCCGAACGACTCATCAACAGCGGGGCGGCGTACTTCTTCCAGATCCGTTCCGTCGGAGGCGCCATCTCCGACGTCGATCCCGACGCGACCGCGTACGCACACCGGTCCGCGAACTTCTCGGTCGTCGCCTTTGCTTCGAACCGGCAACGGCTGGACTCATTCTGGAATGACCTGTACCCACACTTCGACGGTTTATACCTCAGCTTCGAGACCGACCAGAGCCCCGAACGGATCGACGATGCGTTCCCGCCCAAGACACTCAAACGACTGCGACAGCTCAAAGCCCTGTACGACCCCAACAACCTGTTCAACGACAACTTCAACGTCGTCGAAGCATCGACCGAGGAACGGAGCGCATCATGACCGACTACGGCCACGACCCACTATTCGGGGTATTCATCACCCCGACCAATCAGCCGGCCATGCAGCCCGTGGACCTGGCCATCGTCGCCGATCGGGCCGGTCTTGACCTCGCCACCTTCCAAGACCACCCGTACCAGCCGAGATTCCACGACACATGGACACTACTGTCCTACGTCGCTGCCCGCACCGAACGCATCCTGGTGAGCGGAAATGTGCTCAACCTGCCGCTACGGGATCCCGCCGTGCTGGCCCGCAGCGCCGCGAGCCTCGACCTGCTCAGCGGTGGACGATTCGAACTGGGCATCGGCTCGGGCGGGTTCTGGGACGCGATCGAGGCCATGGGCGGCCGACGCCTCACCCCAGGCCAAGGCGTACAGGCACTGGACGAAGCCATCCAGATCATCCGCGGCATCTGGGCAACGAAAGAACCAGGCCGCCTGCAAGTCGACGGCGAGTATTACCAGGTCTCGGGCGCTAAACGCGGTCCGGCGCCCGCCCATGACATCGGGGTCTGGATCGGCGCGTACAAACCGCGGATGCTGCGACTCACCGGTCGAGCCGGTGATGGCTGGCTACCCTCGCTGGGCTACCTGAAGGGCGGCCCCTCCGACCTGGAAGAGATGAACAAACACATCGACGATAGCGCCGAACGCGCCGGTCGTGACCCACGGGCGGTGCGCCGGATGCTGAACATCTCCGGTCAGTTCACCCCGACCGGTCGGGGTCTGTTCAGCGGGTCATCCCAAGATTGGGCTGAGCACGCAGCCGCCCTGGCCCTCACGTACGGCACCTCGGGATTCATCCTCGCCGCCGATGACCCAACGACCATCCAACTCTTCGCGTCGGAAGTCGCCCCCGCCGCACGCGAACTTATCGCCGCAGAACGAGGAACGAAGAACGTTCCGGAGCAGGGCAGGCAGCGGCCTGCTTTCCAAGAGGCTACTAATGATCAGTAAGTGACTTATGTGCCGCTGGCCCGGCGTCGCTGAACCGAAACGCCGCCCTTCCTGCCACCTGATCCAGCCTCTTGGTGCGGTCGTCTTCGCCGATGCAGGCTGGAGGCGGACGAAGCGCTTGCGATGGTCTCAGCAGCTCTCGGCATCCGCCCCTGACACCCACATCCGGGTTAACGAACTATGCCCCACGACAAATCGTGGGGCACAGAAAATGATGCGGAGTCTCGAATCTCCCGCATGGGTAGAACTGTTACGCGGCGAGCTCTTCGGAGTCCTCGCGAACGGCCTTGAGGGCGGCAACCCACGGAAGCAGCTGATCGATCTGACCCTGCAGTTCGCTGGCCTTGATTTCGGCCGGCGTGAACTTGCCCTCGCCGGTGAAGGCGCCCTGGAAGTCGGTGAAGATCGAGAACATAACGTGGGTGCGCACGTCGGCGACCTGCAGCTCGCCGAGGATCTGGCGAAGGTGCTCAGCGGCGCGAACGCCGCCGGCCGAGCCGTAGCTGATGACACCAGCGGCCTTGTTGTTGTAAGCGGTCGGGGCGATGAAGTCGAGAGCGTTCTTCAGGCCACCGGGGATCGAGTGGTTGTACTCCGGGGTGATGAAGAGGAAGCCGTCGAAACCGTCGATCTTGTTCTGCAGTTCTTCGCCGAGGTTCGGGTAGTCAACGAGGTCAACCAGCTCGAATGAAGCACCGGGTGCCTTGGCGTTGCCGAGGACCCATGCGCCGACCTGGTCACCGAGGCGTCCGGGGCGGGTGCTTCCGAGGATGATGCCGATGTTGAGGTTAGACAAGAGGTTTGTCCCTTTCTGGAAAGTCGAATGTCACGCTCTGTATCTGGGTGACATGTCAACAATACAGGGAACATTGTAGATATGTCAACTAATTGGTAGGATGACCAGCATGTCCGTAATTTCGGAAGTCAGCACCCAAGAATGGGGCGTCTGGCGCGCCTTTCACATGATGCGCCGACAGCTTGATCGCGCCCTCGAGACTCAGTTGCAGCGCGACGCGGGGATTTCAGCTCCTGATTACGAGGTGTTACTCGCCCTTTTCGAGGCGGATGACAACCAGTTGCGGAGCCGTCAGCTGGGCGAGTTGATCGGGTGGGAGAAGAGTCGCATCTCGCATCAAGTGTCGCGCATGGAGAGTCGTGGCCTCGTGGAACGGCGAGAGTGTTCCGACGACTTGCGAGGCGTCTGGGTCGGGCTCACCACGGACGGTCGCCGGGCGGTTCTCGGGGCGATGCGTAAGCACGCTGCGAAGATCCGCCAGCTGTTCCTCGATGTACTGACTGAAGAAGAAAAGAAGGTGCTTCTCTCCGCGTCGGAGCGCGTGCTCGACGCGATCGGTGCGCCGGTCTGCGACGACGTATCGCGGCGCGCGTCTTGAACGCCGGATAGGCACTGCATTGCCGCAAGGCGATGCAGTGCCCCACTGTCGTCACGGAAGGATGCTCGGGCACGGTACCGGCCGCTCGAGAGGACTCCGACGACGACGCTGCCCAGTTCGCTGGCGCGTATTTGCGGCCTAGCCATGCCGGATCTCCTGTACCCAGGTGAGCACGTCTTGAACGTCGTATCGCACGTGCCGGCCGAGCTTGAGGTATGGCGGACCTGCGTGAGTCAGGCGCCAGTCCTCCAACGTGCGCTCGGGCAGTCGGAGCAGCTCCGCAACTTCCTGCTGT
>NZ_JBKJWH010000077.1:0-3111 GCF_046716805.1 Mycetocola sp. | reverse complement strand
ACCGCCCCGACCATGACCAGGCCGGTGACCATGAGGGTGTGCGGGTTCTGTTCGTTCGCCAGGGAGGCGAGGCCGACGGTTCCGCCGGCGCCGCCGATGTTCTGGACCGGCGCGCTGTCCAGGATGCCTTCGGCGGTGAATGTTTCAGACATGGCGCGGCCGGTTTGGTCCCATCCGCCGCCGGGGTCTGCCGGAACGATGATCTGGAGGTCGCTGACCTCTACCGCTTCTGCTGTTTCGCTGCCCTTGCCGGTGTCGGTTCCCGGATCGGCGGCCGGGGTGCTGCAGGATGCCAGGGTGACAGCCGTTGCTGCGGCCACGATGACCAGTGCGAGTCGTCGCATGATTTCTCCTCATTGAGTGATTGCCTCGTTGCAAAACGCGATGATGCTGATGAGAACGGTAGGTCCCGCCGGCGACGTCGCGCCTCTTTTGTAAGTATTGGACGTGACTGGTGCGCGGTCCGGTGGGTTCACGAGTCGTCGCCGGCGGCAGTTGGGGCGACAATGGGGGAGTGAAAGCAATGTCGCTTCGAGTCCAGCTCCTGCTGCTGCAGGCGCTGATCGTGTGCGCCGTCGTGCTGGTGACCGGACTTGTGGCGGCCAGCCTGTTCGAGCGCCAGATGCGTGACGCGTACCTCGACCGCATGATCGGTGTCGCCCAGTCCGTTGCCACCCTGCCGGCCATCCGCGATGCGTACGACGACGAAGACCCAGCCGCCGTGATCCAGCCGATCGCCGAGGTGATCCGGGAGGCGTCGAACGTGACCTATGTCGTCGTGACGGATGCCGACGGCATCCGTTATTCGCACCCCGATCCGGACCGTATCGGGGAGCGGGTGTCGACCGACCCGTCCGTGCCGCTCTCCGGGAAGACGTTCGTCGGCACCCAGACCGGCACGCTGGGGGAGTCGTGGCGGGCGAAGGTTCCCGTGCGGGGTGAAGACGGCGAGGTGATCGGCACCGCGTCGGTGGGCATTCTCGAGTCCGATCTGCGGGACGATTTCGTCGGCGGGCTGGGTGCGCTGGTGTTCCCGTTGATCGCGTCGGCGGTGGTCGGGATTTTCGGTGCCGCGTGGGTGACGGCGATCATCCGCCGGCGGATCTACCGGCTGGAGCCCAAGGAGATCGCGTCGCTCGTCGGCTCGCGGGAGACGATGCTGCACGGCATGAGCGAGGGAATGATCAGTGTTGACGAGGGAGGCGTGATCGCGCTCGTCAACGATGCGGCGCTCGAATTGCTTGGGCTCGAGGAGGATTCGCTGACCGGGCGGGTGGCTGCCGACGTACTCGATCCGTCGCTGGTCGGTGTGCTGCAGCGTGGTGAACCCGGCGGGCAGCTGGTGCTCGCGGGGGAGCGCATCCTCGTCGCCCGAAGCACCGGTACCGAACTGGACGGCAAGACCGTCGGAGCGACGCTGCTCGTGCGCGACCACACCGAACTGCACCAGCTGTTGCGCGAGATGGACGGCGCGCAGTCGCTGACCAACGGGCTCCGGGCGCAGGCGCATGAGTTCGCGAACAAGCTGCACGTGATCTCGGGACTGCTGGAGCTTGGCCTGGTCGAAGATGCGCGGGCGTTCGTCGAACGGACCGGCACGGGCGGTGCGCTGCGGGTGCCCGGGGAAGAAGTGCTCAGCGAGTTCCCTGAGCTCGCCGCGCTGCTGCTGGTGAAGGCGAGCCATGCCCGCGAGCTGGGAATGTCGGTGTCGATCACTCCCTCGGAGCCGCTTCCCGCCTGGCTGCGGTCGGATGCCGCGCTCACCATCCGCGGGGACCTCGTCACGGTGGTCGGCAACCTCCTCGACAACGCGCTCGAAGCGTGCTCGGCCGGCAACCGGATCGAGCTCGGTTTCGCGGTCGAGCCGACTCTCATCCGGGTCGCGGTGCAGGACGACGGCGAGGGCATTGCGCCGGACCAGTATGAGCGGGTGTTCGAGGAGGGTGTCAGTTCCAAGGCTGTGACGGATGCCGACAGTCCCGCATTGCGTCGGCGCGGCATCGGCCTCGCGCTTGTGCGGCGCACGGTGTTGAGAGCCGGTGGGACGGTGACCGTCGGGCGGTCGGTCCTCGGGGGAGCGGTGTTCACGGTCGAGCTGCCGGTCGGCGACCTGCCTCAGGCATCCCCGGATGCAGCGACATCGGTGGACGTGCCGGCGGTGCTGAAGTGACGGTCTCCTCGAAGCTGCGGACGATCATCGTCGACGACGATGTCGAGGTGGCGGCGCTGCACGCGAAGTTCGTGGGCGCGCATCCGGCGTTCGATGTCGCCGCCACCGCGCACAGCGGCCCGGAGGCGCTGTCGCTGATCGCCGAACACCGTCCGGACCTGGTGCTGCTCGACTTCGACCTGCCTGGGCTGACTGGACTGGAGGTGCTTCGTGACGTGCGCGCGATGGGCGGTGCCCAGCCCGAGGTGATCGCCGTGACTGCGGCGCGGGATGTCGACAGTGTGCGGCAGGCGCGCAGTGCCGGGATCCAGCATTACCTGGTGAAGCCGTTCACGGCGCTCGACCTGCGGGCGCGCCTGGATGATGTGGCGCGCGACCGGCTTGCCCTCGTGGCATCCGGCACACGGGAGGCACTCGCGCAGCGTGACATCGACGCGCTGATGCGAACTGGTGGGCGTGGACGTATCCAGCTGCCGAAGGGCCTGAGCGGTGAGACTCTCGTCACCGTCGAGGAGGCGCTCGTTTCAGCGCCGAACAGTTCGGCGGGGGAAATTGCGGAGTTGTCCGGGATCTCGCGGGTGAGCGCACGGCGCTATCTGGAGTATCTGGTGGAGGTGAATCGGGCCCAGAAGACACTCGACTACGCGACATCCGGTCGTCCGTCGACGCGCTTCTCCGGGAGCCGTGTCGGCTGAGTTGCGGCTGTTCGCAGTGACAGAACTGGCACTGATTGTCCTGTAGCATTGACGAGGTCGCCCGTGAGGGTGACTGGTCGCGGGCTGTGGCGCAGCTTGGTAGCGCACTTGACTGGGGGTCAAGGGGTCGCAGGTTCAAATCCTGTCAGCCCGACCGAATGTCCCGGAAACTCAAGGGTTTCCGGGACTTTTTAGGTTAAGAGATTTGATTGAGTCATCACTACGTCATCACTTTGAGCACTTTTC
>NZ_JBKJWH010000076.1:0-30115 GCF_046716805.1 Mycetocola sp. | reverse complement strand
AGAAAGTAGCCCCGCATGGTTGAGAGACGAATCCCGAAGGTGCGTGACCTGGCGCCGCTGATGCAGTTCAAGAAACCCGAGCTCAACGCACGTACGCGCCGGCTCGCCGCAGCGACGAGCATCGCCGACCTGCGGACCATCGCGAAGCGCGTCACCCCGCAGGCGCCGTTCGACTACACCGACGGTGCCGCCGAGGGGGAGATCTCGCTCAGCCGCGCCCGCCAGGCGTTCGAGGACATCGAGTTCCACCCCTCGGTGCTGCGCGACGTCTCGCGAGTCGACACCACGCGCGAGGTGCTCGGCAAGACCAGCGCACTGCCGTTCGGGATCGCCCCGACCGGGTTCACCCGGATGATGCAGACCGAGGGTGAGCGCGCCGGAGCGACCGCCGCCGAGGCCGCAGGCATCCCGTTCACCCTCTCCACCATGGGCACCACCTCGATCGAGGACGTGGCTGCGGCAGCGCCGAACGGACGCAACTGGTTCCAGCTCTACATGTGGACTGACCGCGACCGTTCCCTCGCCCTCGTCGACCGCGCCCAGGCCGCGGGCTTCGACACCCTCATGGTCACCGTCGACACCCCGGTGGCTGGTGCCCGCCTCCGCGACGTGAAGAACGGTCTGTCGATCCCGCCGGCGCTCACCCCGAGGACGGTCCTCAACGCCCTGCCGCGCCCGGCCTGGTGGATCAACTTTCTCACCACCGAACCGCTCGCCTTTGCGAGCCTCGACCGCTGGTCCGGTACCGTCGCCGCCCTCATCGACACCATGTTCGACCCGACGGTCGGACCCGACGAGGTGCGCTTTCTCCGCGAACAGTGGAAGGGCAGGCTCGTCGTCAAGGGAATCCAGTCCGTCGCCGACGCCCACCTCGCCGTCGAGCTCGGCGCCGACGCGATTCTCCTGTCGAACCACGGCGGCCGCCAGCTCGACCGCGCTCCGATCCCGTTCCACCTCCTGCCCGCCGTCGTCCGCGAAGTGGGCAACGACGTCGAGGTCCACCTCGACACCGGCATCATGAACGGAGCCGACATCGTGGCATCCGTCGCCCTCGGCGCCCGGTTCACCCTGATCGGCCGGGCCTACCTCTACGGGCTGATGGCCGGCGGGCGCCAGGGCGTCGACCGCACGATCGAGATCCTCGCCGGTGAGATCCGCCGCACGATGAAGCTCCTCGGCGTCGCCAGCCTCGACGAGCTCGAACCCCGCCACGTCACCCAACTCGCCCGGCTTGTACCGTATGCGCCAACGACAGTACATTCTCGTGAATCGTCCCAGTAGTCCACTGTGTTGCAGGGGAGAACCGAAGACCCCCTCTGGGTTGCCCCACGTACTGCTGCCGGGCCGATACGGAGCGCCCCGGCGGCAGCGGCCTGCTCTGCTCAGCCGGCTTTGAGAACTGTGGTGTGGATCGGGGTGGCATTGGCGAAGAGGTCGAGTACCGGGCAGTGCGCGTCGACGACGTCGCGGAGCTGCTGGTAGCGCTCTTCGGTCTCCGGCCCGGTGAGCGCGACGGTGAGCCGCACAGCGCTGAAGCCGGGGCGCACGGCTGGGTCGACGCCGAACAAGCGAGCGGCGTCGAGGTCGCCCTCCGCTGTCACATCGATCTCGTCGAACGGGATGCCGAGGGCGTGAGCGTAGAGACGGAAGACGACAATCTGGCATGAGATGAGCGCACCGAGAGCGACCTCGACGGGGCTTGCCGCTACGTCGTCGCCTGCCAGGGCTGCGGGCTCGTCGACGACGAACTCGTGCTTGCCGGCGGTGATGCGGCTCGCGACAGCTCCTTCTCCTGTGCCGCGAACGCGGTACTGAAGGTGCGCGGCGGTGCGATCGGCGGCGATGCGGCCGTTCCAGGCGGTGCCGGCCTCGGTGAGGCGGCGACTGCGCTCTGCTGTGTCGTTCGTGGTGGAAGAGTTATCGATGATTGTCATGGTGACGAAGGTATACGTCCGGCCAGGTGATGGCTCACTTTCGGTCACGCAACGTAACGTGACGCGGTCAGTGTGCGGGAGCGGATCGCTCACGATGCAGCCCTCCACCGAACTTGGCTGGAGTCGTCTATTGCATCGGTTTTACGGGCTTGCAATCCGCACGGCGGAGACGGCGTCGAGGATGCCCTGAGCGGTCGCGGCCGCGTTGTCTCTATCGCTGATCAATGACGCATGGGTGGCCCCGGCGATGACGCGGTGCAGGGTGTTCGTCGAGAGTGAGGCAAGGGCTTCCTGCGCAGCATCCCAGCCGGGCTGGCTCCCAGTGCCTGCTGTCAGGACGACCAGCGGCGTGTCGGAGAAATCCGTCAAATCGGCAGCCTGCTGCGCGAAGGTACCCGCGTGAAGGTACTCATCGATCGTGCCCCGAAGGTGGCTGGGTTTGTCCACACCGACGACGAGGCCGAGGCCGAGTCTCGCTGCGCCGGCTCCCAGTGCGGAGAGACGTTTCATCGTGTCGTCGGAATCGGCGCGAGCCGGCTGCGTGGAATCTGGTCCCGGTTCCGAGGCTGGTGCGGTCGAGTCCACCAGCACCAGTCCAGCGACGTCCTCGGGGTAGTGGGCAGCGAAGGTGAGTGCGTAGAGGCCCCCGAATGAATGTCCGGCCAGCACATACGGCCCGGGTTCGTTGGCGCGCTGAAGCAACGTGTGCAGATCGGCCGCGATCTGCGCGCCGTCCTGGGAAGTGTTCGCCGGATCGCTCCAGCCGCGTCCTGCCCGGTCGTAGATGCACACCCGGGTGTCACGGGCAACAACCGGTGTGATGAACGCGAGGTCAGACGACATCATGCCTGCGCCCGGTTCGAGCACGACGGTGGGAGTTCCTGAGCCGGTGCAGTTCAGGTACAGGCGGTGTCCGCCGACGTCGATCAACTGACCCCGCGCCGGAGAAGCCCCTGCATCCACCGCGTCGCGCACCGTTGCGTAGCTGCCCCCCAGTGAAGCAAGTACCAGCATCGCGAGCATGGGGTAGAGCAGCACGCGCCCGCTCCGGCTGCGAAGCTGCCGATGAGCCCTGACGACCATCCAAGCCACTAACACCAGCATGGCGGGAGGCCATACCCAGGCGAGCACGTCCTGCATGGGGGAGCCGAACGCCAGCAGAAGGAAACCGCCCACGCCCATGAAAAGCGCTGGAGCCACGGCCCACCTCTGTGGTTGATCCGTGAACTTCACGGACAGCACAGCGAGCATGGCCCATCCCAGCGCAAGCCCCAACAGGATGGCGCCGGTCACGCCGGTCTCGGTCGCCGGAATGATCGGCGCGGCGGCCAGCAGCCCTGCAGCAAGGACGCCGATAACCAACGAGCCGGCCACAATCCAACCGACGTGTCCCTTCCGCGAAGGATCAGCGCCGGGCGGACGGCCCTGGCCGTTGGAATTGAGGCCCGCGTGAATGGCATCCGTCGTTTCATGCCCGCCAGTGAGAATTGTCATGTGCCCATGCTGCCAATTCGCGGCAGCGGACGTGCATGGCAAAAATGCCCTGTATGGAAAGGATTCTGCTCCCCGGGGCGCCCGGGTGCGTACAGTGGCCCTATGCACCGAGTCGTCGCGCTGGCACTACCGGATGTGGTCGCTTTCGACCTGGCCATTCCGGCGCAGGTTTTCGGCCACGAGGATGAACGGGAACGGTACTCCTTCCGGGTCTGTGCCGCCCAGCCTGGTCTGGTGCCGACGACCTCCGGGTATGCGATCCAGGCCGTCGATGGTTTGGAAGCACTCCTGTCCGCGGATACCGTCGTGGTGCCCGGCTACGCGCCGCTCACCGACCCGCCCGCCGAGGTCTGCGAGGCGTTGCGTCAGGCGGCGGCCAACGGAGCCCGCGTGGTGTCGGTGTGCACAGGCGCCTTCGCTCTCGCTGCTGCAGGTCTCCTGGACGGCAAACGGGCAACCACCCACTGGAGAAACGCCGAACGCCTGCAAACCCTGTACCCGGGCATCACCGTCGACGCAGACGTCCTCTACATCGACCAAGGCAGCGTCAGCACCAGCGCTGGGGTTGCGGCAGGCATCGACCTCTGTCTGCACCTGGTCCGCAAGGACTATGGAACCGCCGCGGCCAACAGCATTGCACGACGGATGGTCGTGGCCCCGCACCGGGAAGGGGGCCAAGTCCAGTTCATGGAAAGGGCGGTCGCCGCACCCCTGGCGCTCTTCGCCGACACCTGTGCCTGGGCCAGGAAGAACCTGGCCGAGCCGCTCACGGTCGACGACATGGCCGCCCATGCCGGCTGGGCGCCCAGGAGCTTCACACGGAAATTCACAGCCGAAGCCGGAATGACCCCGCTGAGGTGGCTGAACGATCAACGCATCGCTGAAGCCTGCCACCTTCTGGAAACCACCGACCTGACGGTGCAGGCGGTTGCCTCCAGCACTGGTCTGGGCACGACAGCAAATTTCCGGCTCCACTTCACCCGGATACTCAACACCACACCCTCAAGCTACCGCCGCCTCTACCAAGGCAGGAACCGGCAAGCTGCGCCAGCCTAGACCGTCCCGGCGTGGCCAAAATCTTCAAACGGAACGAAAGCGGAGCAATCTCGACCATGCGAGATTGCTCGCACGGGGCTTCGGCGCTCTCCCCGAGGACTATGATTCGTGATGGCTTTCCGGCCTGAAGCGAAAGAAGTTCCTATCGTGAGTACCTCAGCTGAGCACTCAATCCCCGCGGTCGTCCAGCGCCCCGTGCGACCCACCGCCTCGCGAAGCGCACTCGCGCGTTGGTTGTTGGCGAACCGAGTTCAACCGGCCGGCCCTGAAGCGTCAGAAACCCACGGGCGGACTCACGCCTGGTGGAAGGTCATGACTCTGACGGGAGTTGACTACTTCTCGACCCTTTCTTACCTCCCCGGAATCGCTGCTCTGGCTGCAGGCGCCCTGTCTCCACTCGCCACGCTCCTGATCGTCGCATTGACCCTGCTGGGCATGTTGCCGATGTACCGGCGCGTGGCGAAGGAGAGCCCGAGGGGTCAGGGGTCGGTGGCGATGCTCGAAAAACTGCTGCCGTTCTGGCGCGGCAAGATTTTCGTTCTGATTCTTCTGGGCTTCGTCGCCACGTCCTGGATCATCACGATCACCCTGTCATCGGCGGATGCCACAGTGCACATCCTTGAGAATCCCTACGCACCGCCCTTTCTCGAAGGCCAGGCGGTGATCATCACCGTTGTGATGCTTCTGGTGCTGGGTGGTGTCTTCCTCCTCGGTTTCACAGAGGCCGTCGCTGTTGCCATCCCGCTGGTCGCGATATTCCTTGCTCTCAACGCGATCGTCATCGGATTCGGCATCGCGGATATCTTCGCCCACCCCACCGCACTGCAAGCATGGATCGACGCACTCGTCCGAAATGGAGTCGGATTCACCGATATCGCGGGGCCGGCGATCCTCGCGTTCCCGCTCCTGGTCCTCGGACTGTCGGGGTTCGAAACAGGCGTCAGCATGATGCCGCTGGTCGCTGCTGAGGGTGAAACGGAGAAGGAACGACTCGCCTCACGAATCCGCAACACGCGAAAACTGCTGACCGCCGCCGCGTTGATCATGAGCGTCTACCTGCTCGCGAGCAGCCTTGTCACGACGGTGTTGATTCCGGCCGAAGAGTTCCAGCCCGGTGGTGAGGCCAACGGTCGAGCGCTGTCCTACCTCGCCCATGAACAAGCCGGGGATGTATTCGGAACTGTCTACGACATCAGCAGCATCCTGATCCTCTGGTTCGCCGGCGCATCCGCAATGGCAGGCTTGATCAACATCGTCCCGCGGTACCTGCCCGCGTACGGCATGGCGCCGGACTGGAGCAGAGCGATTCGCCCTGTCGTCCTCGTCTACACCGCCGTCAGCATCGCAATCACTATCGGTTTCAACGCGGATGTCGACGCCCAGGCAGGCGCATACGCCACCGGCATCCTCGTGATGATGGTCTCAGGAGCGGTGGCGGTCACCATTTCGGCGGCGCGACACCGTCAGCGCCGCTCAAGCGTCGCCTTCACCATTCTCACCGTGATTCTCTTATACGCACTCGTCGAGAACATTCTCGAGAAGCCGGACGGCCTGACCATTTCGGCGTTCTTCATCGCGGGCATCATCGCCATTTCGCTCGTGTCACGGATCTCCCGGACGACTGAGCTTCGTGCCGACCAGATCGTCTTCGACGATCAAGCTCGCCGCTTCATCGTCGAGTCGCTTGCCTACGACGGCAGGCTGAACCTCATCGCAAACCGGCCCCGCGAGGGGAACGGTGTTCCCTACGCCGAGAAGGAAGCCGCCCAGAGGGGCATGAACCCGGTACCGGGTTCCGCGGATGTCATCTTCCTGGAGATCCAGGTGGTGGATCCGTCCGAGTTCAGCGAGACGCTCCACGTCCGAGGTGCCGAGGTGGACGGCTATCGCATCCTCCGGGCGAGCAGCCCCGCCGCTCCCAACGCGATCGCTGGTATCCTCCTGGCGCTCCGTGACGCCACAGGGGTGAAACCGCACGCCTACTTCGAGTGGTCCGAAGGGAACCCGTTGGGGCATCTCTTCCGCTACCTGCTCCTCGGTCGCGGGGACACCGCCCCTGTCGTCCGTGAGATTCTCCGCGAGGCCGAGCCTGACCCTCAAGCCCGGCCCGGCATCCACGTCGGCTGACACCCGCGAAGGTCGAATTCAGCGGAGCTGACTGAACGCTTCGGCCTGCGCCGCCTGCCCGGCCACAAGCACCGTGTCGTCGGCTTCAAGCACCGTGTCCATCGTCGTGTACGTCCACGGGCTGTCGCCGCGCTTGTACGCACTGATGGTGATGCCATACCGGGCGCGGATGGTGGTCTCGCGAAGCGGTTTCCCGACCACAATGGATGGTGGTTTCGTTTTCACCAGCGCGAAGTTGTCGCCGATATCGATGTAATCCTGCATGGCGCCGCGCACGAGGTGGGCGACCCGGCGGCCCATGTCCTTCTCGGGGTAGATGACGTGTTCGACCCCGAGTTGTTCGAGGATGGCTCCGTGTGGGTCGCTGACCGCCTTCGCCCAGATCTGCGGAATGTTGAACCGCAGCAGGAGCGACGTCGTCAGGATGCTGGCCTCGATGTCGCTGCCGATCGCCACGACAACGCAATCGAACTCGGGCACTGCAAGCTGCCGCAGTGATTCTTCCTTCGTCGAATCGGCGCGCACGACGTGGGTGAGCATGCCGTTCAGGCCTTGGACGGTGTCTTCGTCGGCGTCGATGCCCAGAACTTCGGTTCCTTTGGCCATGAGCTCCAACGCGAGGGCGCTGCCGAAGCGGCCCAGTCCGATGACAGCAACGGAGTCGGCCTCCGCGATTCGGGTCGGGTCGGAGCCTTGGAACAAACGGAAATTAGCCAATGATGGGCCTTTCTTTCGGGAGCTCGTAGAGGACCCGCCGCTCATTGAGCGCGAGGGCGGATGCGAAGGTGATGGGACCGAGTCGGCCGATGAACATCAACAGGATGAGGATGACCTGGCCGGCCGGGGGCAGTGCAGCTGTGATTCCGGTGGACATGCCGACGGTGGCGAAGGCGGAGATCGCTTCGAATTGGAGTTTGTCGAGGGGGATGTCGGTGAGCAGCATGAGGAACACGGTGGCGCCCATCACGACGGCGACGGCGAGGAGGACCACGGTGATGGCCTGGCGGTGAACGGCACGTGAGAGTCGTTTCCCGAACACGTTGACGGCGCCCTGGCCCCGGATCTCGGTGAGAAGGATGAAGTACAGAACCGCGAAGGTGGTGATTTTGATGCCGCCCGCCGTGCCGGCGGGCCCGCCGCCGATGAACATCAAAACATCCATTCCGAGCCACGACTCGGGGTACATGGCCCCGGTATCGACACTGTTGAACCCGGCGGTCCGTGTCTGCACCGACTGGAAGAATCCGGCGAGGATCTTGCCCGGCCAGTTCATTGGGCCAAGGGTATTCGGGTTGTTCCACTCCAGGACGGTGATGTACACCGTTCCGCCCACCAGGAGGATGAGGGTTCCCCAGAGGACGAGCCGGGTGTTCATCGACCACTTCAGCGGTGTTCGGAAGTGCTTCCGCAACTGCATGATGACCGGGAATCCCAGCCCGCCCAGGATGATGGCGGCGGCGATGGGCAGGCAGATGAATGGGTCGGTGGCATAGGACATGAGGCTGTCGCTGAACAGGGCGAAGCCGGCGTTGTTGAACGACGACACCGAGTGAAAGATTCCGAGCCAGAGGGCGCGACCGAGCGGCTCACCGTAGCCGAGCATGAACTGGGCGGTGAGGAGAGCTGCGACGACTCCCTCCACGATGAGTGAGATCCGAACGACACCGAGGATGAGACCTTTCACGTCGTCCAGGCCGAGGCTCTTGACTTCTGCCGCCGCCGTGATCCTCGACCGCAGTGACATCTTTCGGATGACCGCCAGGCCGATCACCGACGCGAACGTCATGATCCCGAAACCGCCGATCTGGATCATGGCCAGGATCACGACATGGCCGAAAGCGGTCCAGTAAACCGGCGTGTCGACGACGATCAGCCCGGTCACGCAGACGGAGGACGTCGCGGTGAACAGTGCTTCGAGGAGCGACGCTCCGCCGGGGCCGGCCTTCGAGATGGGCAGCATGAGCAACCCGGTGCCGACGGCGATGGCGCCGGCGAAGCCGAGAAGTACCGTCTTAGCGGGGTGGGGATGTAGCAAACGTCGCCAGAGGGGCGTAAGCGAGGACTGAGCCATTGTTCGCACCGGGCAATACTACGCACGCCGCGGCCGAAGTTCTTGCATCCCGCCGAATGAGGCATCCCTCGATCCGCGCACGGAGTGCGAGACTCTCTGCGGCCGGGAAATTCGTTCGACCTCAATCGTGGTGATTGCGCGCGTTGAACGGTACGCTCAGGCTGCGGCGCTTGGGGGACCGCGAGCACTGTCTTCGGTCGAGGCGAGATTGCTTTTCGTTCCACACTGGCATGTCGCTGATATTTCCGACTTGACCTCCGTGACCGGACAGGACAACGCCATGACTTACCTGACCATGCTCTTGCGCCGCGGGCCGCAGGCATCTGTGACGCCCATTGGGACGCGACGGAGAATGAGGTCCGCCCGATCCCTGCTCGGGATCGCTATCGCGGTCCCCGCTCTGGTCGGGATCGTCGCCGTCCCCGCGCACGGCGCCGGCGCCCCACTCGCAGCGGCCGCTGTCGCAGCAGCGGAAAGCCCATCGCAGAACGCGGGCCCCGCAAGCGGCGGTGGCAACTACATGCATGACGCTGACGCCCCCTGGATTCGACCGGTGACCGCACGTGTCACGTCGCCGTACGGCCCCCGGAACGTGATCTGCAACTCCGTCGGATGCTCGAACACCTTTCACGACGGCGTCGACTTCGGTTCCCCCTGTGGCACTCCGATCAAGGCGATCTCCCCGGGGCGGGTGACTTTCGTCGGCAACGCAGGCTCGTTCGGCGAGCGAGTCATCATCGACCACGGCAGCGGGGTCGAGTCACTCTACGGGCACGCGCAGACCGGATCATTCCAGGTCTCGGTGGGCCAACTGGTGAAGGCGGGCACCGTTGTGGCGAACGTCGGCGCGACGGGCGTCGTGACCGGCTGCCACCTCGACCTGAAGATTCGCATCAGCGTCTTCATCGACCCAGGGCCCTTCCTGGCGGCGCGCGGCGTCACCCTCTGACGTCGGCGCCGTGCGGATGGAGCGGCTGTTCCATCCGCGAGGGCGGAGCAGCGCTCAGTCGCTGGTGCCCGAATCGGATGCCGTCTGAGAGTGGCGCCTCTCAGGCAGTTCGGAGAAGGTAGTCGGCCGGTTCTCGTTCCGCTACGGGACGAGGTGACCGGCCGCCCTGAACAGCTCGTACCACTCGGCCCGCGTCAGCGGCAGGTCGGAGCCCAGCGCGGCTCCAGCAACCCGTTCCGGACTCGTGGTACCTAGTACGACCTGCATCCGCGCCGGGTGCCGGGTGATCCAGGCGGTAGCGATCGCGATCGGCGGCACGTCATACTCGTCGGCGAGCCGGTCGATGACGGCGTTCAGTTCGGGGTAGTCGGCGGACCCGAGGAACACTCCGGTGAAAAATCCCGCCTGGAACGGTGACCACGCCTGAACAGTGATGTCGTTCAGGCGGCAGTAGTCGATGATGCCTCCACCGTCGAGGGTGACCGATTGTTGTTCGGCGAGCATGTTAGCTGCGACGCCGTGGGAGACGATGGGTGAGTGGGTGATCGAGAGCTGCAACTGGTTGGCGACGAGAGGCTGTCGCACGAAGCGCTTCAACAGGTCGATCTGTCGGGGCGTGTGGTTGGAGACGCCGAAGGCGCGCACTTTGCCGGCTGACTCGAGCTCGTCGAACGCGCGAGCGACCTCCTCCGGCTCAACCAGGGCATCCGGCCGGTGCAGCAGCAAAATGTCGATGCGATCGGTCTGCAGAGCGTCGAGCGAGCCGTTAACAGATTCGATGAGGTGCTCGTAGGAGAAGTCGAAGTACGGTCCGTCGCCGACGATCCCTGCCTTGGTTTGGATCGTGACGGCGTCACGCTCCGAGGGCGTGAGCTGCATCGCGTCAGCGAAACGGCGTTCACAGCCGTGCAAATCGTTGCCGTAGATGTCAGCGTGGTCCAGGAAGTCGATTCCCGCGTCGCGCGCTGTGCGAACGAGTTCGCGTACCTGGTCGTCGGTCTTGTCGGCGATGCGCATCAGTCCGAGCACGACGTTCGGAGCGACGATGTCGGTGTTCGGCAGGGTGAACGTTCTCATGGGATGTCCTTTCAGAACCGATGTCGCGCGCGAGCCACCCGCATGGCGCGGCATTTCCCGTGGCCGGTGATCGGGCAGGTCGTCATGCGGGCGCCTCGTCGGAGTCCTCGGATGCCGCCTCTTCCTCGGCGTCGCGGCCAAGCAGGCACAGCCCTGCGTACGGCTCCAGCCGCACAGTGAAGCTCTGCAGGTCATCGACCCGCCCGATTTCTTCGCCGGTCGTCGCGTCGTATACGGTGCGACGCGGGGTCAGCGCCTCAGAGCGGACCGTCCCCTCGATCGTCTCGCCGGTGAAGTTCAGGACCGTCACCTGGATACGGGCATCCTCCATCGAGGCGTCCCCCTCATCGAGCCGGTGAACCATCACGAGCATTCCCTGATGGGCGACGTCCGGAATGTCCAGCTGCGTTCCGACATCGATGCCGAGCGTTGAGCGGATCGAGAGTACCCGGGAGACCTGGCTGGCGAAGGAATCCTCACGGCCGAGCTGGTCGGGAAGCGACCCGTACAGCGAGCGCCCCCGCGGCATCCCCGAACTCGACACGACAGCGTCGGTGTCGACGTCCATCAGGTCGTGGGCGCCCCGGTGAATCCAGCGGGTGTCGCCCTCTGCGATCAGCTCACGAACCTCGCTTGACGGCAGCGGAAGCATCCCCAGCAGGTCCCACGCCGACAGAGCGAAGACGCCGGGCTGCCACGCGTTGAACATGACCAGCAGAAGATGCGCGCGCTGGATGTCGTCGATGTGGTCGTCGGTGATCGAGTCCAGCGTGGTCAGTCCCTGAGCGGCGGCGATGACGGATGCCGTGGTGCAGGCGATTCCGTTCGTGGTGAACACGAGGTTGTAATCCGCCGCCTCGCCGGTGAGCTTCGCCACGAGGTCGGCCCGGATGGTCTCGGCGAGTTGCGCCCCGGTCATCTCCTCGTCGCGGAACGGGTACAGGTCTGCCCGGTGCAGGGTTGCCCAATGGACGAGCTCGTAGGTGAGTTCATCATGGTTCTGCAGCGCGTGGACGAGGCCGACGGGTTGGACTCCCGTTGACAGCGAGGTGCGGAGGGTCAGCCGAAGGAACTCCGAGTCGCCCATCGCGAGGGCGTGCTGGTACGCAGGGCGGTTGATGAAGTCGTACGAGAGGTCCGCGCCCACCCGGCCGGTGTCCCGAATGTCCTCGATGGTCAGATTGAGCTCCTGGAACGAGAACCCGCCCACCTTGCGCACCATGCCGGCGATGAGGTGGTTGGCCGCTTCGGAAAGCGGGTGCCCTTCCGACCAGGCAGGCGTGCCTTCCGCACTCTTCTCAACGCCGAGGAATCCGTTCGCGTCAAGCCGGAGAGCGCTTGAGCCGAGGTCGCCGAGGGAGTGCAGTGCATCGCCGATGACCAGCCTCATGCCCGCAAACGTCGGGTCGAGCCAGTTGATCGACGGCTGTCCCTGCTTGAAGTAGTGCAGGTACACCCAGCGGCGGGTCCTGCCGTCGGCGCCGAGAACAGGCGCCGTCGCACTCCAGTTGGTCTCCTTCGTACCGGGGGAGTAGAAGATGACGCGCTGCAGCTGACCGATGATGTAGCCGAGGTCGGCGAGCCTCTTCTCCGTTGCGGCGTCAAGGTTCACCGAATCCCGGTGGTCGGGTACGGGTGGCAGCTCGTGCCAGTCCTCTTCGGGGATCTCAATCATGTGATAGATCCCGGGGTAATCCTTGTAGCCCATCTCGGCCAGGCGGAAGTCGGCCCCCTTGCCCGTGTGCCCGGGAACGATGTCGTCGATGACGCTTCCGCCGTGGCGATCCGCGGCATCCGAAACCTGCCGGAATTCGTCATCCGACCCGAAGGCCGGGTCGATCTGCGTACTGATCCGGTCGAAGTGGCCGTCAACGCTCGCCGTGCTCGTCCAGCCGGTGATCCCGCCGGCCAGTTTGACCGGCCCCGTGTGCACCGCGGTGATCCCGATCTTCTCGAACGCTTCCCACAGCGCATCCTCGCCGAGCGCCGCCAGGTAGGACTGCCCGGGAGCGGTGATCAGCGAGATGGGATACGCAGTGAACCACACCGACGCCGTGCGGATCGCCCGGCGGGCGTCCGGCCTGGCGTACGGGTGTCGCCACATGCTGGGCTGGCCCGAGAGCCCTCGGCCGAGCACTTCAGCATCCCGCAGCATCGACTGGCGGGTCAGCCATTCGACATAAGACGGGTTGGACGCGTCGGCGGATCGGGGATCCGAGAAGGAACGGCGGATGTTGCTCGCCCGCAGGTTCGAACGGGGCCGAAGCCGTTTGGGTCGGGCCGGGTAGAGATCCTCGTCATAGGTGATCTCGATCGGCTCGATCTCGGTTTCGTCAGTCATCCTGTCGTGCTCCTCTGTTCCGATCAGCGCGGAACGGTCGATACGTCCGCACGCGGTAGCACGAGTATCCCCCGGAATGGCAAACGAACGGTAAAGGAGCAACAACCTTGGTGTGTGGGAGCTCTTTGGTGTAACGCGGTCGGCGGGTTGGGTGAGCGACGGCGCTGCGTCGGCCGCGCGCTACCGCGGTCCGATATGGTTCTTGCTTGTGTGCGAGGACGTTCTCTTCGCGCATCCGCAACTCCGCCACGATGCTGTGACGCGGCCATGACAGACAGGACGCGGGAGCCATCACATGACCGATCGATCGCCTCGGCACCGAAGGGCATCCTTCGAATGACCGCCGCACAGCCACTCGTCCTCATCGTCGAGGACAACCCAGACCAGCGGGACCTGCTCCGCCGCAACTTCGAGCGTTCAGGCTGCACTGTCGTCCTCGCGGAATCGGCTGAGGACGCCATCGTCGCATACCGGCGATCCGGTCCTGACCTCGCTGTAATCGACCTCATCCTGCCCGGCATGGACGGGGCGACCCTCATCGCCCGGCTGAGGGAAGAGCGACCGGACTGCGCCATCGTCGTTACCAGTGTGCTTGACCCCGCCGCTTTCCCGGACTCGGACGACGTCCTGCCGAAACCCTTCACCCGCGCGCACGTGGAGCGGGTGCTCGAGAGTTGCCTCGGGAGCGGGCGAACGGTTGAGCAGCATGGTTGAGCCGGTCAGAGTCGTGATCGCGGACGACGACGCCGATATGCGGATGCTTGTCACGATCGCGGTCCGGAAGGCAGGCATGGTCCTCGCCGGGGTGGCCGAAGACGGGACAGAGGCGTGGCAGTCGGTTCGTGACCAGACCCCCGACATTGTCGTCCTCGATGTGTCCATGCCCGGACTGAGCGGTCTTGACGTCTGCCGGCTCATCCGCAGTGATCCGCTGCTCACGGGAATCCCGATCCTTCTGCTCTCCGCCGGCGTCAGCGGTGCATCCCGTGAGATCGGCATCGAAGCCGGCGCCGACGATTTCATGCCCAAACCCTTCAGCCCCCGGCTTCTCGTCGAAAAACTGGTCACCCTCTCGCAGGGACGCGGAAGCACGGAATGACCCTTCTGTTCGGATCCATGGCCCGGCTGATCAGCACCGACAACCCAAGCCCGTTGCTCAAACACCTCCCCACGACGTGCGCGATGGTCATTGCCATCCTCATTTCGCTGCTCATCCCAGGCGTGCCGATCACCCGACCCGTCCCATTCCTGGTGGCCATCGTCATTGCGGCCGCCTCGGTCGTACTCGCCGCGTGGTTCACTCAACAGGCCGAGGCGTCCCCGTGGGTGATCGCCGTTCCGCTTGTCGCTCTCCTTGCGATCGCGTTCCTCCGGATGGGCACCGGCGGAGCTCTGTCCCTCTTCGGTGTACTCATCCTGCTCCCCGTCATCTGGATCGCGTCCGAAGACGGCAGACGCTGGATTCTCGTCGCCGGTGCCGGCACAGCGACCGCCATCATGTTGCCGTTCCTCGTGTTGAGCGAGGTCCCCAGCAGCGCCGTCGAGTGGCTCCGCGGTGTCGTTGCCCCTTTCGTCTACACCGCAGTGGCGGCGATCATCAACGAGATGTCGAGACAGAGACGCGTTCAGTTCGAATCGATCCGTTCACTCGCCGAGGCGCGCGAGGCGAGTCTCGCGAAGTCAGAAGAACAAGCGGACAAGCTGCGGGTTTCGGACCTCGAATTGCGTGAAGCCAACCAGCTGACGTCGAGTGTGCTCGACTCCGTCACCATCCAGTCGATCATCGGCACCAACCTCGTGGGACTCATCGACGTCTGGAACCCAGGAGCGGCGTCCATGCTCGGCAGGGAAGCAAATGACGTCATCGGTCGATCGTCCATCCTCGATTTCCACCTCGACGATGAGCTCGAGAACAGGTCCCGTGAATTGAACTATCCGCCGGGAGCGACCGTTCTCAACCCCGGCTTTTCAGCGCTCGTCGAGTCCGCTCGCCTCGGAGTTCCTGAGATCCACGATTGGACCTACCGCAGGCACGACGGCACCGAGCTCCCCGTGGAGGTCGCCGTCAGCCCCCGGGTCGACGCGACAGGCAGCACAACCGGATACATCTTCGTCGCGACCGACATCACCCAGTCCGTCGAGGTGTCCAAGCTCAAAGACGAGTTCATCGCGCTGGTCTCTCACGAGTTACGTACCCCACTGAGCTCGATCCTGGGCTACCTCGAACTCATGAAGGATGACGAAGAGGCACCGCTTTCGGAGGATCAGCAGCTGTACCTGGGGGTGGCGGAACGCAACGCTCACCGACTGCTCGGCCTCGTCGGCGACTTGCTTTTCACTGCTCAAGCGGATTCGGGCGGGTTCCCCCTCACGGTTGAGAAAGTCGTGCCTGAAGACCTCATCTCCCACTCCATCGACTCAGCCCGGCCGATTGCCGAAAGAGCGGGTGTCCGGCTTGCCGCCGAGGTGGACCCCCAGGCGTTGCCTTTTCCCGGGGACCGGCGACGGCTGGGCCAGGCCATCGACAACCTGGTGTCCAATGCGATCAAGTTCACCGGGCGAGGCGGAAGCGTCAGCGTGGGGCTCGTGGCCGCAGGCCGGGATGGTCACGTCGAGATCACCATTGCGGACACCGGGATGGGGATCCCCGCAGCCGAACTCGATAAGCTTTTCACGCGATTCTTCCGTGCGACCACAGCGACAGCGAATGCTGTTCCCGGCATCGGGCTCGGCCTCGTCATCACGAAGTCCATCGTGCGGGCGCACGGCGGGGAACTCGACGTGTCCAGCGTTGAAGGGGAGGGAACCGTGTTCACTCTCCGGTTGCCGCAGAACGCGTCGGCTGCCGCTGCAGGCTAGACGTCGAGGGTGTCCCCGGGGTCCAGGGGGAAGAACTCGCCGCCGTTCTGCTCGGTCGCCCATCGGATCCGGGCATTCGACGTGTCTTTGCCAGCTTTGGACAGTGTCATCTCGTGGGTGGGGAAGCTCCTTCGCGGTTTCACCGCGAGCACATAGTTCATGACGTCGCCGATCTTCAGCCACGGGGCACCGGCGGGAACCGCCTGGACATCGACGTCGACCCCCTCCGGAACCGTGTACGAATCCCCGCCGTAATACAAGGACCCGTTCACCAGAACCCCCACGTTGTCGACGACGGGGATGGACTCGTGGATGACGGCATGCTTCTCGCCGAAGAACCGCAGAGTGAACGGCCCGACCTCGATCTCGTCTCCCGCCTTCACGACCTCGACAGGCAGAGCGCCAGCCGCCGCCGCAACGCCGGCCGGTCCGAAGATCCGGGCGTCGGGGTTTTTGCTGCGAATGCGCTCGAGCTGCTCCGGGGTCCAGTGATCAGGGTGTTCATGAGTGATCACGATGGCGACCGTCTGGGCCGCTTCTGTGATAGCCGTCGTGAACGACCCGGGGTCGATGAAGAGCTTCCTGCCCGAGTCTTCGAGGATCAGGGACGCATGTTCGAGCTTGGTCAGTCGCATACCCCGAGCTAATACCCTCCGCCAGGTGCTTTTCAAGCGGACGCGCAGGGAAAAAAGCGCTGCCATACTGTGCAACGTGAACCCGACGACCGCACGTCGCATCCTCGTTGCCATCAACCCGGAAGCGTCGTTCGGCCGCAACCGGAATACGGGACAGGCGGTAGTCGCAGCGCTCTCGAGCGCCGGATGCCAGGTCACCGCTCTCGTCGAATCAAACGCTGGTTCACTGCGGCTCTCCATCCGCCGTGCTCTCGCCGAGCGACCGGACGCGCTGGTCGTCGTCGGGGGAGACGGCATGGTCAGCCTCGCAGTCAACGAGCTGGGGGACACCCGCATCCCCCTCGGTATCGTCCCGAGCGGCACGGGCAACGACACAGCCCGCGGACTCGGTATTCCTACCGACGATCCCGTCACCGCCATCCGGATGCTTCTCGCCGCGCTCGACGCGCCGCCCCGGGTCATCGACGTGGGCCTGGTGCGCCACGGAGAATCGGAGACCCGTTTCGCAGGCATCGTCTCAGCCGGGTTCGACGCCCTCGTCAACGAGAGGGCCAACACCTGGCGCCGACCGAGGGGAAAGAGCAGGTACACCCTCGCGCTGCTCAGAGAACTGCTCTCGCTGGCGCCCCGCCGGTATGAGTTGGTCATCGACGGAACAGCGGTCTCAATTGACGCGGTGCTTCTCTCGGTGGCTAACAACGTCTCACTGGGAGGGGGAATGAGAATCGTCCCTCACGCTCGAGTGGACGACGGCATCCTCGATCTGTTCACGGTCGCTCCGCTCGGAAGGCTGCGCCTGCTCAGGTTCTTCCCCAAAGTATTCTCCGGAACGCATACGACGGTCGACGTTGTCGCGTTCCGGACACTCCGTACGGTCCGGATCGACGCGCCAGGCATCGTCGCCTACGCCGATGGTGAGCGGGTCGGCCCTCTTCCGATCGACATCGAGATCCTGCCCCTGGCTCTCCACGTGCTGATTTGATCGACGCCGATTCGTGTGCCATACTCAAACACGTTGTTTCCGGCCCCATCGTTTAGCGGCCTAGGACACCGCCCTCTCACGGCGGCAGCACGGGTTCAAATCCCGTTGGGGTCACAACTCACCTAAACCCTCGCACCAGGTTCCTGTTGCGAGGGTTTCGTGTGTTTAAGCGCCGAAGTCGAGATGGTTGCGGATCGCCGTCTCGCTCATGAGACTGACTTGTTAAGGGCTGCCGCCCTTGCGAGAGGCTTCGCCTCTCGCATAATCTGCGTCCGATTGTTGCGAATGCGTAAATCCCGCGCATTGTGGGCGAGAAAGCCTCACCTCCTGCATGCTCGTGTGCTAGTAAAGGAACACACCAAGCACTGCGGCGTCGCAGCACATTGTCTGCACGCCTCCTGTGTCCGCACATTCACAGAAGGGGAGACGGATATGGCATCCGCATCCACCAACGGCAGGCGAATCGCAACGGTCACCGCAGCTTTCGCTGTCACAGCTCTCGCAATATCGGGTTGCGCAGGCACCTCGGGGAGCAACAACAACTCATCGAACGGCGACGCGAAGTCGATGACTGTCGGAACAACGGACAAGGTCACGACCCTCGACCCGGCCGGTTCGTACGACAACGGGTCGTTCGCCGTGATGAACCAGGTTTTCCCGTTCCTGATGAACACCCCATACGGCAGCCCCGACGTCGAACCCGACATCGCCGAATCGGCGGAGTTCACGGCGCCGACCGAGTACACGGTCACGCTCAAGGAAGGGCTGACCTGGGCGAACGGCAACGAACTCACCTCCTCCGACGTCAAGTTCTCCTTCGACCGGCAGCTGGCGATCAAGGACGACAACGGTCCGTCGTCGCTGCTGTACAACCTTGAGAGCGTCGATACCCCGGACGAGCTCACCGTTGTCTTCAACCTCAAGCAGGAAAACGATCAGGTTTTCGCGCAGATCCTTTCCAGCCCCGCAGGACCGATCGTCGATGAGGACGTCTTCGCAGCCGACGCACTCACCCCAGACGACGAGATCGTCGACGGAGAGGCGTTCGCCGGCCAGTACACGATCGCCAGTTACGACTTCAACAACCTGATCTCGTTCAAGGCGAACCCGGACTACAAGGGGATGCTGGGCGAAGCAGAGACGGAAACTGTCAACCTGAAGTACTTCGCCGAGTCCTCGAACCTCAAGCTCGCCGTGCAGGAGGGCGACATCGACGTCGCGCACAGGAGCCTCAGCGCCACGGACATCGCAGACCTCGAGGGCAATGACGACGTCAAGGTCCACAAGGGCCCCGGTGGAGAGATCCGCTACATCGTCTTCAATTTCAACACCCAGCCGTTCGGCGCGACGACCGCCGAGGCGGACCCTGCAAAGGCACTCGCCGTGCGCCAGGCAGTCGCCGACCTCATCGACCGGGAAGAACTCGCCGACGAGGTGTACAAGGGCACATACACACCGCTGTACTCCTACATGCCCGAAGGCCTGACCGGCGCCACCACGGTGCTCAAGGACCTCTACGGCGACGGCAGCGGCGCTCCGTCCGAGGAGAAGGCAGCCGAACGGCTCGAGGCAGCAGGCGTCACCACGCCGGTGGAACTGAACCTCCAGTACTCGAACGACCACTACGGTCCGTCCTCCGGCGATGAGTACGCGCTGATCAAGTCACAGCTCGAAGCCTCAGGACTGTTCACGGTCAACCTGCAGACCACCGAGTGGGTGCAGTACTCGAAAGACCGCTCGAGCGACGTGTACCCGGCGTACCAGCTCGGCTGGTTCCCGGACTATTCGGACGGTGACAACTACCTGACGCCGTTCTTCCTGATCGAGAATTTCCTGGCCAACCACTACGCAGACCAGGAGGTCAATGACCTGATCCTCCAGCAGGCATCGACCGTCGATCCGGATGAGCGTGCCGGTGTCTTCGAGGAGATCCAGGCGAAGGTCGCCGAAGACCTGTCAACGGTGCCCTACCTCCAGGGCGCCCAGGTCGCAGTGGCAGGGACCGACGTGCAGGGGGTCACCCTTGACGCATCGTTCAAGTTCCGTTTCGCTCCGCTGAGCAAGTAAACAACCCAGCCGAACGATTCTCGGCTCCCCGTGCAGGGCGACCGGACCATCACCGGTCGCCCTGCACACCCTTTGTGATTGGCAGGTCGTCCGCTGAGTTCCCTCACCATCCCGGCATCGAATGAGAATCCGACGCTCGCTCCACAACCAACACCCGCGCGACCCAGGAAGACATCAGGCAGCAGCCTCTGGCGTTACCTCGTCATCCGATTCCTGCTGATCATCCCGACGGTCTTCATCCTGGTCACTCTCGTGTTCGTGCTCATGCGCACGACCGGGGACCCGATCACCGCGGCCCTCGGCGACCGGCTCACCGCTGACCAGCTGGCCGAACGCATCGCCGCCGCCGGCTACGACCGGCCCATCCTCGTCCAATACTTCGAGTACATCGCGCAGGCGTTCCGCGGCGACTTCGGCATGACATTGAGCGACAACCGCCCGGTGGTCGAGGTGCTCTTCACCTACGGCGCCGCAACGCTCGAACTCGTCTTCTACGCGCTCATCATCGCCTTTCTCGTCGGCATCCCCCTCGGCATGGTCGCCGCGTACTACCGCGACAAGACTCCTGACGCCGTTCTCCGCATCCTCGCGATCCTGTTCTACGCGACCCCGGTGTTCTTCGCCGGGATGCTGCTCAAGCTGGTCTTCTCCGTCTGGCTCAAGGTCCTTCCGGTCTCCGGGCGAGGAACGACGAACACCGAACTCGAGATGCAGCTCCTCGAAGGCAAAACCGGGATCTACCTGTGGGATGCGCTCCGCATCGGTGATGGAGAGATCCTCGGTGACGTCCTGTCACACGCTGTCCTGCCCGGACTCACCCTCGGACTCCTCACCGCCGGTATCTTCCTCCGGCTCGTCCGGACCAATGTCATCGGCACGCTCGCGACGGATTACGTCGACGCCGCGAGATCCCGCGGCGTCAGCGAATACCGCCTGGTGACGAAGCACGCTTACCGGCCTGCACTCATTCCGATCATCACCGTCATCGGTTTGCAGATCGCCCTTCTCCTCGGCGGGGCGGTCCTGACCGAGACGACGTTCGAATGGAAGGGCCTCGGGTTCCAACTCACCGAATACCTGCAGGCACGAGACTTCGTCGCCGTCCAGGGCATTGTCGCCCTGCTGGCCGTCATCGTCGCCCTGACCAACTTCATCGTCGACGTGATAGCGGCGCTCATCGACCCGCGAGTGAGGTACTGACCATGTCGACAACCACGACCACGTCGGTTCCGGCGCGCAGGCCGAGCCTCTGGCGACGCCTGCCCGTCGTCCACCAGTTGTCGCAGAGTGTCGGCATCCAGCGGGGCATGCTGGTCGCCGGTCTCATTCTCACCGGGATCTTCCTGCTCACAGCGCTCTTCGCGCCGCTGATCGCCCCGTACGGATTCGCCCAGTTGCGGGACGACAACGGGACGTTCGGGGCGCAGAACCCGCCAAGCGCCGAGCATGTGCTCGGCACCACCGTCGGCGGATACGACGTGCTGTCCCGCGTCATCTGGGGTGCGCAGACCGGCCTGGGCGTCATCGTGCTTGCGCTGCTGCTCTCGATCTTCGCCGGGGTCGCCCTCGGCCTGGTCTCCGGCTATTTCGGCGGCTGGCTGGACCGGATCCTCGTTGTGATCTGCGACGCCATCTACGCATTCCCCACGCTGCTTCTCGCCATCGTCATGTCGATCGCAATCTCCGGCGGGCAGTCAAGTCTTTGGGGCGGCATCTTCGCCGCAGCGGTCTCGATCACCGTTGTCTTCATCCCCCAGTACTTCCGGGTGATCCGCGCTGAGACCGTTCGGATCAAGGCCGAAGCCTACGTTGAGAGCGCCAAGGTGGTCGGGACAGGCAACGTTCGCATCATGTCCAGGCACGTCCTGCGCAATGCCACCCGAACCCTCCCGCTCATCGTCACCCTCAACGCCTCGGAAGCCATCCTCACCCTGGCGGGCCTCGGCTTCCTCGGGTTCGGCATCGAGCCGACCTCGGCGAGTGAGTGGGGCATCGACCTCAACAAGGCGCTGGCCGACGTGTCCAGTGGCATCTGGTGGACGTCGATCCCGCCCGGTCTGGCCATCGTCCTGACCGTGCTCGGCGTGACCCTCGTCGGTGAGAGCCTCAACGACCTTGCCGACCCGCGACTGCGGGGTCGTCGCGCGGTCGGGGCGACCTCTGGAACCGTCGCCGGAACATCCGTGGTCCCGGGCGGAACCCTCACCGCCGGCCCTGGCGGACTCGCCGGCCTCGAGAACGAAGGGCTCTCATGAGCGACGTGCTGCAGATCCGCAACCTCGACGTGTCGTTCGCGACGGATGCCGGAGCCGTTCAGGCGGTCGAGGACGTCAGCCTGACCGTCGCTCCCGGGGAAGTTCTCGCCATCGTGGGGGAGTCAGGGAGCGGTAAGACCGTCACCGCCAAGTCGATCCTCGGTCTGCTGCCCGAGACCGCGACCCGCGCAGGAGCGATTCTGCTGAGGAGCCGGGACGGCCAGAGCGAGAACGACATCGTCTCGGTCTCGCGTGAAGGGTTGCGCCGCATCCGGGGCGCAGACGTGTCGATGGTTTTCCAGGAGCCGTCGACGGCGCTCAACCCCGTGTACACCGTGGGTTGGCAGATCATCGAAGGGCTCCGGGCCCACGACTCCACTCTGAGCCGCAAAGCGGGTCGGGCACGCGCCGTCGAGATGCTCACCAAGGTCGGCATCCCCGACCCTGAGATCCGCGTCGACTACTACCCTCACCAGTTCTCAGGCGGTCAGAAGCAGCGTGTGATCATCGCCATGGCACTGGTCCTCGACCCGGGCTTGATCGTCGCAGACGAACCCACGACGGCGCTCGACGTCACGGTGCAGGCTGAAATCCTGGACCTGTTGCGGCGCTGCCGTGACGAGTTCGGCGCATCCATCGTGCTGATCACGCACAACATGGGTGTCGTCGCCGACCTCGCCGATCGCGTTGCGGTGATGTACGAGGGACGGGTCGTCGAAGAAGCGGATGCCCGAACCTTGTTCACGAACCCGCAGAACGACTACACGAAGAAGCTCCTCGCTGCCGTTCCGCGGATCGGGCAGAAACTCGAGGCCGCCGCAATCAAGACCACCGTCGACTCTGGAGCGCCCCCTGTCGTGCGGGCTGAGAACCTCCGGATCGAGTTCCCCGGGCGGCTGGGGCGACCGGGATTCGTCGCGGTCGATGGGGTGGACTTCACCATCGCACCCGGCGAGGTGGTGGGGCTGGTGGGGGAGTCCGGATCGGGGAAGACGACGATCGGCCGGGCCATCGCCGGACTCACCCCAGTGACCGGCGGGTCGCTTTCCGTCCTCGGCACCGAGATGAACGGCGTGAGGGAACGGCGATTCCGCCCGTTGCGCAGCTCGATCGGGTTCGTTTTCCAGGACCCCGCGTCGAGCTTCAACCCGCTCCTGACGATCGCCGAGTGCGTCGCGGAACCGCTTCGGGTGCACCGCAAGGGCATGGACCAGCGCGCCGTCTCCCAACGCGTGGGTGAACTCCTCGAAGCGGTACAGCTACCCAAGGCGTTCGGTGCGCGCTACCCGCACGAACTCAGCGGCGGCCAGCGCCAGCGAGCCAGCCTCGCTCGCGCTCTCGCACTGGATCCAACTCTTCTCATCGCCGACGAACCGACGTCTGCACTCGACGTCTCCGTGCAGGCCCGGGTCCTCGAACTGTTCGCTGAACTGCAGAAGGAGCTCGGCTTCGCGGCGTTGTTCATCAGCCATGACCTCGCCGTCGTCGACATCCTCTCCGACCGGATCGCGGTGCTCTACCGTGGCAAACTCATTGAAGAAGGAACAGGGGCTGAGGTCCTCGGCGCGCCGAAGGACCCATACACGCAGCGACTGCTGGCGTCACTTCCGGTACCAGACCCCGTCGCCCAGGCCGAGCGTCGGCGCGTCCTCGCCGACCTGCGGTCCTCCGACCCCATCGTCTGAACGAGCCGGTGAACACGGTGTCCGTTCACGGGACAATGGCGCCGCCACGCATCCCGGCCGTGGACATCGCCAGAGGGCTCGCCATCCTCGGCATGTTCGTGGCACACACGATTCCGCGGACGGACGACGGCGAACTCCTCGTTGACGGGCGCTCGTCGATCCTGTTCGCGACCCTGGCCGGGGTTTCCCTCGGCTTGCTCTCCGGCGGAACCGAGCCACCCGGGCCGGGCGAACGATCGGCCATCCGGCGGGTGGTGCTCGTCCGGGCCCTCTTCGTGTTCCTTCTCGGCGTGCTGCTGGCGACGCTCGGCAGCGAAATCGCGATCATCCTCGACTACTACGCCATCATGTTCCTGGCCCTGCTCCCTCTGCTGTTCGCCCGCCGTGCCGTCCTCACCGGGACAGCCGTACTCCTGCTCATAGCGGCGCCGATGCTCGCCCGCCTCGTCGATCCGGGGAACCGGGCGCCGGCATCCATTCTCGATGTGGGTTGGGAGTATCTGCTCACCGGGTACTACCCGGCGCTCGTGTGGCTGCCGCTTCTTCTCCTGGGGCTCGTTGCGGCCCGGTCCGGGCTTGACCGCCGGCGGACACAGGTGTGGATGGCCGGAGCAGGAAGCGCGGCGGCGATCGCCGGGTACGGCAGCGCGCTCGTGTTGCCTGGTGTCACCGCAGAGGCTCACTCGTCGACGACCGCAGAAATCCTCGGCTCCGGCGGGACGGCGTTCGCGGTTATCGGCCTGCTCCTTCTGGTGACGACTGCCGGGGGTCTCGGCGAGGGCGTCTCCGCCGTTCTGTGGCCACTCGGTGCTGCGGGCGCGCTGGCACTCACGGTATACACCGCACAGATCGTCGTTCTGGCGATGGTGGCCGGAGCGCGGGACTCGGGCGGCCCGGACTACCCCGGCTGGCCGCTGCTGATTGGACTGGCCGTAGCGTCCCTCCTTGGCGCGAGCGCCTGGCGGTACTTCCTCGGGCGAGGACCCCTCGAGCGACTGGTCACCGCACTCGCCGGTAGACGCTGACGGCGCCTGCTACGCGTACTCGCCGGCTTCGGCGGCGCGGATCGCCTTCGCGGCCAGGACCAGGGCCAGATGGGAGAACGCCTGCGGCGTGTTCCCAGCCTGCCTCCCGTGCGTCACGTCGTACTCCTCGCTCAGAAGCCCGACATCGTTGGAGAAGCCGACCAGCCGGTCCATCAGAGCCCGAGCTTCGTCGAGCCGTCCGGAGCGGGCGTACTGGCAGACCAGCCAGAACGAACAGGCGAGGAACGGATGCTCGTCGCCCGGCAGCCCATCGACGCCCGCCTGCGTGCGGTAGCGCAACAGCAGGCCGTCCCGCAGCAGGTCCGACTCGATGGCCGCGACGGTTCCGAGCATCCGCGGGGAAGTCGCCCGGCAGAAGCCGACGTCGACAAGTTGGAGCAGGGAGGCATCCACTTCGGTTGTGCCGTAGTACTGGACGTAGGTGTTACGTTCAGGGTCGAACCCTTCGGTGTCGATCTCCTCACGGATCAGAGCGCGAAGCTCGATCCAGCGGTCGACCGGCCCCTCGAGTCCGAACTCGGTGACCGCCTTGATCGCGCGGTCGAACGCCGCCCACATCATGACGCGGGAATGGGTGAAACGGCGCGGGACGCCCCGGATCTCCCAGATCCCCTGGTCAGGCGACTGCCAGTGGGTTTCCATGAAGCTGACCAGCGCGCGCTGGAGTGCCCAGGAGAATCCCGTCTCGACGACGCCGGCGACGCGGGCATCGTGCAGAGCGACCATCACCTCACCGATCACGTCGGACTGGAACTGCAACGCCGCGGCGTTGCCGATCCGGACCGGTGCTGAACCGCCGTAACCGGGAAACGCGGGGAGCTCCCTCTCGGGCAGGTCGCGTTCGCCGCCGATCCCGTACATGATCTGGACGTCTTTCGGGTCACCGGCGATGGCGCGGAGGAGCCACAGCCGCCACCGGTCAACGCCTTCGGTGATTCCGCACGAGACCAGCGCCGTGACGGCCAGGGACGCGTCGCGCAGCCAGACGTAGCGGTAGTCCCAGTTGCGGCTTCCGCCGAAGTTCTCCGGGAGCGAGGTCGTGGCCGCGGCGACGATGCCACCGGTCTCCTCGTGCGTGAGCGCTCGCATCACGAGCAACGAGCGGGCCACCTCGTCGGCATATGTGCCGTGCTGTTCCAGGATGGAGGCCCAGTTGTGCCACCATTCCTCGGTCAGGGCCAATTGCTCGTCGATGTGGAGCGGGGCAGGTGGTTCCCGATGCGAGGGGAACCAGGTCATGGTCACGTCCACGGTCTCACCGGCGGGGACGATGAATGTTCCGGCGTGTTCGTGGTCTCTTGCGAACAGCTCAGGCCCGCGAACGATGACGGCGTCCGGCCCGGCTACGGCCAGCAGCGACGTTCCGTACTCGTCGTGGAGTTTCCGCACCCACGGCATCGCTGCCGAATAGCCGAAACGGATGCGGAGCTGCTGATGCATCTCGACCCAACCCGATATTCCGCGGATGCGACGAACGACGTCTGCACGGTGGTCGCCGCGCGGCATGACGTCGGTGACTTCGACGACGCCGGTCCGCGTTGTCCACGTGGTGATCAGCGTGAAGCAGTCTCCGTCATAGCGCCGCGTGAACGTCGCCCGCTCGTCGGAAGGCGCGAGTTTCCACCGCCCGTGATCATCGGTTCCGAGCAGCGCACCGAACATCGACGGGGAGTCGTACCGGGGCATGCACAGCCAGTCGATGCTCCCGTCCCTCGCGACGAGCGCCGCGGTGTAACAGTCGCTGATCAGTGCGTAGTCTTCGATTCCCATGGCCACGGACTCAGTGTGCCACCTGCGCGAACGAGGAGGGCGGTTCCGCGTCAAGTTCCCCGGTAGCCGCCGCAGGAGTCAGGATCGGGTGGTCTCGCGCTCCGCCGCTGCCCGGGCGATCATGTCGTGCTCGATGCGGGCGTCGGCGAGACGGCGCTCGCGGTCCTCGTGGAGCGCAAGGCCGCCGTCGACCCCGCCGCCCTGTAAGGCAGGCTGGTCGACGTGCTTCGACATTCTGTCGATGGCGGCCAGCGCGAGAGCGGAAATGATGAAGACCATGTGGATGACGACCTGCCACAGCACGCCCAGCGAGGTGTAGTTCTCGTCCGTCACTTCCTGGCCGGAGCCGGCATCCGTCATGTTGCCGACCTCGATGAACGTCTTGAGGAGGTGGATCGAGGAAATGCCGATGATCGCCATCGCGAGTTTGACCTTGAGCACATTGGCGTTGACGTGTGAGAGCCACTCGGGCTGATCGGGGTGGCCGTTGAGGTTGATCTTCGACACGAAGGTCTCGTAGCCGCCGATGATGACCATGATCAGCAGGTTCGCGATCATGACGACGTCGATCAGACCCAGGACGGCGAGCATGACGCTCGCCTCGGTGACATCCGCCGCGTGATTGATGACCTCATCGCCGAGGTGCCAGAGTTCCTTTACGAAAACCCACACGTAGATGAGCTGCGCGACGATCAGCCCGAGGTAGAGGGGTGCCTGCAGCCAGCGGCTGAGGAAGATCATGTAGCCGATGCTTGACACGGCGAGACTGCGAGCGGGAGGAGTCGGAGAAGAGGACACGGGGGCTCCTGAGCAGAACTGTTAAGGGAGAGGGCGAAGGAAGACGCGGGTAAATACTAGGGCGGCGAAGCTGCGAGTTCGTCTCGGGCGCCGGCCACGCCCGTACATCGGCTAAAGTGAGTCCAGCGAAGGGGAGTATCCCTCAGCACGGCATCCGTCATCACGGGTCACATCGATGAGACCCCGGGCGTCGTGGCACGACCATGCCGGTCGATGCGGGAGAGACTTTCGAGGGTTCATCGCACCCACTCTCACCCCTACCGAAAGGCTCCCGGATGCAACCGGCTCTGCCCCTCTGGTTTGAAATCGGCTCCTACGTCGTGCTCGGCCTCATCCTTCTCGCCGACCTGCTCCTCGTCGTCAAGAGACCTCACATTCCGTCGATGAAGGAATCCACACTGTGGGTGGTCTTCTACGTCACGCTCGCGCTCGTCTTCGCCGGGCTGATGTTCATCATCGCCGGTGGTGAATACGCCGGGCAGTTCCTCGCGGGTTGGCTGACGGAATACAGCCTCTCGATCGACAACCTGTTCGTCTTCGTCATCATCATGGCGCGGTTCTCGGTACCGAAACGACTGCAGCAGGAAGTCCTGATGGTGGGCATCATCATCGCGCTGATCTTCCGCGGAGTCTTCATCGTCCTCGGCGCCCAGCTCATCCAAAACTTCAGCTGGGTGTTCTACATCTTCGGTGTCTTCCTGCTCTACACCGCGTGGAAGCAGGCCTTCGGCCACAACGAAGATGCCGAGGACGGCGAAACCGCGCTCATCACCTACATGAAGCGCCACATCAGCATCTCGCCGGAGTACCACGACTCGAAGCTCCGCACGGTGATCGACGGCAAGAAGGTCTGGACGCCGATGCTCATCGTGTTCATCGCGATCGGCACCACCGACGTGATGTTCGCGCTCGACTCGATCCCGGCGATCTTCGGTATCACGCAGAGCCCGTTCATCGTCTTCACGGCGAACATCTTCGCGCTCATGGGGCTCCGCCAGCTGTACTTCATGCTCGGCGGACTGCTGGAACGCCTCCACTACCTCAAGTACGGCATCGCGTTCATTCTCGCCTTCATCGGTGTGAAGCTTGTGCTCCACGCCATGCACGAGAACGAACTCCCGTTCATCAACAACGGGCAGCACATCGAATGGGCGCCGGAAATCAACACCTGGACATCACTCGCCGTCATCGTCGGTGCGATGATCGTGTCCACCGTCGCCAGCCTGGTCAAGTCGAACAAGGACGAGCGCAAGAAGGAATCCATCTCGATCGACTGACGGATGCTCCGCGGGCGGTCCGCGGTGCGACGAATCGAAGGCCCTCCTCCCCGCTGTGCGGGGAGGAGGGCCTTTCTCGTTTCGAGGGGGCTGGTTTTCAGTGGAAGTAGGGTTTGCGGAGGAGCCAGTCGGGGATGGTGAGTTTGGGTTTGCCGTTTTCCATGGTGACGGTGAAGATACCGGTGTCGATCATGTGGTGGTGGAACCAGCAGAACAGGGCGCCGTTGTCCGCGTGTCGCTAATATGACCGTATGAATCAGCCGCGTGCAGTCGCCGTTTACGCCCGAATTTCATCAGACCCGACGGGGCAAGCGCTCGGCGTAGCTCGCCAGTTGGAAGACTGCCAGAAGCTGGCCGCGGATCGAGGGTGGACTGTGGCGGAAGAGTACGTGGACAACGATGTGTCTGCGTATTCCGGGAAGGCCCGACCGGCCTATTTGAGGATGCTCCGAGACATCAGATCGGGCATTCGGGACGCGGTGATCGTCTACAACCTTGACCGCCTCACCCGCCGCCCGATGGAACTCGAGGAGTTCGCTGCGGAGTGCGAGGCTGCGGGCGTGCGCCAGGTGGCGACAGTGACGGCCGATGTGGATCTCGGCAACGACGATGGGCTTTTCATGGCACGCGTCTTCGCCGCATTCGCCGCGAAAGAATCAGGCCGGAAGTCAGCACGTCTCCGCCGGAAAGCTCGCCAGAACGCTGAGGCCGGGAAGCCCGGTGGGGGTCCGAACCGTCCCTTCGGGTACGAGGCAGACAAGATCACCGTTAACCCTGTGGAGGCTGAACTGATCCGCCAGATGGTCCGCCGGGTGCTCGCGGGGGAAACGACGCGTTCCCTCGCTGCGTGTATGGACGCGGAGGGCATCGCCACCGTCGGAACTGGCGAATGGCGCAGCAGCACGATTCGACAGATTCTCCTGTCTCCCCGCATAGCCGGCCTGCGCGCCCACCGGGGCGAGATCGTCGGGCCGGCGGTTTGGGAGCCGATCATCACGATGGAGCAACGCCAGCAACTTCTCAATGTCTTCGCTGCGAAGAAGGCATCCGGTCGGCGTGCGCCCCGAAGTTATCTGCTGACCGGGATGCTCCGATGCGGAAAATGCGGATCTCGACTCTATTCGGCAGCGAGGCAGAACGAGCGTCGCTACGTCTGTCTGTCTGGCCCAGACCATCGTGGATGCGGAGGCATCACCGTCACCGCGCCTCCGGTGGAGGAATGGATCACAGCAGCCGTCCTCTACCGTCTGGACACTCCACAGATGAGCGACACCCTGAGCGGGAGACAAGCAACTGACGCCCGACACACGGAACTGCTCGCCCAGCTGAGACGGGACCAGGTGAAGATGGACGAGCTAGCTCGGATGTGGGCGGAAGGGGAAATCTCCCGGCCTGAATGGAAAGCCGCCCGGGAACCCTTGGAAAACCGGGTCAAGACGGTAGAGCGCCAACTGTCGCAAATCACCGGAACGACGGCCCTCGAAGGAATCGTCGGCCACGGTATGGAGTTGCGCGACCGATGGGCCAACATGAACCTGGAACGACAAGCCGCAATCGTGTCAGCCGTTCTCGATCACGCCACGATCAACCCGGCGACGATCAAGGGTGGCAAGTTCGACCCGAACCGGATCGAGCCCGTCTGGAATCTGTAAGGTCCGGGGTTCCGGCGCTTGCCCCTCCGGGGCCAGCGCC
>NZ_JBKJWH010000075.1:0-2546 GCF_046716805.1 Mycetocola sp. | reverse complement strand
TCGTCGTCTTGCCCGCGCCGGCAGCGCCTTCCACGACGACGAGCGGATCGCTGGATGCCACCGCGGCGGCTGCCCGCGCCTGCGCAGGGTCGAGCCGGTGGCGGCGCGCGATGTGCATCATGTTCGGCGCCCGGCCGCGGTCGGCATACGCAGCCCGTGCCGTGAGTAGGTCGCGCAGCAGGGTCTCGGAGGCGATGACGTGCAGGCTCGTGAGGTGTGCGACGTGCTCGGGATGCGGCCTGTCGGGTGGCAGGACGGACAGACAATCATCCGCGGCCAACCGTGTCGCGAGCGTGACGAGTTCGCTCAGCGGCTCGGGGTCGGCGCGCACGCCAGCCTCCGTGATGATGCGAGTAACCTGCTCCTGGATGTCGTGCGCGGTCCACGTCGACGCGGCAGCTGCGCAGCGGTCGAGCGCCCGCGATGCGACATCCCGAACGCTTACCTCGTCCAGCGGGACCGATGCGCGCACCGGCGCGCGCTCGAGGTCGGACTGGTAGCCGGCGTCCTCGAGCTCTGCACGCCATGCCACCTCGTTGCCGAGCGCGGTCGGTCGCTTGTGCGGCCGCTCGTGATCCCAGGACATGGCGATTAGCCGCGACATCGCAGCCGGGCCAGGCCCCTGGTCGGGATGCGCCGTGCGCCACTCTTTCTCGAAGTGCGCCAGGTTGCGCGCCACCTGCTCAGCCCGCTTGCTCATCACGGCGTTGAAGGGCTGCAGCTCCGCGACTTCTCCGGTCACGGGGTCGAGAGTGAGGCCGTGGACGTCGAGGGCAGCCGCGAGTTGCGGATGCGCGGCGATCACGGCCGTGCCCAGTGAACGGATCGCTCCCTGCTGACGGAACAGGGCCGCGGTGTCGAGGCCGCGCCAGGCCTCGGCCGCCCACACCCGCGTACCGATCTGGAAGTGCATGTGCCGGTGCGGGTCACCGGCTCGCGAAGTTTTGTGCGTGACGGCGACCGTCTCCAATTGCTCCACGGGCATCACTCGCTGCGCGCCGCGCGGTCCGACGCGGGTGACGGAGTGTTGGCCCAGCCAGGCGCGAATCTCGGCCATCGCATCGCGCTGGGCGGCGTCGAGCGCGTCTGATACCTCCGGGTGGAGGGCCGCGGCGATCGAAAGTGCCTTCGGCGCGTTCACGACCATCTCGGCGAACCGCGGCGATCCTTGCCGCCCGTCTCCCGGTAGTCGCGGCTTGCCCATCGACTCGGTGGTGAGCGGGTTGATCCAGTCGACCCACTGCGCGTACTCGTCCGGGGTGAGCGCGCCTTCGCCGATCACTGCGCCGTCGCCGTCGACGACGGAGAACTCGGCGAGGGCCGTCCCGTCTTCGAGATAGTACTCGTCGGCCCGCGATCGATCCGACTCCAGGTAACGGCGCGCGTCCGTCCCAGAGCCCCGGAACAGGATCACGCCGCCTTTCATAGCCGCCCTCCGAGCTAGCTCAGGTTCTTGCAACTACCTACGGTAGCATACGTCCATTCATTTTGATGGTGAGGTAGGTGGGCGCGGGCGCGGGCGCGGGTGCGGTGGCGAAGGCGAAGGCGAAGGCGGACCATTGTTATAAGGATGCGAGGAGCACCTCTGACGGTGAGCCAGCTGAACTGGTCGCTACATGCCGGAGTCGCGCAACCGGATCCCAATTCGATCGCTGAGGAATTTGGCGATCTCATATGCGATTGGGAATTTTGCCGATCTCCGACAACCCCTTTGGCGCCGAAGTCACCTGGCGTGCCACGACTTGAATGTCGCCCTCGTTCGCGATGATTGACGGCAGCTGTAGTCATAATGAACCTGCTGAAAGAGATCGGCGTGCCGAGTGCCCGCCTCGCTGCGGCCCTTCAAGGTCATCCGGACCTGCGTTGGGCTGGCGACCTGGCTCGCCAACATCTGACCAAGCACAAAGATCTGGATGCCTATGCGAGTTAGCCACATGCCCGAGGACAGGCACGCGCCTGATGATGAGTCGATTGGTCGCAAGTGGACAGAAATGGCCGAGGCCATCGACCACTTGGCTGAGCGGATCGGTAACCCTGACGAGTTCCCGGTGATGGAGGGAAGCTCACTCGCTGGTGACGATAAGGCCTGCCACCCGTTCGAGGTTTCGCAGGCCATCCGTCACCTGATCAACGCCTCGGTCGACCAGCTTCACGGCATCAAGACGTTGCTTCATGAGATGCAATCGCAGCATCTCGCTGTGGGTTCAACACTTGCCCGTGCGGCGCTGGAGAACACGGCGACAGCCATGTGGATAATCGGTCCACGCGAACGGAACATTCGCATTGAACGAGTCCTTCGCTGGCATGCTCGCAACTACACTGACCAGCGGAATACGGTCGGTCACTTGTTACCAAATGATCCGACAAGGCATCTTGAGCTCATCCGTAGGGTGGCTGCATCACGAGGCATCAATCCTAAGGTGGCGACCTCCGGGTACAAGATCACCGGGCCGATTGAGGGCGCTGAGGAATTCACATCGATCCAGGTGCAATTTCACTGGGCTGTCGCGTCTGGGTTCGCACATGGTCGGCCGTGGGCCTTTGAG
>NZ_JBKJWH010000074.1:0-44406 GCF_046716805.1 Mycetocola sp. | reverse complement strand
CGACGTGCACCAGTACGTGCCGTTGGGGTTGTCGGTGTACTGGTACCAGGGGCTGAACCGGTCCTCGGCGGCGAAGACGGTGAACGCCGTCCACTTGCGGCAGACGGTCGTCCCTTCGACCGCGCCGAGGGCATCCGTCGGGTGTTTCACGCCGTCGTTCGCGTACGCCTTCACGATCGTGCCCGACTCGTGCACCTTCGAGAAGTGCACCGGTATACCGAAGCGCGCGGTGGCGAGGTTGGTGAACCGGTGGGCAGCGGTCTCGTATGAGACAGCGAAAGCGTCACGGAGGTCCTCCATCGAGATGCGCCGGAAGTTCTTCGCCTCGGTGAGGAACCGCACCGCGCCGGCCTCTGGCAGCAGAATCGCCGCGGTGAGGTAGTTCGTTTCCACCCGCTGGCGCAGGAAGTCGGCGTAATTGGTGGGCTCTTCGTGCCCGAGCACATGGCTGGCGAACGCCTGAACCACCGGCGAGCGCGAGTCGCGGGATGCCGACTGCTGGGTCGGCAGATAGATCCGCCCGTTCCTGGAGTCGGTCACCGACCGGGTCGAGTGCGGCAGGTCGCCGACGTAGTGCAGGGTGAAGCCGAGGTGGTTGGCCATGTCTCCGACGAGCTGCTGGGACACCGGGCCGCCGGTGTGACCCACTGCGGCGAGAAGCTTCGTCGCCTCCGCCTCGAGCTCCGGGAAATAGTTGTCCCGTGCCCGCATCGTCGCGCGGAGTTGCGCGTTGGCGCGCCGAGCCTCCTCGGGGGTGGCCGCGCGTTCCCGGTGCAGCCGCTCGACCTCCGAATGCAGCGCAAGAATCGCCCGGAGGGTCTCATCGCTGTGCGCCTTCGACACCCGGACCGGCCGGATACCGAGGGCGGAGAAGACGGAACCACGCTGCGCCCGCTCGACCGCGATCTCCAGGGCGGCTCGCTCGGACGGCGCCTCGTCGCTCAGAAGATTCTCGGTTGTTGTACCGAGGGCGGCGGCGATCTGGCGGAGCATCGACAGCCGGGGTTCCCGCTTGCCGTTCTCGATCGTGGAGACCTGGGACGGTGCGCGGTCGACCGCCGCACCCAGTTGCTCGAGCGTCATTCCGCGCGCTACCCGCAATTCACGGATGCGCCGGCCGAGCGTGAGCGCGTCCACCTCGCCCTCGTCGCACTCGGGAGTCGCCACATTGCGGGGGTCAGCTGCGGTGCTGGTCATGGTGCCATCGTCGCATTCAACACTCTTTTCAACAAACAGAAGAACCGGCTTTCTTCTGCCGACCAATCTGGTCGAGGAAGCGTTCGGCGCCTACAGACTCGGTTCACGGCCACACAGAATCGAAGGAGCACAACGATGAGCACCCAGAACACCCGCCCCGGGAACCAGACCCAGACCGCAGCAGAGCTGCAGCTCGAGTGGGACGCCAATCCCCGCTGGGAGGGCGTCCGCCGCGACTACACGGCCGCCGAGGTCGTCGCCCTCCGCGGAAGCGTTCGGGAGGATGCGACGCTCGCCCGCCGCGGCTCCGAAAACCTGTGGAACCTGATCCACTCCGAAGAATGGGTGCCGGCACTCGGCGCTCTCACCGGCAACCAGGCCGTCCAGCAGGTTCGCGCCGGCCTCAAGGCCATCTACCTCTCCGGCTGGCAGGTCGCCGCAGACGCGAACCTCTCCGGCCAGACCTACCCCGACCAGTCCCTGTACCCGGCGAACTCCGTGCCATCCGTTGTCCGGCGCATCAACAACGCGCTGCTCCGCGCCGACCAGATCGAGTTCGCGGAGACCGGCACCACGAGCATCGATTGGCTGGCGCCGATCGTCGCCGACGCCGAGGCCGGTTTCGGCGGCCCGCTCAACGCATACGAGCTGATGGCATCCATGATCTCGGCCGGAGCCGCCGGTGTGCATTGGGAAGACCAGCTCGCCAGCGAGAAGAAGTGCGGGCACATGGGCGGCAAGGTGCTCATCCCGACCAGCCAGCACATCCGCACCCTCAACGCTGCCCGCCTTGCCGCGGACGTCGCCGGTGTGCCGAGCGTCATCATTGCCCGCACCGACGCCCTCGCGGCAACACTGCTCACGAGCGACGTCGACGAGCGTGACCGCCCGTTCCTCACCGGCACCCGCACCGCTGAGGGCTTCTACGAGGTCACGAACGGCATCGACACCGTCATCTCCCGCGGGCTCGCGTACGCCGAGTACGCCGACCTGCTCTGGGTCGAGTCGGCTGAGCCGGACCTCGAACTGGCCCGCACATTCGCGGAGCGCATCCACCAGGACTTCCCCGGCAAGAAACTCGCCTACAACTGCTCGCCGTCGTTCAACTGGAAATCCCACCTCGACGACGCACAGATCGCGACGTTCCAGAAGGAACTCGCCGCCATGGGCTACGCCTTCCAGTTCATCACGCTGGCCGGCTTCCACGCGCTGAACCACTCGATGTTCACGCTCGCCCAGGACTACAAGAACCGCGCCATGAGCGCATACGTCGAACTGCAGGAAGCCGAGTTCGCTTCAGAGGCGGACGGTTACACCGCGACCAGGCACCAGCGCGAAGTGGGCACAGGCTACTTCGACCGGATCGCCACGGCCCTGAACCCCGGGAGCGCCACCCTCGCGCTCGTGGGGTCGACCGAAGAAGACCAGTTCCACTGAACCATTTTTCGCCGGGCCGCCCGCTCCACGTGTGCGAGCGGCCCGGCACCATCCCAAGGACTCAGATCATGAACACACTGCTCGCCGAGCACAGCTCGGCACCGACCACCTCCCCCATGCCCACCCAGCAGAGCGCCGGCCCGCGCATCGAGGTCGTCGGGCGCCTGCACGAACGCTTCGACGAGATCCTCACCCCCGAGGCGCTCCAGTTCCTCGCCGACCTGCACCAGCGCTTCGCCGGCCGCCGGCACGACCGGCTCGCCGACCGGATGCGCCGCCGTTTCGAGATCGGAAACGGGCGCGACCCGAAATTCCGGGACGACACCGCGTCGATCCGGGCGGATGCCACCTGGCGGGTCGCCGGAGCTGGCCCTGGCCTGGAGGACCGCCGTGTCGAAATCACCGGACCGACCGACCGCAAGATGACGATCAACGCCCTGAACTCCGGTGCGAAGGTGTGGCTCGCCGACCAGGAAGACGCGACAAGCCCGACCTGGGCGAACGTTCTCGGCGGCCAGATCTCCCTGTTCGACGCGATCCGTCGACAGATCGACTTCACCAGCCCCGACGGCAAGGAGTACAAACTCACTGCCGGCGAAATGCCGACGATCGTGATGCGACCGCGCGGCTGGCACCTGGTCGAAAAGCACCTCAGGTTCATTGATTCCTCGGGGCATACGATGGCGGCATCCGGAAGCCTCGTCGACTTCGGCCTGTACTTCTTCCACAACGCGCAGGCGCTGATCGACTCCGGCCGTGGGCCGTACTTCTATCTCGCCAAGCTCGAGTCCAGTGAGGAGGCGCGCCTCTGGGATGACGTCTTCTCGTTCTCGGAGAAGCGCATCGGCATTCCCCATGGAACGATTCGCGCGACGGTGCTCATCGAGACGCTGCCAGCAGCGTTCGAGATGGAGGAGATCCTCTACGAACTGCGCGACCACTGCGCCGGGCTGAACGCCGGCCGCTGGGACTACATCTTCTCGATCATCAAGAACTACCGCGGCCGCGGCGGCCGATTCGTCCTGCCCGACCGCAGCGACGTCACCATGACGGTGCCATTCATGCGTGCGTACACCGAGTTGCTCGTGAAAACCTGCCATTCCCGGGGCGCGCACGCCATCGGCGGGATGAGCGCGTTCATCCCGAACCGCCGGGACCCCGCTGTGACCACTCGGGCGATCGAGAAGGTTTCGGCGGACAAGAAGCGGGAGGCCGGCGACGGATTCGACGGCACCTGGGTGGCGCACCCGGACCTCATCGACACGGCCCGTGCCGAGTTCGACACGGTCCTCGGCGACCGGCCGAACCAGGTCGACCGCCAGCGCGACGACGTGGAGGTGACGGCGGCGCAGCTGCTCGACGTCCACATCGGCCGCGCCGTGACGGACACCGGACTCCGCGACAACGTGTCGATCGGCGTCCGTTACCTCGAGTCGTGGCTCCGAGGCATCGGCGCCGCAGCGATCGACAACCTGATGGAGGATGCCGCGACCGCGGAAATCAGCCGCTCACAGATCTGGCAGTGGATCCACCAGGACGTCCGCACCGACGACGGCGCCCCGATCACCCGCGACCGGGTCGAGCGAATCCTCACCGAACTGCTCGACACCGTCGACCGGTTCGACGGCGACCGGTTCGACGACGCCGCGGATGTCTTCCGGGACGTGGCCCTGAGGGACGACTTCCCGACATTCCTCACCGTGGGCGCGTACTCGCGGTTCCTCGTCGACCTGGCGTAGGCATCCGCCGAATTCGTTGATCGAGTAGCGAGGTACGAGCGTATCGAGATCTGCATAGCCGGATCTCGATACGCTTCGCTGCTCGATCAACGGGTGGGCCCCTTGACGATCCCGTTCCAAGTGACGAGCATCTTTCGAGACGGTGACCGCCACCGCCGGATCGTCCAAGGAGACCCTTATGACCGACATCTTCGTCAACCTCCCCATATCGGACCTGGAGCGCACGAAAGCGTTCTACACCGCCCTCGGCTGGGAAATCAACGAAAACTTCACCGACGAGAACGCTGCCTGCATCGTCGTCGACAAAAACATCTACCTCATGCTCCTGACCCGCGACTTCCTGAGCACGTTCACCGACAAGCCGATCATCGACCCGAGAACCCACGTCCAGGCGATGACCGCCTTCAGCAGAGACAGCCGCGAAGCCGTCGACACCATCATGGAGACCGGAGTCGCGTCCGGGGGCACGGAACCACGCCCGGCGCAGGACTACGGCTTCATGTACTCACGCGACCTCGAAGACCCCGACGGCAACATTCTCGAGTTCGTCTACATGGACCCGGTCGCGGCGGAGAAGGGCCCGGACGCCTATCTGGCGGAGCAGGCTCAGTCCTGAGCGCCTTCGAGCCGGCGGCGGACGGTGGGCATGGCCCACCGCCCGCCACTGCCTTGTGAGTCAGCCGCAACGGTCAGGCGCATACGGGGGCGCTACCCTTCTAAGGTGAGCACAACACCGAAACTCTCAGCAAAGATTTCCGCCATCGCCGAGTCAGCCACGCTGAAGGTGGATGCCAAAGCGAAAGCGCTGCAGGCGCAGGGCCGCCCCGTGATCAGTTACGCGGCCGGCGAGCCGGACTTCGCCACCCCCGCACACATCGTCGAGGCAGCGATCGCGGCGGCGAGCGAGACGCGAAACCACCGTTACACGCCGGCCGCCGGTCTGCCCGACCTGCGTGAGGCGATCGCCGCGAAGACGCTCCGGGATTCAGGTCTCGCGGCATCCGCGAACCAGGTGCTTGTGACCAACGGTGGCAAGCAGTCCGTGTACGAAGCGTTCCAGGTGCTTCTGAACCCCGGCGACGAAGTGATCGTCCCGACGCCGTACTGGACCACGTACCCCGAGGTCATCGCGCTCGCTGACGGCGTCGCCGTCGACGTGTTCGCGGACGCCTCCCAGGACTACAAGGTCACCGTCGAGCAGCTCGAAGCGGCACGGACCGACCGCACGAAGGTGCTGCTCTTCGTGTCACCGTCGAACCCGACCGGGGCCGTCTACACGCCGGAGGAGACCGCGGCGATCGGCCGCTGGGCTCTCGAGAACAACCTCTGGGTGATCACCGATGAGATCTACCAGAACCTGACCTACTCCGGCGCACAGGCAGTGTCGATCGTCGAAGCGGTGCCGGAACTCGCCGAGCAGACCCTGCTCGTGAACGGTGTCGCGAAGACGTACGCGATGACCGGCTGGAGGGTCGGCTGGACCGTCGGACCGGCATCCGTCATCAAGGCGCTTTCGAACCTGCAGTCGCACCTCTCCGGGAATGTCAACAACATCGCGCAGCGTGCGGCGATCGCCGCGCTGACCGGCCCCCAGGATGACGTCGAGGCGATGCGCCAGGCCTTCGACCGGCGCCGCGGGCTCATCGTGTCGGAACTCAACAAGATCGAGGGCTTCCGCACGCCGACTCCTGAGGGCGCGTTCTACGTATACCCGGATGTCTCCGCACTGCTCGGCCGTGAGTGGGGCGGCGTCACCCCGACGACGTCGCTCGAGCTCGCCGACCTGATGCTCGACCAGGCCGAGGTCGCTGCGGTGCCCGGCGAAGCGTTCGGGCCCAGCGGTTACCTCCGGTTCAGCTACGCGCTCGGCGACGAGCCGCTCCTTGAGGGCGTGCAGCGGCTGCAGAAGCTGTTCGGCTGAAGCGCTCCGCCCGGCGAAAGCACTCACTCCGGACGGAATCACCCGGCGTACCGGGTGATTCCGGCCAGAACGGGTGATTTCGCGCGAGCGAGCGCTACAGCGAGACGCCGACGAAGACCGGTTCCGGCTGCAGCACGACACCGAACTCAGCGGCGACCCGCGCCTGCACGAACCGGGCGAGCGCGGCGATCTCGTCAGCGGTCGCCCCTCCTGTGTTGGTGAGCGCGAGCGTGTGCTTCGTCGAAATTCCCGCCCGGGAACCCGGCAGCCGGAATCCGCGACGGATGCCTGACCGCTCGATCAACCACGCGGCGCTGAGTTTCACCTGCGCGTCGTGTTCGAATGACGGGGCGGGTACCGTGCCGTCCCACTCCCCCAGCGGGATGACGACAGCGGGGTCGTGATCTTCCGTGATCGGCCAGCGCGGAGCATCCGCTGGGAGACTTCGTGCGAAGGTTTCGGAGACGATGGGGTTGGTGAAGAAGGATCCGGCGCTGTACGTGTCCGGGTCGGCGGCGTCGAGCACCATGCCCTTTGACGACCGCAGGTTCAGCACGGTGCGACGGACGTCGGCGATCGGCAGCCGGGCGCCGAGCTCGACCCCCAGCGCTGTCGCGAGCTGGGCGTAGCCGATGGGCGCGCTGAGCCCGGCATCGTCGGCGAGGTCCAGCTCGATGGCGACGACGACGCCGTCCCGTTCGGGAATCGACCCGCCATGCCGCTTGAGCACCGAGGTGCGGTAGCCGAGAGCGAGCTCTTCGGCCGGCACCCGCACGACCTCGAGGGAGTCGCGGTCGAGCAAATCGACCGAGACGAGTGCGCTCTCAAGCTCCTGGCCGTACGCGCCGATGTTCTGGATCGGTGCGGCACCGCTCGAACCCGGGATGCCGCTCAGGGCTTCGATTCCGCTCCAGCCGTTAGCCACCGCGAAGGCCACGAGCCCGTCCCAGGACTCTCCGGCTTCGACGCGGAGACGCACTCGCCCCGGCGCCGACTCCAACCGTTCGATGCCGCGGGTCGCGACCTGAACGACAGTGCCGTCAAAACCGTCATCGGCGGCGAGCGTGTTCGAACCCCCGCCGAGAATCAGCGGGTCCTCACCGTTCGCCCAGCCGTCGAGCACCGTGGCGACGAGCAGCTCCCGTGTGGTCGCCGGCACGAGCCGTTCCGCCGGGCCGCCGACGCGCAGTGTCGTGAGATCGGAAAGCAGTGTCGTCATCGCCTAACCGAGCTTCACGACGGCCTGAGCCTTGCCGAGCACCGTCGCCCCCTCGAACGTCACGGTGAGGTCGACCCGGGCGGTGCTGTCCGTCAGCGCGCCGATCTTCGCGGTGACCGTGACGGCCGCTCCCGTCTCGGGGTCGACGACGACGGGGCGGGTGAATTTGACCTGGTAATCGACGATCAACGCCGGGTCACCTGCCCAGTCGACAACCGGCTGAACGGCGAAACCCATCGTGAGCATGCCGTGGGCGAGTACACCGGGCAGCCCAACGGATGCTGCGACGTCGTCGCGGTAGTGAATCGGGTTGAAGTCACCGGATGCTCCCGCGTATCGCACGAGGGAATCGCGCGTCAGCGGAAACTCGCGCTCAGCAACCACGTCGCCGACGGTCAGCGACTCGAGCAGCGGCGCGCTCATTCGCCGCCCCGAACGACGAGGGTGGAGGTCGCGGTGACGACGTGGGCTCCCGACGCGTCGAGCATCTCGGATGAGGCGGTCACCATGGCGTGCGGGCCCAGGGTCTTCACACTCGTGACAGTGAGGGTGGCGGTGAGTTCGTCGCCGGCGACGATCGGCCGCGAGTAGGTGAATCGCTGGTCGCCGTGCACGACCCGGGAGAAGTCGATGCCCGCGTCGGGCTCGCCGAGCAGCTGAGCGAGCGTGTGCTCCTGAATGACGACCGGGAAGGTGGGGGGCGCGACGACGTCTGCATGACCGGCCGCGACTGCGGCATCCGGATCGAGAGAAATCGGGGAGGTGGCGAAAACGGCGCGAGCGAACTCGCGCACCTTCTCACGACCGACCAGGTATGGCGGGGCCGGCGGGAAGACGCGGCCCTGAAGTTCGGGGTTCACTGACACGAGATCCAGCCTACCCGGCGCTTCCCTGAGCGCCGGGTGGGTCTGCGCTACCTGCGACCGCCTCCGAGGAGTCCGCCGAGGAGGTCACCGATGCCCCCCGAGCCGCCACCTTTCGACCCGCCACCCCCGAGAAGATCACCAAGGATGTCACCGATGCCACCGCTGGTCGAGCGGGAGCTTCCACCCGTCGATCCGCCACCCCCGAGAAGATCGCTGAGCACGCCGCCCAGCCCTTGTTCGGGTTCCTTCTTCGGCGATTTCGGCTGCATCGGTTCGGTCGGCTGCGCCGTTTCGGTCGTCGGCTTGCGCTCCTGGAACTTCTTGGCCAGGTAGCTGAGCACGATGGGCGCGAGGATCGGCAGGAGCTTGCCGATCACGGGGCCGAGTCCCTTGCCGCTCACCGCGGCGGGCTGGGCGCCCAGCGTCGCGACCACCTGCTCTTTGTTCGGGCCGAAGATGTGCGAGACGATCTTTTCGCCGTCGTTCGTGTCCACCTCGTCGAGGCGGACCCCGCCGTCGACCAGGGCAGGGGAATGCTTCGTGACCGCCTTTTCGATGGATGCGGCTCCGCCCGGGTCCTTCGCGTTGGCTTCCAGGCCACCGACCAGCGCGGGGAGGGCCTGCTCGACCGCCGCGCGGGCGGTCTGCTCGTCGACACCGAGTTTCGCGGCGACGTCGTTCATCGGGATCTGGCTCATCAGTTCATCCAGGGATGCCATGTGCTTCCTTCCGGTTGCGGCCGCCGTTCACGGCGGGCTCTTCCGACAGGGTATCGAGGCCATCTTCCCGACGGGTAGGGGTAGCGGGGCGGCCCGGCGCTCAGGTCGAGGGGAACCGAAGCGCCTTGACGATCAATTGCGTGGCGACGGCGGCGAGGAAGGCCGCGAAGAGCAGGTTCGCCGCCTGGGGGGTGATTCCGGCGGCCACGACCGCGCCCAGAGCCGTCGTCGTGCAGGCCGAAATCCCGATCACGGCCGCCGCCGGGAGGTCCACGTTTTTGCGCAGAAGGTTGCCGATCGTGCCGGAGAGGGCGGTCGGAATCATCATCAGCAGGCTTGTGCCTTTGGCGATGAGGTCACTCGCCCCGAAGAGGAGGATGAGCATCGGCACGACCATCGCGCCCCCTCCGATTCCGAGCAGGCCGGACAGCACCCCGACGATCAGGCCGAGCACGATGAGACCGATCACCGCGACAGGGGAGAACTCGATCGACGCATCCCGGGACGGAACCACGAGGAACAGGCTGACGATCACCACGAAGAGGAAAACGATGAACCCCCAGCGCAGCGCCCGCCGCGGCAGCCGGCTGAGCAGGTGGCTCCCTACTTGAGCGCCCACGATCGCGCCGGCGGCGAGCAACGCCGCCGCCACCCAATCGACCGAACCGCCGAGCGCATAGCTGACGACGCCGACGACGGACATCGGCACGATGGCAGCGAGCGAGGTTCCTGCGGCCGTCCGCTGATCGAACGAGACCAACAGCAACAGCGCCGGCACGATGAGGATGCCGCCACCGACACCGAACAGCCCGGACAGGAACCCTGCAGCGAGACCGATGAGAACCAACCGGACCCAACGTCCCGCTGTGTGTTGCTGTGGCATCCGTCTCCCTGATCCTGGCGCGAGGTTTCGACGCTATCACCGCCGTCGGTGCCGGTAACGTGAGGGCATGCTGATTCGGGACGCGCGGGGCGATGACTGGAGTGGCATCTGGCCGTTCCTCCGCGAGATCGTCGCCGCCGGGGAAACGTACTGCTGGCCCCCCGACACCTCCGAGGAGGATGCCAGGGTGTGGTGGATGGGGAAGGCAGGCGGGCGCGTGTTCGTCGCCGTCGACGAGGCAGGCTCCGTTCTCGGCACGGCGGAGTTGCACCCCAATCAGCCCGCCGCCGGGTCGCACATCGCGAACGCCGGTTTCATGATCGCCCCATCCGCCGCCGGCCGTGGGATCGGCCGCGCACTGGCCGCGCACGTCCTCGACGAGGCCGCTCACGACGGGTACCGGGCGATGCAGTTCAACGCAGTCGTCGAGACGAACGCCGGGGCGATCGCGCTGTGGCAGTCGCTCGGTTTCCGGATCCTCGCCACCGTTTCCGAGGCCTTCGATTCACCCACTCGGGGCCTCGTCGGACTCCACATCATGCATCGGATGCTGGGACGCTCGCCTTCCTGACGGTTCCGGCATCGCGCGGTCGCGTCGAAAGCACGATGGGAACTGGCAGAATTGGAATCCAGGCGCGCGAACTCCGCCGCCGGAAAACGAGGTCCCGATGAAGGTCATTGCCGATACCGAAGTCTGTGTCGCTGCCGGCGTTTGCGTGAACATCGCCCCGGCCGTCTTCGACCAGGATGACGAGGTCGGCAAGGTCATCCTGCTGAACCCGAACCCTGGCGCCGAGGACTACGAAGCGGTGCGTGACGCCGTTCTCAGCTGCCCGTCTGCCGCTCTCCGCCTGCTCGAGGACTAGTGGCGGCCGCACCCTCCCGGGTTCTCATCGTCGGTGCGTCCGCTGCGGGCCTGACGACTGCCGCCGCGCTGCGGCGGAACGGGTACGACCGCGACGTCACCCTTGTCGACGCCGAAGCACACTCCCCGTACGATCGCCCTCCGCTCTCCAAACACCTGCTGTCCGGCGAATGGGAACCGGAGCGGCTGTTGCTGAAGTCGCAGGTCGAACTCGACGACCTGAGTGTCGGCATCCGCTCTGGGGTGAGAGCCACCGGGCTGGACCTCTCCAGGCGGCAGGTCACGATTTCTGACGGCACGGAGCTGGGCTTCGACCGGCTCGTGCTCGCGACCGGCGTGCAGCCGCGCCACCTGCCGGGCACCGCGCAGCTGCAGGGCGTTCACACCCTGCGCACCGTCGATGACGCGCTTTCGCTTCGGGACGAACTGCAGCCGGGCCGGCAACTCGTCGTCGTCGGCGGCGGGTTCCTCGGCACCGAGGTCGCTGCCACAGCCGTGCGCCTCGGCGTGGACGTGACGCTCGTGAGCGCAGCACCGACACCGCTCGAACGGAGCCTGGGCGCGGATGTCGGCGGCCAGGTCGCCGAGCTCCACCGTGCTCACGGCGTTGCACTGCGGATGGGGCCGGAGTCCGCCGTGGTGTCGCTCGTCGAGTCCGGTGGGGTCGTGGCCGGGGTGCAGCTGGCGGACGGCACCCAGCTGTCTGCGGATGTCGTGTTCGTCGCGATCGGCGCTTCACCTGACCTCGACTGGTTGCAGGGAAGCGGCATCCCGCTGGGCGACGGCATTGAATGCGCCCCCGACCTCTCTGTGGCGCCGGGCGTGTATGCCGCTGGCGATGCCGCCCGGTGGTGCAACCCGGTTTTCGATGAGTTCATGCGGGTCGAGCACCGCACCAACGCGACCGAGCAGGGAATGCACGTCGCCCGTCGTCTCCTCGACGGCGAGCAGGGCGCGTTCGCGTCGGTGCCGTACTTCTGGACCGACCAGTACGACCTCAAACTGCAGGTGCACGGCTGGCTGCGGGGCTATGACGAGGTGCGAGTCGTCGAGGGTTCGTTCGAAGAGAAGCGGATGGTGGCGCTGTTCCGGCGCGGGGACCGTCTCGTCGGCGTGATGGGCATCGGAGCGGCGAAGGTGGTGCGCGCGTGGCGCCAGCACGTCCTCGATGGCGCGGCGTGGGCATCCGTCGTTGGTTCCTGAGCTGGGGCGGCGGCCGGTGCCGACAACTCGCACGATTAAGAGGAGATCGCACGATGGACAGGATGCTTTCGCGACTTCGGTCCTGCTGACCGTGCGATCTCCTGCAAAGCGTGCGTCCGGACGGCCCGTTCAGGACCGCTCGAGCACACCCTCAACCGCATAATGCGCGGCAAGGCGCCGGAAACCCTCATCGAGCGACACAGTCGGGGTCCATTCGAGGTCGGCGCGGGTGCGCCGCTGGTCAAACCAGTGCGCCGTCGACAACTGCTCGGCCAGGAACCGGGTCATCGGCGGTTCGTCGGCCCCGGGCTTCACCCGCCAGACCGCCTCGATGAGTGACCCGGCGGTTCGAGCGACGGATGCCGGCACCCGCCACCGTGGGGACGTCACGCCGGCTGCGCCACAGATCCCGGCAAGCAGCTCGGCGACCGGCCGCGGCTCGCCGTTGGTCAGAACGTAGGAGCGCCCGTGAACCTCGTCGACTCGACGCAGCGCCGCCGCGATGGCGCTCGCGGCGTTGTCGATGTAGATGGTGTCGATGAGAGCGGCGCCGGAGTCCAGCAGCGGAAGTCGTCCCTGCCGCGCCCGCTCGACCACTCGCTCGACGAGTTGGGTGTCGCCTGGACCCCAGACCAGATGCGGACGCACCGCGACCACCCGGATCTCGGCGGAGTCGGCGGCGAGTGCGAGCAGTTCGGCCTCGGCTTTGGTGCGGGCGTAGTCGCCACGAGCATGAACAGGATCGGCGAGGAGCGCGTCGTCGCCGACGATCGACGTACCGGAGTGTGCCACAGACGGCGATGAGACATGGACGAAACGCTCAACCCCCGCCGCGCGAGCCGCATCGAGCAGGTTTCGAGTACCGCCGACGTTCACCCGGTTGAACTCGGCCGGATCGCCGGCGAGGGACACCCTCGCGGCGAGGTGCACGATCGCGTCCTGCCCGGAGACCGCGCGCGTGACGGCGTCCAGATCGGTCACCGAACCGAGCGAGTCCGACGCTCCGTCGACTCCGGACGGGCGGCGCTGGAAACATCGCACCTCGTGCCCCGCAGCCAGAAGCTCAGCGGCGACAGCACGGCCGAGCAGCCCGCTCGCCCCCGTGACGAGGACTCTCACGGGGCGACCATCCGCCCGCCGGAGAGGATGCCTTCGGCCCAGGCCGACAAGGCCGACCGGTTGATCTTCGAATTGTGACGGATGTCGGTCGGCAGGTGCGGCACAACGAGGACGGCAGCGAGCGGCACGTCGACCGCAGCACGGATCGCGGCGGCAAGCTCAGGGCGTGCAAGTGCAACGCGTCGAGCCTCGGGCGAGGTCTCCACGACGGCGACGACCTGCTGGACGCCACGCGGGCCGACACCGACGATCGCCGCGCGCAGCACCGAATCGACGGATTCGGCCTGAAGTTCAGGTCCGACCGGGGTGACGACGCCGTCCGCGGTGACGAGGACGTGCGGCATCCGGCCTTCGACCCAGAGCCGGCCGGAGTCGTCGAGGTGCCCGACGTCGCCGGTGCGGTGCCAGCGTTCCCCGGGCACGCCGCCACGGCGGCTGGCCCGGTGGGTGAGCCACAACCGGTCGTAGTGATCCTCGACGTGGGGGGCGGAGACGAGGATCTCACCGGTGAGAAGCGGAGCATCGGTCAGGTCGCCGGTCGCGGCGCCGTCGGCGTCGAGCGGCGAGATGCGCACCCGCGTGGCACCTGACGGCGTCCCGACACACACCCCACCAGGTCCTGACGCTGACGCAGCATCGCGGATGCCATCAAGTGTGATGTCGGTCATCAGCAGACCCTCGGTCATGCCGTACGGGGTGTGCGCTGTGGCCGAAGGCATGAGCGCCGCGATGGCGGCGAGCAGCGGTTCGGACACGGGGGCGCCGGCGGAGAGGAACTGCTCGACACCGGCAAGGGCTCGGGTGTCCTCGTCGGTGAGAGCGGCGGATGTCGCCACGACGTTCGCGACAGCAGCTGGCGACAGGAAGACGACGGCGGCGTCGACCGCCTTCACCGCTGCGGCGACCGCGGCCGCCGTGAGCGTCTTCGGCGAGGTGACGTCCATGTCCGGCGTGACGGACCGCGCACCGAGTGCGGGACCGAGCAGCGCGAACGGCGCGAAGCCGGCGACGAGCCCTGTGCCGACCCCGACACCGTATTGGGCGGCGAGGGCGTCGCGCACCGCGGAGAGCTGCCCGTGCGTGTAGACGACTCCCTTGGCCGGACCGGTTGAACCGGAGGTGAAGAGGATCGCGGCGATGTCGCCTCCGGTCGGTGCCTCGGGCAGCTCTTCGTCCGAACCGAGGGAGGCCAGTTGAGCGAGAGAGAAGGAGACACCGAGTGCGCGGCGGGCGGGGGCTGCGAGCGTGGTGGTCGAGATCTTTTGCCCCGGCCAGCCGAGCGCTCGCGCGGCCGTCAGGCCGGGCAGAGCGCCGATGACGTGGTCCGGGCAGGCGCCGCGGACCGCGCGGGTGAGGCCTCTCAGGCCGAGGCCCGCGTCGGCGACGACGACGATCGCGCCGATGCGGAGGCAGGCGTAGAGCACGGCGACGAGGTCGGCGCTCGGCGGAATGAGAAGCGACACCCGGTCGCCCTTTCTCACACCGATCGAGTCGAGACCGGATGCGATCTGCCGCACCCGCTTCGAGAGCAGCCGCCAGGAGACGACGCGTGGGGCCGGTCCGCTCGACGGCACCATGTCGATGACCGCCGACTCGTCGCTGTCCTGCAACTCATCGAGGTATCGCCAGAGCGGCGGGCGGGCCGACTCATCGGCCGCGACGGCGGTCGGCGTTGCTTCGGCACCGCGGATGCCGTCACCCAGCCAGGTGAGGACGGCGGAGGCGTAGTCCACGTCCTCGGCCACGAGGTGCCCGGCGCCTTCGAATCGGTGCACGTCGGCGTGCGGCATCCGGCCGATCAGGTCGTCGAGGTACCGGTCGCTGAAGATGGGGTCGCGAGGACCCCAGAGCATGAGGGCGGGAACGGTGAGACGGGCGACTGAGTCGGCGATCCGAGCGAGTTCGGCGCGGCTCTCATGAGCGAGGTCGACGGGGATGTCGGCGACGAAACCGCCGATGCCGCCACGTCGCCCGGCGCCGCGATAGGGGGCGCGGTAACCGTCCTTGATCGATGCGTGCAGGGGCGGGTGGGCCAGCGCGAGCGTCGTCTCGAGAAAGGCTGGGGTGGAGACCGTGGCACCGCCGAGCAGGGCCGGCTGGAGGGCGAGCCGCAGCGGGGCGGGGATCGGGCGATTCTCCGGCTGGTGCACGGCCGTGTTGAGCAGCATCACGCCGGCGAGCAGCTCGGGGTGGTCGATGGCCCAGCCGAGCGAGACGACACCGCCCCAGTCGTGCCCGAGCGTGAAAACGGGACCGTCCAGGCCGAGTGCGTCGGTCAGGGTGCCGAGGTCCTGCACCCGCCGGGCGAGCGGGCGGCGCGTGCCGGTGCGCTCGGAGAATCCCATGTCGAGCTGATCGACGGCGATGACCCGCCACGCGTCTGCACCCTCCGCAGCGGCGAGTGTCGCCGCGTCGACGAGGCGCCGCCACAGGTACGACCAGGTCGGGTTGCCGTGGACGCACAGGATCGTGCCGACGGGCTCGACGCCGAGTTCTTCGAGGCGATCGGCGTTGTCGAGCACGTGCCAGCCCCGATCGACGGATGCTCCCGCCTCCGGAGCGCGCACCACCCGCGAGTACGCGGGGTCGAGACCGTCCAGGTCAGCGGGAGGCAGGGTCGCCGGCGCCATCGCACCGCCGACTGCTGGCAGTCGAGTCACCAGGCGATTTCCATCATCGCGGTGTTCAGTCCGGAACCGACGCCCATGAGCAGGACCCGGTCTCCCGGTCGCAGGGTCGCCGATTCCCGCTGCAGCGTGATCGGGATGGAGGCCGGTCCGACGTTGCCGAGCTTCGGGTAGGTCAGCGGCACACGCGTCCGGTCGATGCCGACGGCCTTGATCATGGCGTCGGTGTGGATGTCGGAGACCTGGTGCACGATGTAGCGGTCCATGTTCGACCAGGTCCAGTCGCGGCGGGCTTCCTTCCAGGCCGAGACGACAAGCTGCATGCCGCCCTTCAGCAGGGCCTTGGCGTCGGTGAACATCCCGTCGACGCTGCCGACACACAGTTCGTTGAACTGGGTGGCTGCGCGGGTGACGCCGCCGAGGATCCGGTGGCCTCCCGGATTGGCGTCCGCGCGGCCGAGTACTGCTGCGGCGGCGCCTGAACCGAGCGTGAGACTCGCGAACTCGCTCATGAAGTCCTTGCGGCCGATGCCGTCGCGACCGAGGCGCTCGATGGTGTTGTTCTGGATGTCGTCGGCGTCTTCGCCGTCGATGATCATGGCGTACTCGATCTGGCCAGAATCGATCAGCTGCGCTGCGAGGCTCATTCCGTTGACGAATCCGAGGCAGGCGTTGGCGATGTCGAAGTTGATAGCGGATGACGGCAGCCCGAGCCCGTGGTGGAGTTTGACGGCCACCGACGGCTCCAGGTGTTTGCGGGTCACCGAGGTGTTGATGAGCAGGCCGATCCGGTCCGCAGACACTCCGGCTTCAGCGAGCGCGCGGTTGCCCGCATCGACGGCGGCGGTGTCGAAAGACTGCGTCTCGCCCCAGTTGCGGCGTTCGTGAACCCCGGCGACGCGCTGCAGCAGCCCCGTCGGCAGTTTGAGCCGTTTGAGCACCGGGCTCAGGCGGGAGTCGATCTCCTCGGACGTCGTGATCCGGGTGGCGAGGGTGGCGGCGACGGAAAGCAACGCAACATTGCGATGTGTCGTCGTTGCATTTCCATCCAACGGAACTCCCTGTCCACGTGTCACTTCCGCGAAATCGCGTCCCTCGATTTTACGTCCCTGCTCCCTGATCGTTTACTGGGCTTGCGCTTACCGTCGCATACTGCGTAGCGGCATCCGACCGGGATGTGAAAAGCCCCGAGGTGGCGAGACCTCGGGGCTACATGGGAAGAGGCTTGAGAGCCTTTCCCCGTAGCAGGAGCGGGATTCGAACCCGCGACCTCACGATTATGAGTCGTGCGCTCTCACCAACTGAGCTACCCTGCCGCGAAACTTCGCCCGGGCTGACCGAGAAAGTAACGAGCCCCGAGTCGGGTTTGAACCGACGACCTCTTCCTTACCAAGGAAGTGCTCTACCACTGAGCTACCGGAGCGTGACCATCACAAAATGGCACCAGTAGAGAATAGCATCACTGGGGCGGGTACTATTACCGCCTGCGCGGATCCTCGCCCCGACATACGATGGAGCAGAGGATGACCGATGACTGAGAACGCAAATGCCCCAGCGCTCGACATCCTGCTCGGGAACCGTTATCGACTTGTCGACCTGATCGGATCCGGCGGGATGGCGTCGGTTTACCGTGCCCGCGATGAGGTCCTGGGGCGCGACGTCGCGATCAAACTCTTCCGCGTGGCCTCCACGAACGCCGATGATTTCGAGCGCCAGCAGGGCGAGATCGCGATGCTCGCCGGCCTTGCCCACTCCGGCCTGGTAACCCTGTTCGACGCGGGCAACGACGAGTCCGATCCCCTCAATCCGCGGTCCTACCTCGTCATGGAACTGATCCCAGGCCTCGACCTGCGGAACACGCTTGACCGGGGACCGTTGTCGAGTGACGATGTGCGGCACATCGGCGCTGACCTTGCTGACGCGCTCCACTACATCCACGAGCGGGGCGTCGTGCACCGGGACGTCAAACCGGCCAACATTCTTCTTGCCCACTCGCCGGGCAATGACACCCGCCCGCACCCGAAGCTCACCGACTTCGGCATCGCGAGGCTCGTCGACGGCGCTCGCCTGACCGCAACGCACTTCACCCTGGGGTCGGCCGGGTACCTCAGCCCTGAACAGGCGCGCGGCGAACATGTCGGCCCTCCGACCGACGTGTACTCGCTCGGGCTTGTGCTGCTCGAATGCGCGACGGGGCAGCGCGTGTTCACCGGCAAGGGCCAGGAGGCAGCGTTCGCTCCGCTCACCCGCGACCCGGAGATTCCAGCCCACCTCGACCCGATCCTGGCGGAAACCCTTCGGGCGATGACCTCCCGCTCGCCCGAGGCGCGGCCCAACGCCCATGAGGTCGCTCTTGCCTTGCGCGGGATCGCCCCGATCGACGGTTTCCGACGGAGCGTCGCACCTGACGCGGATGCCACTGCCGCCATGATGATGCCCGCTGAGACGCCCGTGGACGCGACGCGCCTTCTTCCGGTTTCCGAAGCGGTGACGGCGGTTTTGCAGCAGGGGCCTCCCCCGCTGCCTGAGACCACGGACGCACCGGAACCAGAACGCTCGCGACGTGCTCCCGCAACGCGGACCTCGTCTTCAGCGCGCCGGTGGCCGGCTCTCCTTCTCGCGGTCGCGCTGTGCGCCGCACTCCTCGTTCTCTCCATCTCCTTCGGCGCGTTCGACACCCCAGCTCCCACCGCCCCGAGTGTGGAGTACCCCGCCGTGCCCGGCACGATCGGGGAGCGTCTCAAGGATCTTCAGGAAAGCGTGGAACCGTGAGAAAAAAACTTCTGTCCGCATTCGCCGGCGCCACCCTCGTGCTCTCGCTGACTGCGGGGTGTCAGGCGACAGCGCCGGACATCACTACCGACCAGGCTGAAGCCTTGCAGTCCCGTGTCCTCGCGGTCACCTCTGCGGTCGCCGAAGGCGGATATGCGGCGGCACTCGAAGCACTGACGGCACTCGAAACCGAGCTCGACGCCGCTGCCGCGGCCGGCGACATCTCCTTTGCGCGACACCAGCGCATTGAAGCGGCGATGTCGGCGGTGCGCAAGGATGTCCAGGCCGCCATTGATGCGCAATCCGTGCCGGAGCCGGCTCCCGCTCCCCTGGAGACCACCGATCCCGTCGAGGAGGAGGAAGTCGCCCCGGCCCCGGAAACCGACGCCGAGAAGAAGGCCAGGGAGAAAGCCGAGGAGGCCAGGGAGGAAGCAGCGGAGAAGGCCGAGGAAGCCAGGGAGAAAGCGGCCGAAGACGCGAGGAAGGCCGCCGAGGACGCGAGGAACAACGGAAGAACCGGCAACGGTCAGGATGGCGACGGGGAGGACTGAGTTCCCCCTCGGCCGCCTTCGGCGACCGCGTGCCAGGCCAGTTAACTGTGCTCCTTCGCCTCCAGTAACGCTCCGGTTCGGGTTGACGGCGCGACGCCGTTGACAACGAAGTCCCCGACCGCTTGCTGACGGTAGATCGCCGGATTGTGCGACGCAACGGTACGCGCGTTTCGCCACAACCTGTCGAGGCGCCTGGCCTCCGCGGTGGCGGAGGCTCCGCCCACCTCGAAGATGCGACTCGTCAGCCGCAGCACGAGGTCGATCACCGTTGCCTGCACCCCAAACACGTGCGCCTCAGCCCGAGCGAAGTCGCCCTCCGCCGCGGTGCCCGCGAGTTGGTGCTCGCTGACGCCCTGAACCGTCGCCGCCGCAGCCAGGACAGCTGCTTTCACAGTCTCGACAACGCCGAAACTCTCCCCGACCACCTGCAGCGCTACCGGATCCTGGTTCGGCGGAATTGCCGGGTTGAAGAGGTTCCGGGTCCTGCCATTCACAAAGGTCACGATCTCGGCGAGCGCCGCCTGCGCGATGCCGGCGAGAGTGGCCAGATGTACAAGCTGGTACACGGCGTGGAGGATCGTGCGCGCGGCATCCTCAGGATGCTGCGGATGAACGAATCGCGGGTCGACGTCCACATCGACGAACTCGGTCGTCCCTGACCCGGTGAGCCGTTGGCCGAAACCGTCCCAGTCATCGAACACCGTGACCCCGGGTGCTCGGGTGCTCACCTGCACGACGGCGCGCACCGGCTCGGTCTCGTCAGGGTCATCGAGCGCAGCGCTCACCAGGATCCAGTCGGCATAGAGGGAACCCGTTGTGTAGTACTTCGTTCCGTCCAGCCGCCACCCCTCTGCCGTCCTCCGCACCACCGTCGACAGGTTGCCGAACGTTCCGGTGCGCTCGCTCTCCGCGTTGCCGACGATCGCCCCGTCAGCCAATCGCTCGAACCAGACCCGGCGGTAGCTCTCGTCCTGGTGTGCGAGGACATATTCGGTGAAGCCGATGTGACCTCGCAGAGCCTGCGGCAGGTTGGAGTCCGCGGCCCCGAGCTCGATCAGCAGCGCGGTGAGCTCATCGACGGTGGCACCGAACCCGCCGAACTCCTGAGGTACCCGGAGCCGGCCGAACCCGGATTCCCGCAGCAATTCGACTTCACCGACGGGCAGTTTGCGTGTCGCCTCCCGCTCAATCGCGCCCGCCCGGATGCGATCGAAGACCGGCGCAAAGTGTGCGAAGAGAGCGTCGATTCGGGTTGAACCGGAAGTGAAGGTTCTTTCATCGGTCATCTGCGGTCTCCTTCTTTGCCGCACTTTTGACGGCTGCATCCCCAGTCAAGTGAAGAAACTGCATGGCGTTGCGTTTGTTTCCTTCTGTGTCGCGCGGCATGGTGCGCGGCATGCGGCCGCCCATAAGCTCCCACTCATCCCACGGCAGAGAAAGGCATGACCCTCATGCACAAACACACCTTGAAGACAGTCCCGCTGATCGCGGCAGGCATCGCCGCCATGCTCGCGCTCTCCGGCTGCTCCGCCGGATCGATCGAGCCGTCGGCCGGCGCCAAACAGGTGAAGGGCGGCACCGTCTCATACGGTCACCAGCAGGAACCCGCGTGTGTCTTCGGCGGATGGATCGAACAGGCCTATCTCTCGTATCAGGTGCTCGACAACCTCGTCTCACTCGACGAGAACCACGAGATCGTGCCGTGGCTCGCCGAAACCTGGCAGGCATCCGACGACCAGCTGACCTGGACCTTCACACTCAAGGAGGGCGTCTCCTTCACCGATGGAACACCGGTGAACGCCGAGGCGATCGCCTACAACTTCGATTACTGGGCCGCCGGCGGCAACAGCACCGCGGCCGTCTGGCTCGGTGGCTACTACGAGTCGGCCGAAGCACTCGACGAACTCACCGTGCGGGTGAACCTCGCCAAGCCGTATCCACTGTTCGCCGAGAACCTCACCCAGGCCTACTTCGGTATCCAGTCGAAGCAAGCGCTCGAGACCCGCACCGATGAGGAGAACTGCGCCGCCCCGATCGGCTCCGGCGCCTTCACCGTCGGGAAGTGGAACCGCGGTGAGAACATCATCCTCCACCGCAACGAGGACTACACCTCCCCTCCCGCGAACGCCCGCCATGAAGGCGCAGCGTACGTCGAGAAGGTCGACTGGAAGTTCATCAGCGACGCCACGACCCGGGTCTCGGCGCTGCGGGCCGGAGAGGCAGACGCAATCTACGACGTGCCGGCGATCGAATGGGCCGGGATCGGCGAGCAGGGCTACGACCAGCTGAAGTACGTCACCCCCGGTCGTCCCCAGCAGATCAGCTTCAACACTGCGAAGGGCATCTTCACCGATGAGAACCTCCGCAAGGCGTTCGTCTACAGCCTCGACCGCGAGAGCATCGTCGACACCATCGGCAAGGGTGTGATCCCCTACGAGGGCAACGGTGCGGTCAGCCAGACGACGCCCGGCTACAGCGAGAAGGCAGCGGATGCCTACAGCTTCGACCTCGACAAGGCCAACGAACTCCTCGACGCGGCTGGCTGGACCGACCGCGACGACGAGGGTTACCGGGTGAAGGACGGCGAGACGCTGGATGTCCAATTCCCCTACTCCGGCGGAACGATCATCAACGCGGACGGCGCTTCCATCCTCCAGGGTGTGCAGCAGCAGGCGAAGGCCGCCGGGTTCAAGGTCGACCTCATTCCGATCCCGCCGAGCGCAGCGGCATCCGGAAAGTACTCAGGAGTTGACGGATACGACATCTCCGTCGGCTACTGGACGAGCGTGAACGCCGGAATCCAGTACATCAACTGGCGCCAGAACCTGCCCGAGAGCCCGAACAACTGGAACTCAGCGTTCTACAACGACCCCGCTCTGGAGAACCTCATCGTGCAGGCGAACTCTGCCGTCGACCTCGACGAGCAGAACGCGCTCTACGCCGAGGCGCAGGAGTACATCGCGGATCGCGCTCTGTCTGTCGGTCTGTACGACCGGCTCTCGACGCTCGCCGTGAACCCGCACCTCAAGGACGTCTGGCAGGAAAGCTCGCAGGGAGGACCGGTGTTCCATGACGCATACTTTGTCGAGTAGGACAGCGGATGCTCCGCCGGCCCGCGGGCGGCTGGCCGTCAGCCCGCGGGCCCGCGCCGTGATCGAGAAGCTCATCGGCGCCGTCATCGTGCTGTGGGGGGCAGCGACCGCCGCCTTCCTGGCCCAGATCGCCCTCCCCGGTGACCGGGCAACAACGATCCTGAACGTCCGCTCCGGCCAGACCCAACTGAGAACGCCCGAGGAACTCGCTCCGATCAACGCGGAGTACGGCCTGCAGAACCCGATCCTCGTGCAATACCTCGACTACGTCGGCGGGTTGCTGCGCGGCGACCTCGGGATCTCCTACCAGCAGCACCGTCCGGTCTGGGGAATCATCTCCGAGCAGGTCGGAGCCACGCTCACCCTCACGGCGGTCACCCTCGTGCTCGCCTGGGGAATCATGGTGTTCTGGGTGACCCTCACCGCCGGTCGGGGCCCGAAAATACGGGCGCTCGGTTCCGGCGTCGACACGGTGACCGCCGGTCTCCCGCCCTACTGGCTCGGCATTCTCCTGCTGCTCGTATTCGCCCTTGGACTCGGCTGGTTCCCGGTGATCGGGGGAACCGGCGCCAACGGGATCGTGCTTCCGGCGCTGACTCTGGCGATTCCGCTCGCGGGTTTCATGGGCCAGGCAACACGAACCGAGTTCGAACGCTCGCTCACGGCACCGTTCATCGTCACAGCCCGGATGCGGGGAATGAGCGATCTCGGCATCCGTCTGCGCCACGTGCTGCGGCACGCCGTCCTCCCCGCTGTGACCCTGTCGGGATGGGCGATCGGCGCGACCATCTCCGGTGCCGTCATCGTCGAGTCGCTGTTCACCCGGCCCGGGATCGGCAGCGTCCTGATCACGGCTGTGGACTCGCAGGACCTTCCCGTCGTCACCGGTGTGGTCGTCCTCGTCGCCGCCACCTACGTGATAGCGAATCTGCTCGTCGACCTCGCGTACACCGTCATCGACCCAAGGATGAAGAACTCATGACCGAAGTTCGAGAACGGACCGGCGCGCCGGCGCGGCGCCGGAACCGCGTTCATGTCGGATTCCTCGCCTCAGCCCTGACCCTCGGCATCTTTCTCATCGCCGCGGTCACACCGAACGTTCTCGCCCCTCACGATCCGTTCGCCATGGACTTCACCCGGGCGTTGCAGTCGCCATCCCTCACGCACTGGTTCGGCACCGATGAGTCGGGCAGGGACCTGTTCAGCCGCGTGATTTACGGCGCACGGGAATCGCTCGCGATCGGTGCAGGCGCCGCGGGCCTCGGCATCGTCGTCGCCCTCGCGCTCGGCTCGATCGCCGCGCTCGCCGGGCGGATTCCAGCCGGAATCGTCAACCGGATCATCGAGGTGCTGTTCGCCTTCCCAACCCTGCTGCTCGCACTGCTGCTGGTGTCAATCCTCGGCTCGTCCCCGCTGACTCTCGTCATTGCGGTCGGCCTCGGCTCGGCGCCCGGCTATGCGCGCATGGTGCGCGGGCAGATCCTCTCGTCCAGGAACTCCGGATACGTCGAAGCCGCCCGTGCGCTCGGCCACCCCCGGTTCACGATTTTCCACCAGCACATCCTCCCCAACGCGCTGCGCCCACTGATCGCCATCTTCACGATGGGTGTCGGTCAGTCGATCGTCTGGGCATCCGGAATGGCCTTCATCGGACTCGGTGTCGCTCCCCCGTCGCCGGAGTGGGGCGCTCTCCTCGACGCCGGACGGGCCTACATCACCCAGGCGAGCTGGCTCATCGTTCTTCCCGGGTTCGTCATCGTTGTCCTCGCGCTCGCCGCGACGACTCTCGGCAAGCACATCCAGAACCACCTTGAGAAAGGCGATGCATGATGACGATTCTCGACCTCTCCCTGCGCTCCGAGACCGGGCAGCAGTACACAACAACGCGCCGAGCCGTCCGGCTGAGTGTCGACAACCTGAACGTCGGCTTCTCCCGCAACGGCACGGTGCGGCCCGTCGTGAAGAACGTGTCATTCGACCTCGAGGAAGGGCAGTGCGTCGCAATCGTCGGCGAGTCCGGATCGGGAAAGAGCGTCACCGCGCGCACGTTGGTCGGCTTGACCGGCTCGAACGCGATCATCGATGCCGGTGGCATCCGGTTGGGGGATGACGATCTCACCACACTGTCCGCACAGCGCTGGCGATCCATCCGTGGCCGCCGGATCGGCTTCATCCTGCAAGACGCACTCGTGTCCCTCGACCCGCTGCGCCCGGTGGGGAAGGAAATCGAGGAGGCGCTCGCGCTGCACGGCTGGGGGGACCGCAGATCACGCAAGCTCAAGGTCCTCGACCTGCTGACGAGCGTCGGAGTGCCGTCGCCCGACAACCGCGCACGCCAGCGGCCCGACGAGCTCTCCGGTGGGCTCCGCCAGCGGGCGCTGATCGCTTCCGCCATCGCCCTCGACCCCGAGATCGTGATCGCGGACGAACCGACTACAGCGCTCGACGTGACCGTCCAGGCCCAGGTACTGCTCCTGCTCGAGGACATGAAGCGGCGCGGCACGTCGATCATCCTGATCAGCCACGACCTCTCGGTCGTCGCGCATCTCGCCGACCAGATCCTCGTGATGAGCGGCGGTGAAGTGGTGGAGCAGGGAACCGCCCATCAGATCCTGACCGAGCCGCGGCATCCGTACACGAAGAGCCTGATCAACGCTGTTCCGTCCAGGGACACCCGCGGTTCGCGCCTCGCACCGGCGCCGGAGGTGGCGCCCGTCCACACGGCGGCGCACGCCAATGACGAGCATGCGGCGTTCGACGGTCCGGTGCTCGAGGCGACCGGGCTCGTGAAGCGCTTCACGGCGCCGGACGGAACCCGCACGACAGCGGTCAACGATGTCTCGTTCACGCTTGCGCGCGGCGAAACACTCGGCATCGTCGGGGAGTCCGGCTCAGGCAAGTCGACGACAGCGCGGATCGCCCTCGCTCTCGAGAACGCGGATGCCGGCACGGTGCGGCTGCTCGGCCAGGTCTGGTCGGCTGTTCCCGAGACCAGACGCCGTCGGCTTCGGAAACAGATCTCGGTGGTCTACCAGGATCCGCTGAGCTCATTCGACCCGCGCTGGACCACTGAGCGCATCCTCCTCGACAGCCTGCCGACCGGCGCGTTCAGCAGCGCGGCACAGAGGCGCGAACGCGTTCTCGCTCTGCTCGCCCAGGTCGGGCTGCCAGACACCGTTCTGCACCGGTTCCCGCTGCAACTGTCCGGTGGGCAACGCCAGAGAGTCGCGATCGCTCGCGCGCTCGCGCCCTCACCATCGATCGTGGTGCTCGATGAGGCGGTGTCGGCGCTCGACGTCTCCATCCAGGCGCAGATCCTCGACCTTCTCGTCGACCTGCAGAAGGAGTTCGGTCTCAGCTACCTCTTCATCTCACACGACCTCGGCGTGATCAGTCACATGAGCGACCATGTGCTCGTGATGAAGGACGGTTGCGTCGTCGAGAGCGGCACCGCCGACCAGGTCTTCACCGCGCCCGCCCATCCATACACGCGGGAGCTGCTCGGCGCCCTGCCGACCCTCGACGAACACCGCTCGGTGTCCGTTTCCGCTGCCGCAGCATCCGTTCCCGCCGCAACAGAAGGATCCACACCATGACCACGCCGAGAAAGCCGCTGCACTTCAACGCCTTCGTGATGAACACGAACTCGCACATCAACCACGGCCAGTGGCGGCGGCCGGATGCTCAGCAGACCGAATTCAACGACGTGAACACGTGGATCGAACTCGCCCGCCTGCTCGAGGATGCCAGGTTCGACGCGATGTTCTTCGCCGACGTGTCCGGGCTGTACGGCGACTCCGACGCCGACTACGAGGTCTATGTGCGGCACGGCCTGCAGATCCCCAGCAACGACCCCACTGTGCTGCTCGGCGCGCTCGCCGTTGTCACCGAGAACATCGGCCTCGCCCTGACCTCGAACGTCATGCAGAACCACCCGTTCAACTTCGCCCGGCAGGTGTCGACGCTCGACCACATCTCGAACGGTCGGATCGCGTGGAACGTCGTGACCGGCATGCAGGACAACGGTGCACGCAACTACGGGCTGCCGAAGCTCACCGACCATACCGAACGGTATCGCTGGGCCGAAGAATACGTCGAGGTGACCTACAAGCTGTGGGAAGGATCCTGGGACGAAGGGGCGCTGCTCAAGGACAAGGAGAACGGCTTCTACTCCGACCCGAGCAAGGTGCACAAGATCTACCACGAGGGTGAGCGGTACCGGGTCGAAGGCCCGCACCTGCCGTCCCCGTCACCGCAGCGGACCCCATTGCTGTTCCAGGCCGGGTCGTCCGGCTCGGGGCTCGCCTTCGCCGCCCGCAACGCCGAAGCCGTGTTCATCATCTCGCCGACGCCGGATGCCGCGCGCGTGCAGATCGCGGAGACCCGCCGCCTCGCCGTGGAAGCCGGGCGCAATGCGGAGGACATCAAGTTCTTTCCCGGCTTGAGCTTCATCATCGGCGACACCGAGGAAGAAGCGCAGGAGAAGGCGCGCGAGTACGACAGGTACGTGAGCGTCGAGGGTTTCCTCGCGCACTCCGCCATGGTCGACAGCGAAGGCAGGGTCTACGATCCCGAGACCCCGATCAAGGATGTCGACACCAACACGACGAAGGGTTTCCTCGAGTGGGCGGCACTCGCGATTCCCGACCGTGAGCCGACCCTCGGCGACCTCGTCCGCCAGCGGGCCAACGTCAACCGTATCGTCGGAACCCCCGAGCAGATCGCCGACGAACTGGAGCGGTGGCAGGACGCCGGAGTGGACGGCATCAACGTGATCAACTGGGTGATCCCTGGCTCCTTCGCCGAGTTCGCCGACAAGGTGCTTCCCGTCCTCCGCGAGCGCGGGCTGGCGCAGAAGGACTACGCGCCTGGCACGCTCCGCGAGAAGCTCTTCGGCGAGCCGAGGCTCAACGAGCGGCACCCGGCCGCCGCCTACCGCGGAGCGTTCACCACCGGGCCGACGACGTGGGATGAAGCCGACGAGCAGCGGCGCGCTGATGCACAGGAGGAAGCTCAGACCACCCGGGTGTGACGCGCAGACGGGGGCGGCATCCGCCCGCACACCACCACCACCCATTTCACCCATTCCGGACCGATGCACTCGGCGCACCGGGTGAATCCGACCGGAACGGGTGACTCCGCGGCGGCCGCTCAGTCCGCTGGCGCGTGAGGTGCGGCTTGCCACACCGCGAAGGCCGGCCCCGAGCCGGACAGACGGATGCCGTCGGCGTCGTCCGACAGGATCGCCTGCCCGAACAGGCGCGACGCTGCGGGAGCGCCGGCGATGGCATCCGGCGAAAGGAGAACGTCGAAATCGGCCCGCGCCGCGACCACGAGGATCGACTCGGTCGGGTCCTCGCGAACGTAGACGAGCACGTCGTCCCCGACATGGAGCCAGCGCATCCCGCCGGTGTTGAGGGCGGAGTGGGTACGACGCAGGGCGACCAGCGCGGCATAGAGATCGATGCGCTCGGCGGCGGCGTCGATGTCCTGCCACGGGATCGGGGTGCGGGAATGTTCCCCGTCGATCCCGGAAAGCCCGAATTCATCGCCGGCGAAGATCACGGGGATCCCGGGCACCGTCATCGACATGCCCACAGCCACCGGGATGACACCGGCACGCGCGCGCGTGGCGAAGCGGGGAGTGTCGTGGGTGTCCAGCGCGTTCATGTTCGCGAGCCGCACCTGCCAGGGGAATCCGGCGGAGAACTGGCGGTGGGCCTCATAGAACTGCCTCCCGGTGTACGACGGGATCGCGTCCATCGTCATTCCGAGTCCGCCAGACGCGGCACTCGCCGGCTCGGAGAGCCAGCCCCAGAGCGGCCGGGTGAAATTGGCGTAGGTCATCGCGCCGTGCCAGCCGTCACCCTGGAAGTCGCTTGACGCATCGTTTGTCGACTCAGCCAGCAGGATGGTGTCCGGGTTGACGTCGATCATCGTGCGGCGGATCGTCTGCCGCACGATGGCATTGAGGTCTTCGCTGCCGTGTCGTCCGGTCATGTTCGCGACGTCGATCCGCCAGCCGTCGAGCGAGAACGGCGGCTCGAGCCATTCGGCTACGACGGAGTCGGCTCCTTCGATGAATCGGCGGCGAAGTTCTGCGGAGTTCCAGTTGAATTTCGGCAGACTCGGCACACCGAGCCACGACGCGTAGTCCTCCTGAGCGTCGTCGAGCCAGTAGTAGAAGTCGCTTTCGATCGCTTCGGGATTCCGGTGCGCCGCCACGAACCAGTCGTGCGCGTCTCCTGAGTGGTTGCTGGTGAGGTCGCCGATCACGGTCAGCCCGCGCCCGTGGGCGGCTTCCACCAGTCGCACGAGTGCGTCGTTCCCGCCGAGGGCTGGATCGACGGCGTCGAAGTTGGCTGCGTCATAGCGGTGATTGGATCGACCGGGGAAGACCGGGGTCAGGTAGATCATCGTGACGCCGAGCCGCTCGAGGTGATCGAGATGCTCGACGATGCCGTCGAGGTCGCCGCCGTAGAACTGTGCGGAGCGAGCCGGCGGCACGAGCGCGACCTCATCGGACCAGGCCGCGGGGATCGCCCAGTCGGGCATCGGCCGGTGATCGGCGGCGGCGGAGCGGGCGAACCGGTCAGGGAAGATCTGGTACATCACGGTCGATGCCGCCCACACCGGCGCTGGCGGATGGGTGGTCAGCTTGAAGTCCTCGCTGTCGAGGGTCTCGATGGAGAAGACACCCCGCGCGTTGATCCACAGGTCGGCGCCATCCGACGTGCGAATCACCCAGCGATAGCCGTGGACCGGGTTCTCGATGAGGAGGTCGGCCTCCCACCAGTCCCAGCCGTCGACGGAGGAGGTGAGCTCGGCGACGGCCAGCCGAGGCTCCCGATCCGGGTTGGAGCGGGCACGCACCGCGCGCACCGGCCCGAGAGCCTGCGGCACGCGCAACCGGATCCGGACGGTGTCGCCCAGCGACGGTGTCGGGTTCGACACATAGAGAGGTGAGGGGTCGTGGTGGGGTTCGAGCACGTTACTTGACCGCACCGGCCGTCAGGCCGCTGACGATGTACTTCTGGAGGTACAGGAACAACGCCATGACCGGGATGGCGGCGAGCACCGCGCCGGCGGCGAAGACACCCCAGTTGCTGGTGAACTCCTGCGACACGAACTGGTAGAGCCCGACCGCAAGGGTCTGCTTCTCGGGGGTGACCAGCACGACGCTCGAGATGACGAAGTCGTTGGTGGTGCCGATGAAGCTGAGCAACCCGATGACGGCGAGGATCGGCGCCACGAGTCGCAGGATGATGGTGAAGAAGATCCGCGCGTGCCCGGCGCCGTCGAGCTTCGCCGCTTCGTCCAAAGACGAGGGAACGGTGTTGAAGAAGCCGTACATCAGGTACGTGTTCACACCGAGCGCACCACCGAGATACACCATGATGAGGGCGATCTGGTTGTCGAGTCCCAGGATCGGGAAGATGTCACCGAGCGTGGTCAGCAGCAGGAAAATCGCGACGACCGCGAGGAGCTGCGGGAAGATCTGCACGATGAGCAGCGACAGCAGGCCGACCCTGCGGCCGGTGAATCGCATCCGGCTGAAGCAATACGCGGCGAGCGCACCGAGGAACACGGTGCCGATCGAGGTGGTGATCCCGATGACCAGGGTGTTCATGAACCACGCGGCGTACGGCTGCTGCGGGGAGTTGAACAGCGTGACGTAGTTGTCGAGACCCAGGCTGGAGAAGAGCCCGTTGGACTGCAGCAGTGTTCCGTTCGGGTTGAGCGACGCCGAGAGCACGTACAGCAGCGGGAAGACGGCGAAGATGACCATCGCGATGCCGACAAGGTGCCGCCAGCCGGTGGCCGCGAACCAGCGACCGAAGTTGAACGGCCGTTTGACCGGGACGACCGGTGCCGCAGGCTGCGTGGAAAGAACGGGTGCTGAGGTGCTCATTAGTTCAGATCCTCCAGTGCCTTGGTCTGTCGGAAACTCACGATGGCGATGATGGCCACAATGACGAAGATCAGGATGGAGAAGGCGCTCGCCAGCCCGTAGTCACGGTTGGCGCCGACGAACGCGACCTTGTAGACCATCGAGATCAGGATGTCGGATGCCCCGACGTTGATGCTGGCCGACGCATCGCGCGGCCCGCCGTTGGTCAGCATGTAAATCAGGTTGAAGTTGTTGAAGTTGAACGCGAACGAGGCGATCAGCAAAGGTGCCACGGAAACCAGAAGGAGGGGGAATTTGATGCGCTGGAACACCTGCCACGGGTTGGCTCCGTCCACGGTAGCCGCTTCCTGCAGCTCCTCGGGTATCGATTGAAGCGCCCCCGTGCAGACGAGGAACATGTATGGGAACCCCAGCCAGAGGTTCACGAACAGGATGCTGAACTTCGCCAGCCATTCGTTGGTCAGCCAGGGTATCTCCGCTCCGCCGAACAGAGTCAAGTTCACGAAGCCAAAGTCCTCATTGAGCATGCCCGCCCAGACAAGCGCGCCGAGGAACCCGGGGAACGCGTAGGGCAGGATCATGAGAACGCGGTAGAACTTGCGCCCGCGCATCCGGACGTCGTTGAAGACGATGGCGAGGAACAGGCCGAGGACGAAGGTGGTGGCGACGCTGAGCAGGGCGAACGCGAAGGTCCAGGCGGTGACGCTGAGAAGCGGCCCGCGGATGCTCTGATCGGTGAACGCCTTGACGTAGTTCTCCGCCCCGACGACGACGCTCCAGCCGGGCAGCAATTCCTCGCCGTCCTCGGACGTGAAGGCTCCGTCGCCGGTGTCCGAGTAGACGACACCGGTGTCGGTGTTCGTCATCGTGTCGGCGGACTCGTCGTAGGCGAGCGTCGACAGGTACAGGTACGCGCTTGACCCGTCGGGGGTGCGGAGCGCCCCGTCGTTCGGGTCGTCCGAGATCTGCACGGTCATGGCCGCGATCGCGTCCTGGTTCGCGATGATGTCGGAGAAGTTGAGGCTGTTGTAACCCGGGAGTGCGACGGCTTTGCCGCCGGACACCTCGGCGTCAGAGACTTCACTGAGCGGCGTCTCGGTGTTGCCGATCGAAACGTCACCGTCGGGGTCGGTGACGAGGAAGCTGTATTGACCAAGCTGTTCGACGACCGTGAGCCCGTAGGTCGGGGAATCGGGGACGCGGTACTGGGCCGACTGGATCAGCGAGGTGACGGCATCCTCTTTGGTGCTGTTGTGACCGGTGCCGTAGTTGGTGAACGAGATGTACGCGGTGTAACCGATGACGAAGATCTGGAAGATGAGCAGGAAGACCAGACCCGGTGCCAGATACTTGGCGGGCAGCATCCGTTTGGAGAAGTAGATGACGTTGATCGCCGCGGTGACGATCACGACGATGGCGAAAATCAGCCAGTCCTGTTTGAGGAACAGGATGAACAGGGCGTAGACGGCGATCGCGTCGACGATCGCGAGGAGTGCGATCTTCACGAGGAGTGCGACGACCCCGCCGGATGCCTGCTCGGCGATACGGCCGGCTCGCTTCGATCGCTTCGATTCCGCGACCTGCGGGGACGTTTCGGTGCCGCTGGGCCTGGTGCCTGTACTCATTGTCGCCTCAGTGTGTGTGGTGATGCCGGCGGTAGAAACGCGCCGGCCGGGAAGCGGAAGCTGCCGGGCCGGCTCTCTCGATTCGTTACTCTGCGATTGCAGCCTGGATGTCTGCGGTCATTTTCTCCCACAGCTGGGTCGGGTCGCCCTCACCCGCGATGATCGCGGCTTCGGTGACGCCCCAGAACTGCCAGACCTTGCCCATCTGCGGGATGGACGGCTGCGGGACGCCGTTGGCTCCCACTTCACCGAACGCGGCAACGATCGGGTCGGATGCGGCCTTCTCGAACGAGGCGGTCAGTGCCGGCGGGCGCTGGCCCTTCTCGAACAGGGCGTCCTGGACCTCTTCGGTGCCGATGAAGTTCGTCAGGAACTCGTTGGCTGCGAGGGTGTTCTTGCTCTTCGCCGAAACGAAGAAGCCCTGCACGCCGACGAACGGCTGTGCGACCTCGCCACCCGCTGAGGGGATCGGGTCGACGGCCACGTCGATGCCGGCTTCCTGGGCCGGTCCGACGTTCCACGGGCCGGTGATGAAGTAGGGGCTGGCGCCGGAGTTGAACTTCTCCTTGGCGATGTCACCGGTGACCGACGTGCTCAGGTGGCCTGCGGCACCCTGTTCGGCGAGCCAGGCGGCGAAGTCGGTGCCCCCGCCGATCTGGAGGTCTTCGGGGTTGTAGCTGCCGTCATCGTTGGTGCCGAAGACGGGAGCGCCGAATGAGGTCTGGAACGGGTAGAGGTGGTACGGGTCGCTTTCAGGGCCGACCTGCACCAGGAATGGGAACTCGGTGCCGGCTGCGGTGCCGTCGGCGACCATGTCGTTGTAGTCGGTCGGGGCTTCCGCGGCGAGTGCCGTGTTGCGCAGGAGCGCGATGTTCTCGATCGCGTACGGGAGGCCGTAGGTCTTGCCCTCGTAGCTCATCGCCTGGATGGCGACATCTTCGAACTCAGCGGCTTTGTCGCCGAGTTCGATCGGCTGGACCACACCGTTGGTGGCGAAGTTGCCGAGCCAGTCGTGGGCACCGATTGTGATGTCCGGGCCCTTGCCTGATGGCACCTGGGCGATGAACTCGTCCTGGATCTTGCCGAAGTCTTTCTGGACGAGCTTGACCTTGACGCCGGAGTCCTTGGTGAAGTCCGCGGCGGCATCCTTGAGGACGGGTGCGCGGTCCGCGTCTACCCAGACCGTCAGGGTTGCGTCGGTTTCGGTTTCTTCGTTGGAGGCGTTGCCGCCGCTGGCGCATCCGGCGAGCGCGAGAGTCGCGATTGCCGCGACCGCGCCTGCTTTCAGAAGTGCAGAGTTTTTCACCCTCATTGGTGTGTGCCTTTCATCAGGAGATATCGAGCGAGTGCTGGCCTCGTTGCCTCCTCGGATGCCGGGTGCTGTGTCCCGGCTCCCCATGCGGGGAACTCCTCGTCAGTGAAAGACCGTTCTCTCGGTGCCGCAATTACTGCAAGCGTTTCCAGATATACATCGTCGACCGTGAAATTACAACCAACACCGGGCAGTTGTTTGTTCAATCGTGACCTTGCGGTAAGGGCCCGGTAGGCAAGCGCTTCCACAGGCGGCGGAGAATGGCTTAGAGTGGCGGGCATGAACTCGCGTACCAGCACAGAGTGGTGGCGTTCGGCCGTCATTTATCAGATCTACCCTCGCTCCTTCGCGGATGCCGACGGCGACGGCCTGGGCGACCTGCCGGGTATCACGTCGAGGCTCTCAGCACTGCAGTCGTTGGGGGTCGACGCCATCTGGCTGTCCCCCTTCATGACCAGCCCGCAAAAGGATGCCGGCTACGACGTCGCCGACTATTGCGACGTTGACCCGATCTTCGGAACGCTTGACGATTTCGACGCGATGACGTCCCAGGCACACGCATACGGCATCCGCGTGATCGTCGACCTCGTCCCCAACCACTCCTCCGACGCACACCCCTGGTTCCAGGCGGCCCTCGCAGCCGAACCCGGTTCGCGGGAGCGGGCGCGATACATGTTCCGGGACGGCACGGGCGAAAACGGTGACGTCGCGCCGAACAACTGGCAGAGCGTTTTCGGCGGCCCCGCATGGACCCGCACGACGAACCCGGACGGAACCCCTGGCCAGTGGTACCTGCACATCTTCGACTCCAGCCAGCCCGACTTCGACTGGAGCAATGAGGAAGTCCGCGAAATGTTCCGCGGTGTGCTGCGCTTCTGGCTGGACCGCGGTGTCGACGGCTTCCGGGTCGATGTCGCCCACGGCATGATCAAGGCCGACGGCCTCCCCGACTACACCCCGCCCGTCGAAGGCGGAAGCATGGGCGGCGGCACCCCGCTCGGGCTCGAACCCGGCATCGACGACTTCGAGGACATCGACGGCGGCGCTCCGTACTGGGGCCAGGAGGGCGTGCACGACATCTACCGTGACTGGCACCTCCTCCTCGAGGAGTACGAGGGCGACCGCGTCCTCTGCGCCGAGGCGTGGGTCGACCCGCTGTCGAAGATGGCGAAGTGGGTGCGGCCGGACGAAATGCAGCAGGCGTTCAACTTCCCGTACCTCGAGACGCCGTGGGAGGCATCCGCGTTGCGCGCTGTCATCGACGAGTCGCTCGAAGCATTCGGTGCCGTCGGCGCCCCAAGCACCTGGGTTCTCTCGAACCACGACGTCGTCCGGCACGCCTCACGGCTCGCCGTGACCGCCGAGAACCCGCAGGGTCATGGCATCGGGCCGAAAAGCCCCGGCCAGCCGATCCGCGAGACCGGCCTGCGCCGCGCTCGTGCGGCGACCGCGCTCATGCTCGCGCTGCCCGGCGGCGCTTACCTGTACCAGGGCGAGGAACTCGGCCTGCCCGAGGTCATCGATCTTCCAGACGAGGCACGCCAGGACCCCACCTGGTTCCGCACGAACCGTGAACGCTACGGCCGTGACGGATGCCGCGTGCCGATTCCGTGGGAAGCCGGGGCCCCTGCGTACGGTTTCAACACGACCGGCGCAGCCTGGCTTCCGCAGCCGAGCGACTGGGACGGCTACGCCCGCGACGCGCAGGTCGGGGTCGCCGGCTCGACGCTCGAGCTGTACCGTGAGGCGCTGCGGCTGCGCCGCGAGCACACGCTTGGACTCGGCTCGGTCAGCTGGCTCGAAGGATTCCCCGACTCTGTCGCAGCATTCAGTAATGGCCCGGTCACGGTGATCGCAAACACCGGCGACACCCCGGTAGCTCTGCCCGCGGCGTTCGCCGGGGCCGACCTGCTGCTGGCATCGGCCGACTTCGACGGGGCATCCGTCGGCGCCGACTCCACCGTCTGGGTGCGGACTCCGTAGGTTCTGGTCTGCAGAGGGGGCGGGCGGCTTCGGTCGTCCGCCCTTTTCGTGCGCGCACAACTCCGCCGATCCGCGGAGATAGGCCGCTGTTCGGGTTCCAACGGCACGAGACGCCGCAGTCTGGCGGAGTTGGGCGCCAACCGAGGTCACCTGGTTTGGTCCATCAGGGAAGGTCCTGGCTCCTCTCGCGGTTCCCTCGAGGGACAGGCCTGCACCGGCGGGCCAGGAATAGGAAACCAATGACCATCGTCGTCACCGGAGCAACCGGGTCCCTCGGCCGTCTCATCATCGAGCACCTTCTCACCCGCGGCACCGACCCGGAGCAGATTGTCGCAGTCGGCCGCAACACATCGAAGCTTGCTGAGCTCGAAGCTCTCGGTGTATCCACCGCGGTCATCGACTACGCCGACCGGGCGAGCCTTGACTCCGCTTTCGCCGGCGCCGACACCCTCATGCTCGTCTCCGGCAGCGAGGTCGGCCGTCGCGTCGAGCAGCACGCCAACGCCATCGATGCCGCCAAGGCAGCCGGCGTCGCGCGCATCGTCTACACGAGCACCCCTCAGGCCGATACATCAGCCCTGATCCTGGCTCCGGAGCACAGGGCGACCGAGGAACTCCTGCAGGCTTCAGGCATCCCCTTCACACTGCTTCGCAACGGGTGGTACACCGAGAACTACGAGAGCACCATTCCGCAGGTCCGCTCCACGGGCGTCTACCTCGCCAGCGCGGGGAACGGGCGCATCGCCAGCGCGTCACGCACCGACTACGCGGAGGCCGCCGCCATCGTCCTGACCACGGATGGCCACGATGGCGCCGTCTACGAGCTGTCCGGAGACGTGGCCTGGGACGGCCACGAACTCGCCTCAGCGTTGAGCGACGTCGTGGGTCGCGAAGTCGTCTTCGCATCCGTGAGCCCCGAAGAGCATAGTGCCGCCCTCACCGGTGCGGGCCTCGACGCCCAGACCGCCGGTTTCCTCGTCGCCCTCGACGGGAACACCCGTGACGGCCTTCTCGAGACGACGACCGGAGAGCTCGCGCGGCTGATCGGCCGCCCGACGACTCCGTTGCGCGAGGGACTCGCCGCGATCGCGTAGCTTCAACAGGGCATTCTGTTGCGATGCGACGCTCGACAGGAACAATCGGCCCGTTCCCGGGCCCGCTTCCTGTCGAGCGTGCGCAGCCAGACGTCAGCCGAGGATGGAAGCCTCAGCACCCGCGTCGAGAAGCAGGTCGTGCAGGACGTCGAAGAGTGCGGGGTCCGCGGCCAGGGTGAAGTCTGCGCTGGCGGCGGCACCGTGCAGCCCGCCGACGCGGGCTCCTGCCTCTTGCGCGATCAGGGCACCCGCCGCGTGATCCCACGGGTTGAGGCCGCGTTCGTAGTATCCGTCGAGCCGGCCGCAGGCCACCGAGCACAGGTCGAGTTCGGCCGATCCCATCCGGCGGATGTCTCGCACCTCGCCGATCAGGTGCTGCACGATACCTGCCTGCCAGATCCGGCGGTCGGCGTTGTAGGCGAAGCCTGTACCGAGGAGTGCGAGAGACGCTGAGACTCCGGAGTTGGCACGGATGGTTCGGCCGTTGAGCGTGGCGCCCTCGCCGAGCGCTGCCGAGAAGGTCTCACCTGCGGCCGGATTGGTGACGGTCGCGGCGAGTGCCTTCCAGGTGTGCGGGTCCGGTTCTCCTTCGACGACGGCGACGCTCACGGCGTAGTTCGGGATGCCGTAGAGATAGTTGACCGTGCCGTCGATCGGATCGACGATCCAGGTCAGCCCGCTGGTGCTCGACGACGCTTCGGACTCTTCGCCGAAGAACCCGTCGTCAGGCCGGGCGTCCAACAGGAGACTGCGGATGAGAGCTTCGGATTCGTGATCGGCGAGGGTGACGACATCCTCGGCCGAGGATTTCGTCGCGGCGACGGTCACGCCTTCGGTACGTCGACGGAGGATCAGCTCGCCGGCCTTCAGTGCGATTTCGGTGGCCAGGTCCTGCAACTCGCGTGTCATGGTTACAACGCTAGACCACCTGCCGCACTGGCTTCCGGCTCAGGTTTCCGGGTCACACGCCTCAAGGGACTGCTCGGCGGGAGGGCATGAAGGGCTGCCGGCTGAGCCCGCCCAGAGCCCGTCTTCGGCGATCCGCGCGCGAATCCGGGTCAGCGCCGACTCCAGGACATCCTGTTCCGCGGGGGTCAGCGTGTCGAACACCGCCTCCCGTACGAAGGTCACGTGCCCGGGCGCTGCGGCGCGGATCGCCGCCCAGCCGGCGTCGGTGAGCACGACGTCCTGGCCGCGTCCGTCGAGGTCGGAGTGCCTGCGCTCGACCACGCCCTTGGTCTCCATCCGGCCGACGAGGTGCGACAGCCTGCTGCGCTGCCAGCCGAGTTCAGCGGCGAGGTCGCCCGCCCGCATCCGCGCGCCTGGCGCCTCGGACAGCGTCGACAGAACCGAGTATTCGACGATCGAGAGAGCTGAGTCCCGCTGCGCCTGTCGGTCGAGAGCAGCAGGGAACCCCCAGATGAATTCGCGGAGAGTCAGCCAGACCTGCTCTTCCCGTTCATCGAGCCACCGCGTAACCTGAGAGTTATCTCCATGCAAATTCATAAACCCTCCTTTTAGTTGACACGACAATAGAAACCGGGCAGACTCCTTCTGTCAGACTAATTGACACATCAACTATAGGGAAAGGTCTTCAATGACTAAGATCGCCATCGTCACCGGAAGCACCCGTCCAGGCCGCATCAACCGCGGCGTTGCCGAGTGGGTACTCGCACAGGCGCAGCAGCGCTCGGATGCAGAGTTCGAGCTGGTCGACATTGCCGACTTCAACCTTCCGCTGCTCGACGAGGCGTACCCCGCCGCGTACCAGAACTACACGAACGACCACACCAAGGTCTGGTCTGAGAAGATCGCTGAGTTCGACGGCTACGTCTTCATCACCGGTGAGTACAACCACACCGTCACCCCGGCTCTCGCCAACGCGCTGTCCTACCTGAACGCCGAGTTCAGCAACAAGGCTGCCGGCATCGTCGGCTACGGATCCGCCATGGGCGTCCGCGCCGCCGAGCACCTCCGTGGAATTCTCTCCGAACTGCAGATCGCTCACGTCCAGAAGACCGGCATGTTCAGCCTGTTCACCGACTTCGAGAACTTCAGCGCCTTCGCACCGACCGAGCAGTCGGCCGCTACGCTCGCGCCGGTTCTCGACCAGCTCGTGCCGTGGACCAAGGCTCTCGAGGCCGTTCGCGCCGAGGCTCTCGTCGCAGCGTAATCCGCTTCCTCCAACAGGGTGTCCCGCCGTCGGCGGGGCGCCCTGTTGCCGTTAACGGATGCCGTACGCGACGTTCGTGGGGAAAGTCAAGCCACCGTCCGATCAGCGGACGGAACATAGGCTGGAGTCCGGAGCGGCCAATCCGTCGAGAACTTCTGCCGCGCCTGTGAGGATTCCAATCAACATGTCAAGCACCGCCAGCGATACTTTCACGCAAGAAAACGCAATCATCCAGACTGCGCCCGCCGAAACCATCCGTCCGGCGGCCAGTGAGCGCACCCACTTCACTCGGATGGCCGGGTTCTACGCCTGGATTCTCGTGACGCTGGCGATATTCCTGATTGCGGCCATGCTCTCCGGGATACAGAAAAGCCAGGCGGCTGCCGACCCCGATGTCCGTTCCGTCGAGAGCGTCAGCGTCTCCCACCTCCGTACGCCGTAAACAGTCCGTCCACGGATCTGAATCAACAGCAAAGGACCCCAGCCGAATCAGCTAGGGTCCTTTGCGTTATCCGGCTCGTTCAGCCCTGGCGGGCAGAATCCGCGTTCTTCCAGCGTCGCGCCGCGAGAAAGGATCGCACGCCTAAAACGATGTAGATCAGCAGAAGCACGAACGTGACGGCGCTGACGATCACAGCGAGCGGCCGTTCAGCGGTGCCGGCGAACACCTCTCCCAGCTTGAGAACGTTCATGAGAGTGCCGGCCAGCCCGAGCAGGGCGACGACGAGGGCGGCATGGACGCCGAGCATCGGCTTACGCAAGGCGATCAGCCCGCAGATCACAAGCACGACGCCGAGGAAGGACGGGATCAGCGCCGTCCAGCTGGCGAACGCGGACGCGACATAGCTGATGGCACCCAACACAATCAGGATTGCACCGACGATCAAAGTATTGCGGGGCATGGTTCTTCTCTTTCTCTTGTGGACCGAACCAACAGAAAAGCCCCGACCGATGGCCGGGGCAGGATCTGCTGTTGCTTTGTACGTGGCGAGTGAGGGATTCGAACCCCCGAATGCTGAGCAGTCTGATTTACAGTCAGATCCCTTTGGCCGCTTGGGTAACTCGCCAGACGCACTCGACCGACTTGTACAGACAACCGAAGGCGCTTGAAAATAGTACTCCGTGACGGTGGTTTTCCGCGAATCGGCGGGCGCTTCAGGCGACCGGCGGTAGCTGCAGCAGCGCGCCGTTCTGCCGGCAGGTGTGCGCGGCGATGAGCATGGCGTTCTCGAGCAGCCGTCCCCACTCGGCGTCGCCCGCCGGCACGCCGTCCATGACGAGGGTGTGCACGGCGGCAGCCAGCACGGCATCCCCCGCTCCCATCGTGTCCACGACCAGACCGGGCAGGTCCGCGATCGGGCGCGACACCGTGCCGGTGGGAGTCGAAACGGATGCCCCGCCGCGGCCGGCCGTCGCCAGCACGTTCGCCGTACCGACCGTCCTCAGGCGTTCCACGAGCTGCGGCAAGTCGATGCCGTACAACAGCTGGGCATCCTCATCGCCGACTTTGCAGAGCAGCGAGGCCGCTGCCAGTCGTTCGAAGTTCGACACGAATCGCGCGGTGTCGTGCAGCATCCCCGCGCGGGGGTTCGGGTCGAGGACCAGGCGCCTGCCAGGGTTCGCCACCGCATCCTCGAGCGCCGCCGACTGCTCGTCGTCGTCGAACGGGAAGCAGCTCACCACAACGAGGCGGGCATCGGCGATCGCCAGCCTTTCCTCGTCGGCGAACACGATCCGGCGGGCGCGGGCCGCTTCGTTGAAGAGATACCGGGGTTCGCCCTCTGCGCGGTCGCTGATCGCCCGTGACGAGCCGAGCAGACTCGGGGTGGCGAGCAGCTCGACACCGTACTGATCGAGGAAGGCACGGATGCGCTGCCCGTCAGCGTCGTCACCGATCATCGCGATGAGGGTGGTGGGCACGCCGAGCCGGGACAGCCCGACGGCGACGTTGAGCGCAGCACCGCCGACGAAGTCCTGGCTCCCCGAGGCATCCCGTAGCTCGTCGATGAGTGCGTCGCCGATCACGATCACCCGTTCGTCGTCCCGATGCATACGCTCCCCCTTTTCGTCCGTACCGAGCGTTGCACACCGGCGTGCCCCGCGCCACTGTCGAGTGCGTCGCCGCGGCATCCGCGTGCGGCGCGTCGCTATGCTGGCCACTGGCATCACTCTCACCCAAAGGGGTCTCAATGGCGGGCATCGACGAGGTCGCGCGTCGCGCGGGCGTCTCAACGGCGACGGTGTCGCGCGCGCTCAGCGGCCGCGGGTACGTGTCGGAGGCCACGCGACTGAAGGTGGCCCAGGCTGCCGCTGACCTGGAGTACGTCGTGTCGTCGAACGCGTCGAGCCTCGCCTCCGGGCGAACCCGCAACGTGGGCGTCGTTGTGCCGTTCCTCAATCACTGGTTCTTCGCATCCGTCATCGAAGGGGCGGAGAGCGCGCTCCTCCGCCTGGGCTACGACCTCACCCTCTACAACCTCACCGGCGGCGGCGACGAACGCAAGAGCGTCTTCGACCACTTCCTGCTGCGGCAGCGGGTCGACGCCGTCATCGCCATCGGCCTCGAACTCACCGAGGAGGAAGTGTCGAGCCTGCATGCGATGGGCAAGCCGCTGATCGGGGTCGGCGGCCCGATCGCCGGCGTGTTCAGCCTCACCATGGACGATGTCGCCGTCGCGCGGCTTGCCACCGAACACCTGCTCGGCCTCGGCCATACCCGCATCGCCCACATCGGCGGCGGCAAGGAGTTCGACCTCGATTTCCACCTGCCATCCAACCGGCGTATCGGCTATGAGCGCGCGCTGCAGGATGCCGGCGTGCCGGTCGACGCGACGCTGTTCCGGCCTGCAGACTTCACGTTGCCCGGCGGCTACGAGGCCGCCAAGCAATTGCTGGGCAGCCCGCACAACCGGCCGACCGCGATCGTGGCGTCGTCCGACGAGATGGCGATCGGATCGATCCTCGCCGCCCGGGATCTCGGCCTTCATGTGCCAGAGGACGTCTCCGTCGTCGGCATCGACGACCACCAGCTCTCAGCGTTCTTCGGCCTGACGACGGTGGCGCAGTTCCCGCGCCGGCAGGGTGAGCATGCGGTTGAGGCGCTGATGCTGCTGCTCGAACCGACGGCGGGCGCCCCGGAGAGCGCAGACGTGCCGCTGCCGTACGAACTCATCGTGCGGTCGTCGACGGCGCGACCACCCCAGTAACCGCCAGCTCACCCGCCTCGGACGAACTCACCCGGCGTACCGGATGCTTCGGCCCGGATCGCGTGGAATCGTCGGCGCCAGCCCACCCGGCCCGGTGCGCCGCGGAAACACGTACCATGGGGCCATGGCTGATTCATCGTTTGACGTGGTTTCGAAGGTCGACAAGATGGAGGCGGACAACGCCCTCCACCAGGCGCACAAGGAGATCGAGCAGCGCTACGACTTCAAGGGCACCGGGGCGTCGATCGCCCAGTCCGGCGAGAAGATTCTCATGAAGGCGAACAGTGAAGAGCGCGTGAAGGCGATCCTCGACGTGTTCCAGACGAAGCTCATCAAGCGCGGCATCTCGCTCAAGAGCCTCGACTCAGGCGAGCCGTTCGCGAGCGGCAAGGAGTACCGCATCGAAGCGGAACTCAAGGACGGCATCACGCAGGAGAACGCGAAGAAGATCAACAAGATCATTCGCGACGAAGGGCCCAAGGGCGTCAAGAGCCAGATCCAGGGCGACGAACTTCGTGTGCAGTCGAAGAGCCGCGACGACCTTCAGGAGACGATCGCCCTGCTCAAGGGCAAGGACCTCGACATCGACCTGCAGTTCATCAACTTCCGTTAGTCGGGAACGTTTCCCCGTCCTTCTCCCACCGCTAGGCTTCGGCCAGGAGAATTCGCGGATGGAGTCGACGTGGCTGTTCTCGTTCTCGGTGCCGGCCCGGTGGGCTCGGCCGTCACCCGCGCCTTCCTCGACGGCGGGCAGGATGTCACCCTCGGCACCCGATCCGGGACGACGCTGCCCGGTACGACGGCCGTCCGGCTCGACGCGGCAGACGCGGACACGCTGACCCGCGCCGCCGCCGGACGCTCCACCATCGTCGTGTGCACCAACCCGCCGTACCACCGCTGGCGAACCGAGTGGCCGCCGATCGTCGATGCCGTCCTCCGCGCCGCCCGGACCGCTGGCGCCGACATCGTTCTGGTGGGAAACCTCTACTCCTACGGCAAAGCCGACATGCCGATCACCGAACACACGCCGGAGCATCCCGCCGAATCGAAAGGCGTCGTGCGGCGCGACCTCTGGTCGACGCTCCGCGCGGCGAACGACCGCGGCGACGTGCGAGCCGTCGAGGTTCGCGCCAGTGACTACTTCGGCCCCGGCGCCACCGCCGACGCGCACCTCGGCACCCGCTTCTTCGCGCCGATCCTGGCGAGCAAACGCTCCACAGCCATCGGCGACCCAGCACAACCGCACAGTTGGGCGTATCTCCCCGACCTCGCCAGCACGATCGTCGCGGCCGCCGGGCACGCGGGCGACTGGGGGCGCATCTGGCTCACCCCCGCCGCGTCGAACGCGAGCCGCACCGAAATCTGCCGCCAGGTCAATGAGCGTTACGGTGTGAACGGGTCCGTCTCAGGGCTGCCCGGCTGGCTGGTCCGTGGCCTCGGCATGGTCAACCCGGTGCTCAACGAGATCGCGGCGTCGAGTTACCAGTTCCGGATGCCGTTCCTCTCGGATGCCACCGGAACCGAACGCGAGCTCGGCGTGACCGCCACCCCGTGGGAGACCGCGCTCGACGCAACGGTGTCGTACTTCCGCAGGTAACTCCCACCTGCGCGAGCTGCTGCCTTTGAGGGGGTGCGGGGCGGGCAGAACCCCCTCGACCCCGGCAATTCGATCGCTGTTACCGCCGCAAGAGGAACCGGCCGCCGAGGCCGACCGCCAGAACCACGACGCCGACCGCAATCCCGAGCGGAGGCAACGTGGCGACGAGCACGAGGCATCCGGCCATACCGAGCACCTGCAGCCAGCGCGGGAAGCGCCGCACGGCGTCCTCCTGGCGAAGCGCCGCGAGGTTGGCGATGAAGTAGTACAGCAGCACACCGAACGACGAGAACGCGATGGCCCCGCGCAGGTCGACGAAGAGAACGACGACGATCACGATTGCTCCGAGCGTGAGCTCGGCGCGGTGGGGCACGGAATAACGCGGATGCACCGCCGCAAGCACTCGGGGCAGGTCGCCTTCGCGCGCCATGGCCAGGCTCGTCCGCCCGATGCCGGCGATGAGGGCGAGTAGCGCGCCGAGCGACGCGGCCGCGGCCCCGATCTGAATGACCGGAGCGGCCCAGTCCCAGCCTCCTGAGACGGCCACGTCGACGAGGGGGGCGGCTGATGATGCGAGTTCATCCGAGCCGAGCGTGCGCAGGGCCACGACTGCCACCACAGCGTAGATCACCACGACGGCGGTGAGCGCCGCGACGATGGCCCGCGGGATGGTGCGTTTCGGGTCCCGGACTTCCTCCCCCATCGTCGCGATGCGGGCATAGCCGGCGAAGGCAAAGAACAGCAGACCAGCCGACTGGAGGATGCCGTAAATGCCGGCGTCGAACAGCCCGCTCGATCCCGCGCCCGACGCATCCGCCGCCGGCGATGCGAGCCCCGAAGCCACGACCACGGCGAGCACGAGGAGCGACACGACGACGAGGACCTTCGTCAACAACGCCGTCCGCGTGACCCCGAAGTAGTTCACGAGGATGAGACCGGCGACCGCGAGGGCGGCAACCGGCTTTCCCCAGCCGGCGGGTGCCGCGTATGCCGCGAAGGTCAGAGCCATGGCCGCGCAGCTCGCGGTCTTACCGATCACGAAGCTCCAGCCGGCGGCGAATCCCCACCACTCGCCGAGGCGTTCCCGGCCGTAGAGGTAGGTGCCACCGGACGACGGGTACTGGGCGGCGAGCTGAGCCGACGCCGCCGCATTGCAGTAGGCGATGATCGCGGCAAGAACGAGGCCGACGAGCAGCCCCCAACCGGCCGACGCTGCCGCTGGGGCGAAGGCGGCGAAGACCCCGGCTCCGATCATCGAGCCGAGGCCGATGAAGATGGCGTCGCCGAGACCCAG